>VXMT01000191.1 GCA_009840965.1 Chloroflexota bacterium
TAGAGCGCCTGCGAGGTGCGCGGTAGGCGCACCGGCTCTGCGAGGTCGGCGACGTAGATCTCCTCCTCGCGCTTGGCCAGGCCGCAGGCGGGGACGTCGCCGAGCCCGAGGTCGCGCAGCACGTCGAGCGCCGCGCCGAGCTGCCCGCGCCCGCCGTCGATGACGACGAGGCCGGGCGCCGTGTCCCACGGCGCCGCCTCGGCCGCGTCCGTCGCCTCGGATTCGGTCACCTCCCCGCCGTCCTGCTCGCGCTCCGTCGTGAGCCGCTCGGCGAGGCGCTTGAAGCGGCGGGTCAGCACCTCGCGCATCGAGGCGAAGTCGTCCTGGCCCTCGACGCTGCGGATGCGGAAGCGGCGGTACTGGTCGCTGCGAGGACGGCCGTCCTCGAAGACCACCATCGAGGCGACCGTGTCGCTGCCCTGGATCGTCGAGATGTCGTAGCACTCGATGCGGCGCGGCCGCTCGGGCAGGTCAAGCTCGTCCTGCAGGGTGGAGAGCGCGGCGGCGGTCTTGTCGCGGTCGGCGAGCCAGCGCACGCGGTGCATCGCCAGCGCCTCGCGTGCGTTCTCCTCGGCGGTGGCGACGAGGGCGCGCAGCTCGCCGCGCTCGGGCACGGCGATCTCGACGGCGCCGCCCCGCTGCGCGCGCAGCGCCTCGCGCAGTTGCTCGCGGTCGGCCGGAGCCTGCGAGAGCAGCACGCTGCGCGGCACGTAGGTCGCCGACTCGTAGAACTGCGCGAGGAACGCGCCGAGGATCTCGCCGTCGCCGGCGTCGGGCGCCTCGCGGGCGCCGTCGAGCATGAACGAGTCCGTGTCGGCGACGACGGTGCCGCGCACGAAGAAGACCTGCACGCAGGCCTCGTCGTCGCCGCGCGCGAGCGCGAAGACGTCGGCGTCGAGGGCGTTCGTGGTCGCCATGCGCTGGCGTTCGGTGACGCGGCGGATCGCCTCGGCCTGGTCGCGCAGGCGGGCGGCCCGCTCGAACTCGAGACCGTCGGCGGCCTCGTGCATCTGCTCCTCGACGTGCCTCAGCACGTCACTGCTGCGGCCCTCGAGGAAGAGCAGGGTCTGGTCGATGACCGCGCGGTACTCCTCGGCCGTGCAGTAGGCGGTGCAGGGCGCGATGCAGCGCTTGATGTAGTAATCGAGGCAGGGGCGGGGGTCGGTGCCGGTAATCGTCTTCGTGCAGGAGCGCCAGGGGAAGAGCTTCTTCACCACGTCGAGCGTGCGCCGCACCGAGCCCGCCGAGGCGTAGGGGCCGAAGTAGCGGGCGCCGTCCTGCTCGACGCGGCGGGTGATGGTGACGCGCGGCCAGTCCTCCTGCACGTCCACCTTGAGGTAGGGGTAGTGCTTGTCGTCCTTGAGCCGGACGTTGTAGACGGGCTGGTGCCGCTTGACGAGCGTGGCCTCCAGCAGCAGCGCCTCCGCCTCGTTGCTGGTGACGACGTGGTCGAGGGTGACGATCTGCTCGACGAGCGCGTGGATGCGGCGCTCCATGCTGCGGCCGGAGCCGAAGTAGGAGCGCACGCGCGAGCGCAACCGGCGCGCCTTGCCGATGTAGAGCACCTGCCCGCGGACGTCCTTCATCAGGTAGACGCCGGGCCGCTCCGGAAGCGCCCTCGCCTGTTCGAGCACGGCGGACTCGGTCATGCGATCCAGTGTAGCGCCGCGCGGGGCGCGCGATGCCGGGCGGCGGCGCGCTGCGGGCGCCAATCCGCCCTACTCAGGTTGCCTGGATAGTGCGAGGTTGCTATGACTATTGTTGTTGCGGGATGAAAGAGGCGACTGTATGAAATCCTTCGCGGCCGTGCTGCTGGGCCTTGCCTGCGTCCTCGCCGTGAGTTGTGGGCAGGGTTCGGCGTTCTCCCTGGAAGTTGGAGACTGCCTCGACGAGCCGCGGGGTGCTGAGTTCTCGGATGTCGACAAGATTCCGTGTGACGAACCGCACGAGCTCGAGGTCTTCGCGGTCGTTGAGCACCCGGCCGGGAACGACGCCCCCTTCCCGGGGACCGCTCGTATCGAGCAAGTCGCCTTCGACCTTTGCTTTGCGTTCTTCGAGGACTACGTGGATCGGCCCTATTTCGATTCCATACTGGACATCGCCACCTTCAACCCAACCCAGGGCTCCTGGGACGACATCGATGATCGAGAGATCGTCTGCCTGTTGTACGACCTCGAGTCTCAATACATGGACGAGAGTATGAAGGGCAGTCGCCGCTAGCCCTTGGCCGCCGCGAACGTGGGAGCACCGCCGGACGGCTAGAGCCGCCCTGCTACGTCGCGTCCTCGGTGTAGACGGTGCCGATGACGCCGTCTGCCTCGAGGCGTTCGTACTCGGCCTCGCTGAGGCCGAGCAGGCCGCAGAGCAGCTCGTGGTTGTGCTGGCCGAGGGTAGGGGCGGGGCCGCGCACCGGGCTCAGCGGCTGCTCCGAGAAGCGGGCGAGCGGGCCGGGGTAGAGGTGCGTGCCGGCCTCGGGGTGGGTGATCGGCTCGAAGAAGCCTCGCGCCTGCAGCTGTGAGTCGCCGTGCATCAGCGTCTGGCGGTTGACCATCGCCGCGGGCACACCCGCGCCCTGCAGCAGCAGCATCAGCTCGCGCGCCGTGTGCTGCCGCGTCCACGCCTCGATGCGCGGCTCCAGCTCGTCCTGGTTGCGGTAGCGTGAGACGACATCGGCGTAACGCTCTTCCGAGGCCAGCTCCGGCTCGCCCATCGCCTCGCAGAGCGCCGCCCAGGCGCGATCGCCGGGGACGGCGAGTGCGACATAAGATTGGAGCTCATGCTCCACGCCCGGTTCCTCGGCGGCGGGGAAGATGCCGTACGGGGCCATCGAGGGGTGACGGTTGCCCCAGTGCGGTTGCAGCCGCCCGTTTAGCTCGTGGTCCATCCAGGCGTGCGAGACGTGGTGCATCACGGCTTCCGACTGCGACAGCTCGACGAGCCGCCCCTCGCCGGTGCGTTCGCGCTGGTAGAGCGCGGTCTGCAGGGCGAAGGCCATGTGCGCACCGGCGTTGGGGTCGGCGTGGTAGGTGGGCGGCGTCTGCGAGGGGTCGGCGTCGCGGTAGCCGCGGATCGCGGTGTGGCCGGCCAGCGCCTCCATCGCGGCCCCGAAGCCCTTGAAGTCGCGGTAGGGGCCGCTCAGGCCGAAGCCGGGGAAGCGGATCATGATCAGTTGCGGGTTCACCCCGGAGAGCGTTGGCCAGTCGATCCCGAGGCTCGCGACGACGCCCTCCGCGTTGTTCTCGATGAACGCGTCCGAGTGGCGTACGAGATCCAAAAACAGCTCGTGCCCGCGCTCGCTGTGCAGGTCGAGCGTGACGCTCTTGTGGGCGCGCTTGCTGTAGTTGAAGAAGGTGTAGCGGTTCCAGAACCCCTCGCTCGTGTCGCGGTTGGCGATGCCCGCGCCGGTGTTGCCCTCGCGCTGCAGCGGCGAGATGTGGCGGTAGAAGGTGCGCGTCGGGTTGAGGTGCCGGATCGACTCGACCTCGATCACCTCCGCGCCGAGGTCGGCGAGGATCATCGAGCCGAACGGTCCCGCCCAGACGATCGCCTGCGCGAGCACGCGCACGCCCTCCAGCGGCAGCCCCGAGGACGGCGCGGCCGCCATCAGACGACGTTCCGCTGGCGCAGCCGCACGATCTGCTCGCGGCTGTAGCCGAGCCCGCCCAGCACCTCGACGGTGTGCTGGCCGAGCAGCGGCGCGGGGCGCAGCTGTACGGGCGTGCCGTGCAGCGCGAAGGGCGGGCCGAAGTACTCGAGGGGTCCGGCGGCGGGGTGGTCGAGGCGCTGGAAGTAGCCGCGCCCGCGCACGTGGGGGTCGCTGCGCAGGTCCTCCATCGTGTAGATCGCCGTCGCGCCCAGCCCGTGGGCCTGCGCCTCCATCATCGCCTCGCGCTTCGTCTTCGAGAGCACCCAGGGCAGGAACAGCGCGTCGACCTTCGGCGCGAGCGCGGGGTCGTCGAGGTGGTCGACGTACTCGGGATCATCGATCAGGTCGGGCCGGCCGAGGAGGCGGCAGAGCCGGTCCCACCAGCGGATCGATGCGTTGATGTGCACGTAGCCGTCCTTGCAGGGGTAGGCCCCGCTCGGCAGCGAGACGCTGCTCGTCGAGGCGATCCCGTGGCCGAGCGCGCCCGTGTACTGCGCCGAGAGCAGGTTGGTGCCTCCGCGGTCCATCGAGCCAGCCAGCACCTCCATCAGCGAGACGTCGGCGCGCTCGCCGTGGCCGCTGCGGCGTCCGCCCGTCAGTGCGCCGAAGGCGTACGCCGCGACGACGCCGCCCGCGAGGAAGAGCGGGGCGTAGATGCCGAGCTTCACCGGCTCTCGGCCCTCCATCAGCGTGATCGAGAGCACCCCGCCCATCGCGTAGGCGAGCATGTCGTCGGCCCGGAAGTCCCGGTAGGGCCCGTCCTGCCCGAAGTTGGAGATGCGCACCAGCGAGAGCGCGGGGTTGGCCTCGCGCAGCGCCGGGTCGCCGATGCCGAGGCGCTCGAGCGTGCCCGGGCGGAAGCTCTCGACGGCGAGATCGGCCTGCTCGGCGAGCCGCAGCAGGATCGCGCGCCCGGTCGCCGTCTTGAGGTTGAGCGTGACGCTGCGCTTGCCCGTGTTGAGCGCGAGGAACATGCCGCTGCGCTCGCGGTGCGGCTCGTCGCCGGGGAAGGGGCCGAAGCGCCGCGAGACGTCGCCGCGTCCGGGATGCTCGATCTTCGTGACCTCCGCCCCGTAGTCGGCGAAGAGCTTCGTGGCGTAGGGGCCGGTGACTCCCTGCGAGAGATCGAGGATGCGCAGTCCCTCGAGGGGTGCGGTGTCGGTGGACGGGGCAGCGCCGGGTTCGGTGGACACAAGCGCCTCCGGGAGCGGGCCCGGCGATTCTGGCGGATCGCGCGTCGATCCTCAAAGCGCGCCGCCTGTATCGTGGCGCGCGGGCAGCGCGAAGGAGGTGGGCGGTGGCCGGTGCGAGCGGCCGCAGCGTCGTGCTGAGCGGCGCGACCTCGGGCATCGGCATGGCGGCCGCGCGGGCGCTGGCCGCGGACGGCGCACGGCTCACCATCGTCGGCCGCAACGAAACGCTGCTGCGCGAGCTGGTGGCCGAGCTGGGCGCGGCGACCGACTGGGTGGTCGCCGACCTCACGAGCCTCGATCAGACGCGGCGCGCGGCTGCGCGGATCCGGGAGCGCCACGATCGCCTCGACGTACTGATCAACAACGCCGGTGGATTCTTCGCGCGCAGGCAGGAGAGTCCCGAGGGGTTGGAGCTGTCGCTCGCCCTCAACCACCTCTCGCCGTTCGTGCTCACCCACGAGCTGCTGCCACTCCTCCGGGCCGCCGCTGAGGCGGACGGCGCGTTCGGGGCGCGGATCGTGAACGTCGCCTCCTCCGCGCACCGCTCCGGCGTGCAGTGGGACAACCTCGCCTCCACGCGCCGCTACCGGATGATGCGCGCCTACGGCCAGGCGAAGGCGCTGATGGTCATGACCACGAACGAGTTGGCGAGGCGCCTCGAGGGCACGGGCGTGACGGCCAACAGTGTGCACCCGGGAGTCGTCCGCACCGGCATCGCCCGCAAGTCCGGCAACCGCCTCATGGGGATCGGGTTCGACCTCGTCGCGCGCTGGGTGCTGCTCTCGCCGGAGCGGGGCGCCTCGTACGTGCTGCACCTTGCGACCTCGGAGGAGATGGCGGGCGTGAGCGGGACGTACTGGAGCAAGAACCGCATCGAGGAGCCGGGCGGGGAGGCCGCCGGCCGCGCCGCGCAGGAACGCGCCTGGCGCTTGTCCGAGGAGCTCGCGGGCATCCCCGCGAGCGGCTGACTCGCTACGCCTGGCCCTCGGGGCGCGGCGCCTCGCGCAGCGGGGCGAGTGCCGCGATCAGGGCGGCGAGGGCCGCGATGCAGCCGGCGTAGACGACGACGCCGTGGAAGTCCCAGGTCTGGTTGATCGCCCCTGCGATGACGGGCGAGATGGCGCCGACGATCGCGCCGCCGGTGAACAGCATTGCGACCGCGGAGCCCTCGCTGCCTCCGGCAACCGACTCCATGGCGGCGGCCATCATGATCGAGTTCACGGAGAAGAGCACGATCCCGAGCAGTGCGAGGTTCAGCGTCAGCGCCCAGCCGGAGTCCGCCCAGAGGAAGGCGAACGTGAGCGTCGCCATCGTGAGCAGCCCGAAGAGGATGACCGGCCGCCGCCCGATCCGGTCCGACACGCCGCCCATCACCGGCCCGGCGAGGATCCCGAGCAGCGTGAGCAGTCCGAGGTGCGCGCCCACGACCACGTCGGAGTAGCCGAGGTCCTCGGCCATGTAGAGCACGAGGAAGGCGGCGAAGGCGTTGTGCGCCATGCCGCGCAACGCCGTGACCGAGACGAGCGCGATCACGGTCGGGTTGCGGAACAACGGCCGCGCCGCGCCGAGGTACTCGCGCAGCCGCATGCGCGCCTGCGAACCGGCGCCCGCCGACTTGAAGCGCAGCAGGATCACCACCCCCGTGACGACGGCGGGGCCGACGTGCAGCAGCGCGACGGCGCGCCAGTCGAGCCCGCCCCACTCGAGGCCGGCGAAACTCAGCCCGCCCAGCAGCACGCCGATCACGAACGGCGCCGAGGAGTCGCCGACCGAGCCGCCGGAGCGGTGCGCGGCGATCGCGAAGGCGCGCCGCTGCGGGTAGCGCACCGCCAGCTCCGTGAAGGCGGGCGCGTGCCACATCGAGGTGCCGGCCCCGCAGACGGCGACCGCGATCAGGATCACCCAGTAGTTCGAGGCGAGCCCGATCGCCGCGTAGCCCAGGGCGAGGAATGTCATGCTCCCGGTGAGCATCAGGGCGATGCGGCTGCGGAACATGTCCGCGAGCACGCCTGCGGGGACGTTCATCGCGCCCATCGCTGCCGCGCGCGCACCGATGATCCCGCCGGCCGCCACGTCGCTGAGCAGCAGCGCCTCCTTGATGTGGGGGAGCAGCAGCAGCAGCGTCTGCTGATAGAAGTGCTTCACGCCGTGGCCGGCGGAGAGCCCGACCATGAGCCGCATGCTCTCGTGGCTACGCAATGGCGGCCCGGCACTCCCGGCCTCTGGCGCGGGCGCCTCGGTGGCGACGGTTCGCTCGGCGGTGGTCATGGCGCAAGGGTAACGCCCGCCGCGGGCAAGCGCCGCAGCGCTGCGAGCCATCGGCGTGTGGGGTGGGTCGACGGTATGGCGCGCCCGGAAGGATTCGAACCTTCGGCCTCAGCCTCCGCAGGGCTGCGCTCTATCCCCTGAGCTACGGGCGCGTGCGAACCAGTATGCGGCATACCCGGGTATGGTGCCGAAGGTGAGATTTGAACTCACACGGGGATAAACCCCACTGCGCCCTGAACGCAGCGCGTCTGCCGTTCCGCCACTTCGGCACGATTTGCGGGGCCGCTCGCCGCGCGGGCTCACGGTCCACGATGGTCACATTATACTGCACCGGTCCCCGTGGACCTGTTGAGGAGCCCTCGATGTTCTCAGGCTTGATCCGGTCGGGGTGGCTTGCCGCCATCGCCATGACGATCGCCGTCGTCGCGCTCGCAGCCGCCTGCGGCGGCGACGACGATCCGGAGCCGTCGCCCACCGCAGCACCGACGGTGGCTGCGACCCCGACGGCCCCGGCGGCCACGCCAACGCCCACTGCCCCGCCTACCGCCACTCCGACTCCGACGGCCACACCGACGCCGACGGCCACGACGGCCCCGGCGGCCACGCCCACGCCAGCCGAGGCTCCGATGCCGTCCGCGACCCAGCCGGCCGAGGGCGTCGCGACTCTGGTGATGACGCCCGGGACGACCGGCAGGGACGTCATGGACAGGGTTTCCGAGGCCGAGCAGGTGTGTGCCCTTGAAGCGTATGGCGAGCTCGTCTACGAGATCATCCTGGTGACGCCGCTGCTGCTGGCCGCGTCCGACATCTCGGCCGGGGCGCCGCTCTTCGTCTGCCTCGAGCCTGAGAACCTCGTGAGGCTCGGCATCGCGTTCGTCGCGGCGCTCTCCGGCGACGAGTGGAGCGCGGAGACCGTGGCCTGCATGATCGATTTCGGCCTGGAACACCCGGACTCCGTCCTGCTCGCGCTCGGCGTGCCACAGGGCGAGGAGGGGGGCGCGGCAGCCCCCGAGCGCCCGTACTTCATGGAGTTCTACGGCTGCATGACCGACCAGGAGAAGGCGGACTACGTCCTCGACTACCAGCAGCTGGCCGACGGCCTGACGAGTGCCGAGCGCGACCTCATCGGCGCGATCCCCGAGACCGACGCCGCCTGCATCCGCGACGCGCTGAGCGACGAGGAGTACAACGCGCTCCTCGCCGGCACGGTCCGGGAGGCTGTCGCCGCCTCGGATGCGGTGGCCGATTGCATCTCGGATGAGGGCTACGCCCGGGCCTTCGTGAGCGTCACCGAGGCGACGAACGGTCCGCTGAGCGACGGGACCCGGTCCTGCCTCGGCGAGGTCGCGGAGGCGCGCCCGCGCTTCACCGCGCTGATCCACGCGCCGGCGTACGACCCGTCGGCGGCGGACGCGGCGGAACTCGCCGAGGTCGCCGCCGGAGGCCTCGAGACCTGGGAGTGCATGACCGCCGAGGAGATCCAGCGGACGCAGCAAGCGGGCTTCGCCGCCCTGGCGCAGTAGCGACCAGCGGCTCCACGGCGCACGAGGGCGGCCGCATCCCGGACGGGGATGCGGCCGCTCCGGCGTCACGCGGTGTGAGATACGGTCCCATCGCGATGTAGGATTGGCGCGATGCGGAGGAAGCGATGAACCGCGCGCTCGACGGGCTGAGCCGGCTGGTCACGACCCGCCCGTGGGTCACGATCGCCGTCCTCATCCTCGTGACCGTGCTGCTCGCCGCGGGGTCGGGGCTGCGCGCGCCGCCGCCGGACGCCGAGGGGACGCTCCCCCAGGGCGGCGCCGTGGCCCAGGCCCTCGCCGAGATCGACGAGCTCTTCGGGGATACCGGCGACGTACGGGTGATCACGCTCCTCTTCCGCGGGGACGCGCTGACGCCCAGCGGGCTCGCACAGATGGCTTCCCTGCTCGACGAGGTCGTCGCCACTCCGGGAGTCGGGGAGCTGCTGGTGCCGGGCAACCCGGTGGTCTCGCCCGCGCAGCTCGTCCAGGCCGCCCTCCAGGTTGACGGCCTCGAGTCTGTCACGCAGGAGCAGATCGACGCGGCCCGAGCAGCTCCCGGGATCGGGGAGCTGCTCGCCGTGATGACCGGCGCCGACTCGGACGGTACGCCCATCGCGACCGCCGGCATCCGCCTGCGCGATACGGGCGACGAGCGGGTTGCGGAAGCCGAGCGGCGAGTCCACGAGCTCGCCCTCGACGATGAGGGCCCGCTGCTCGTGAGCAGCGTCTCGTTCGCGGTCATCGAGGACGAGTACCGCGAGGCCACGGAGACGGCCATGCTGCCGCTGATCGCGCTGGCGCTGCTGCTGATCGCGGGGCTGCTGCTGCTCTTCATGCGCGCCCTCTCGGACCTGCTGCTGACGCTCGCCGGACTGCTCGTCGCGCTGATCTGGATTGGCGGAGCTGAGGGCTGGCTCGGGCCGAACGGGCTGGGCCTGACCGGTCCTCCGAACCCGCTCACCTCGATGGTGCCGATCATCATGATCGGCCTCACGGTGGACTACGCGATCCAGACGGTCTCGCACTACCGCGAGCAGCGCGTGGCGGGTGAGCCCGTGGCGGGAGCCGCGCGGATCGGGCTGCGAAGCGTGAGCGTCCCGCTGGTGCTCGCCGCCGTGACGACGATCGTGAGCCTGCTGGTCAACCTCTTCTCGCCGGTCGAGATCGTCGGCGACTTCGGCGTCATCGCGGGGCTGGGCGTGGGCATGAGCCTGATTGTCATGCTTACGCTGATTCCTGCCGGGCGGACGATCATCGACCGGCGGCGCGAGGCGCGCGGGACGCTGCAACCGCCTCGTCCGATCTCCGCCGCGCTGCCCGGCGTGGAACGGCTGGCCGAGCTACTGGGGAGGAACCTCACCCGCACGCCCGCGCCCTACATCGGCGTCGTGGTCGCGGTGACGATCGGGCTCGGGTTCGCGGCGACGAATCTCCATTCGGAGTACAGCATCCGCGACCTGCTGCCCCGCGGCGGGAGCGTGCTGACCGATCTGGACACGCTGGACGCGGCCGTCGGCGGCTCGACCGAGGTGGCCAGCGTGCTCCTGAAGGCGGAGGCCACGGAGACCCGCACGCTCCTCAACCTGAAAGACCTCCGGGTCGCGTTCGAGGACCCATCGAGCCGTCCGGATGCGGCAGCCGGCCCGCTCCAGACCTCGTACGAGCTGCTCGTTCAGGACTGGGTCCACGACAGCGGAGCGCCGGGCGACAGGTACGACCCGGAGCTCGCCGCGCTCTTCCGGGAAGCCTCGGCGGAGGTGGAACTCGACCCGGTGCTCATGGAGGAGTTCCTCGAGAGGCTCTGGGAGCGGGACCACGCCCTCGCGCGCAGCCTGGTCAACAACCCGGACGGCATCGACACGATGCTGCTCCAGTTCCCCGCCTTCACGGGTGATCCCGATGCATCCCGGAGGCTCCAGGAGGACCTCGAGGCGCTGTGGCGGGGGGACGACTCCGCCCTCACGGCCACATCGGAGACGATCATCTCGTTCGCGGTGACGGACGCGGTGAGGGACCGGCAGACGGACTCGGTCAGCACCACCATCGCCGTGGCCCTCGTCGTGCTCGCCATCTTCTTCTGGGGGACCGTGCGCCAGCCGGGGCTGGCGCTGATCGCGGTGGTGCCGACGGCGCTGGTGCTCGTCTCGGTGCTGGGCACGATGGCGCTGCTGGACATCCCGTACACGATCGTGACGTCGATCATCACGGCGCTCTCGATCGGGATCGGGGTCGACTACACGATCCACATGATCCATCGCTACCGCGAGGAGTTCACACGCGTACGGGACCCGGAGCGGGCTGCGGTCCGGACGCTCGCGGCGACCGGCTCGGCGCTGTTGGGCTCTGCGATGACGACGGGCCTCGGAATCGGCGTGCTGGCGGCCTCGCCACTGGCGGCCTTCGAGCAGTTCGGCATCACGGCGGCGATCACCATCGCCTACTCGCTGATCGTGGCCGTGGTCGTGGTGCCACCCGCGATGACGGTCTGGGGCGCCTACCGCAACATGCGGCTGCGCTCGATGGTCCAGCGCACCTGGGACGAGCTCGACGAGGCGATTGAGGGCATCCATCGCCGCCATGGCGAGGATCCGGGCGAGGTCTGACCCCCTGCCACCGCGGGCGAGGGCTAGGCCGGCGGCTCGCGCGGCGTGCTGTTCGGGAGCCTCCGGGCCCTGCGGAATCCTACGTGGCGTCGTCCGGCATGAACTCGCCGCGGCCCTGGTACATGCCGATCCCGATGGCGAGCAGGCAGACCGACCCGACCATCAACACGAGGTTGTTGATGATGAGGTGCAGCACGAGGTCCGTGTCGGGGACGAACAGCGCGTAGATGAAGTTCAGGAACCCGAGCACTCCGATCAGGACGAGGCCGTAGCAGGCCGCCCTGAACACGTCCATCCCGCCGAACCGCGGCGCGAGTCCGAGCCCGGTGAGCGCCGACGCGAACGGGTAGATGACGATGAAGCCGAGGATCAGTCCGGACATCTCCGTGTGACCGGTAAGCGCCGCGGTGTCGAAGAACTCCTGGAGGCTGGCGGTCTCAGCGGTGTCGGCGCGCTGCGTGAGGTGGATCACCATGTGCCGCTTTGCCAGCGAGAGGATGAAGAGTCCCCATCCGAACAGGCTGAGGATGATCCCGAAGCGAAGCCCGGGCCCCTGGAAGCCCTCGCGACCGCGCGCCAGGCCGAACAGGCCGAGCAGGCCATAGCCGTGGAGCAGCATCCCCAGGATCACCATGAGCGTCGTGAGATGGCCGAGGCCGGGGTTCGCGGCAAGCACCTCGATCGCGCCCTCGAAGTCAGTCTGGTCGACGCTGTCGACGATCGGTCCCCCGGGGAAGATGATCGATCCGACCATCGAGAGTACGACGCCCACGATGAGTGCGAGGCCTGCGTGTCTGGTTGGTGCCATCGTCATCCCGGAAGCCCTCCTCCGCACAACCGACGAACCAGCGAGCGGGCTCTGGGGCGGAGCCCGCTCGAGTGCATCCTAGTGCAGGTGGATACGGGGTGTCGCGCCGTGTCCCGGCGGGTCGGGGAGGGCCAACGCCACGGATGTCGCCGTGACGCGCCGAGTCACGAGTTCGGTACGGGCTGGCGGGCGACGGAGGGCGGTGCTCCCGGCTAGTCGGTCTCGGCGTAGGTAAGCAGCCACTCCCCGTCGAGTCGTTCGTAGATGAACTTCATGTTCAGCGAGCCCCCGCTGAACGTCACCTTGTGCTTGAGTTCCCACTTGCCGGGTTCGACTTGCCGGGGCGGGGACGTCTCCTCCGCCGTGAACGTGATGCCGCGGCTCTCAAAGGGCGCCATGTTGCGCCGCAGCTCTTCCTCTTCTTCCAGCCAGTAGCTCTCCTCGTAGAAGGCGCTGAGTCCGGGAAGGTCGTACCTGTTGTAGACGATCCAGAGCTCCATGGTCCGTTCGCTGAGGTAGGCGGCAATCTCTGCGTCGTCGGGCTCGACCGGCTCCGCAGGTGGGGGCGCCTCGGATGCCCCGCCCCCGCACGCCGCCGAGGCGGCCAGGGCAAGCGTCACCACGATCCAGGCGATCAAGTTGTTCGGCGCCTGCCGGCTGCTGAAGTCGACCAGGCCGTCGTACCGGTCTCGGATCACGTCCACGGTGGCCCGGAAAGAGCTCATCTGGGAGACGTTGTCCTCCCCGCTCGAGGGGCGCCGCTTCGCGTCGATTCGTCGAGCGGGAGTGTGTCATAGACGAATCCCTGCAATCCATATGGCAGGCGTGTAATCGGACCCCATTGGCGTATGGAGTTCTATACGTGCGGCAGGCAACGGGAAGCGAACGTGCGCCCTGCTGGCGCAGCGTGCGGGCTGACTCCGGGGTCGGCGGTCAGCCGAGGGGCCGCGACGCCCCTCGGCTTCGCGAGTTCAGCGCCTGTTACGCGTCGGGGACAAGCTCCCGCTCGCCGCGCAGTACGCCGATGCCGATGACGAGCAGTGCGACCGCCGCGACGGTCAGCACAACGTTGCTCGCGACCACGAAGGCCACGGGCGCCGCCTCGGCCTGTTGGCCGATGGCTGCGTTGAGGAGTCCCGCGACTCCTGCAAAGCAGAACACCCAGCAGGCCACGGCGTAGCGGTTCAGCGAGCTGAAGCGCCTGGCGAGTCCGAGCCCGAGGACGACGCCGCTCACCGACGACACAACGACGAAGGCGTAGTGGAGGCCGCCACTCCCGGCTTGCAGCATGACGAGATAGTCGTTGATCTGCTCCGGGCTGGCGGCAACGCCGTCGACCTCGATGTCGGCCTGGTGCTGGGCGATCGCGACGAGCATGTGGCGCATCCCCATCGTCAGGATGTAGATGCCGTAGTGGAACAGGTTGAGCAGGACGCCGAAGCGCAGCAGGGCGTCGCCGGAGTCGCTGAGGCGCCAGAACGAGAGGATGCCGTAGGAGATCGCCAGGCAGGCGATGATCACGGCGAAGAACACCAGGTGGGCGAGGTTGTCGTTCTCGACCATGGCGTCGATCGTGGACTGGAAGTCCAGCGAGCTTGTCGCGTCGACGAACCAGCCTCCCGGGTAGAGGATGAGCGCGATCAACAGAAGCGCGACTCCCCCGACGATGGCCACCCCGGGCGCTTTGGTGCTGGATTCCATCATGTTCACCTGTATCCCTTCCGTGCGGGCGCTGTCCGCCTCGCCCGACACTAGCCCCCCGATGGGGCCGTTTCAACTGCCGGGACCTGAGCGCAAGGCGCTATCTTGCAACTTCGTGAGGGCGTCGAGGCCAGTCTCTTCGCCTGGGGCCTTGGAGTGGTGGGCGGTACTGGACTTGAACCAGTGACCTCTCGCGTGTGAAGCGAGCGCTCGTACCAACTGAGCTAACCGCCCGGCCTGCCGATCAGCCTACCCACGCGGGTGTCGCGCAGCAACCGCCGCGACGGGCGCCTCGCGGGGGTCCGGCGGTTGCCCGGCGGCGTTGGACCGTGCTACAACCCGCGAGGCCCGCGCGACGGTCGGGCGGGCCTTGCCGACGGATGCCGGAGGGGGTGTACATGCCGCAGTACCACGGGCTCGAAGTCTTCATTCCCGAGAACGACCGACCCCACATCGAGTACTTCGAGCAGGCCGCGTCCGGCACGCTGCACCTGCAGTACTGCGTCGAGTGCGAGCTGATGCGCTATCCGCCCAGCCCGATGTGCTCGGAGTGCGGCGTGACGGACTACGAGTGGAGGCCGGTCTCCGGCAACGGCACGATCCACTCCTACTACTTCGTCCCGCACGCCGTGAACCCGGCGTTCCGTGACTGGACCCCGTACCCCGTCATCCTCGTCGAGATCGACGAGCAGCGCGGCCATCCCACGCCGGACCGCTCCATCCGCATCATCGGCAACTGCATCAACGCGGACGAAGCGCCGGAGCTGGAGGCCAACGTGGCCATCGGCAAGCGCGTCGAAGTGACGATGATCGATATGGGCGACGGCATGGCCCTGCCCCAGTTCCGCCTCAGCGACGAGGACCCGGAGCACGAGACCTGGCAGTTCCCCGAGGACGCCTAGCTCCTCGAGGACCCGGGTCCAACGCAGCTACAAAGGCCCGAGCGTTCCCGCTCGGGCCTTCGCATGTGCCGCGGCAACCTCGGGCAGGCACGTCGGCGCGGCTTCGCGACTCTCGCTACGTCGGCGGTTCTTCGCTGGTAATCCGGTTCAGGATGACGGCGATGCGCGGGTCGAAGACCGCCTTGAGGTGCGGCAGTTGGTCGAGCATCCAGGCCCTGATCTCGTCATGCCGCTCGGAGTCGAGGATGGAGCCGTCCCGCGCGACGCTGATGCTGAAGAAGTAGAAGGGGTCGTACCTACCCCAACTCCAATCCGGCACACGAGGGTCCCCACCGGCCTCATCGCGGCCGCTGATCCGTGCGGCGAACTCTGCCTCGATCTCCTCGCGGCTCGCGTGGAGCTCGTCGAAGATGCGGTTGGTTCGCTCGATGTCGTTCGCGCGGACGTGGAACGTGACCCAGCATCGTTCTGTCCCCAGGGATGCCGCGTAGGAGCAACTCGCAGCCTCGGTTGACGCGGAGGGAAAGCGTCGGCCGGTGTGGTCGAAGTGCTGGACCGTTCTGTCGGTGAAGCCATCCGTGACGAGGCGGGCGATCAGCGGCTGGAAGAACTCGCTGTACCGCCGCTTTGAGGGTGATTCCTCCTCGGGCTGCACTAACGCGTCCTCGTCCCAGCCGCCGGGCCACACGACCCTGCGGAACCGCGCCTCCAGGTTCGGGTCGCTGTTCCGCCGAACGACCTCGATCTTGACGGCGTAGAACCGGATGCCGTCGCGCGTCCACTCGTTGAGGCGATGGAGCGCCGTGCCGTGGTGGTAGCTGAACTCGGGCGCAACCCACACCGCGGCACGCGCATCGAGACCCGTCGCGTAGGCCACCAACTGGCCGAGGTGCTGGAGGTTAGCGGGCTCCAACTGGTTCTCGATCGCCACCAGCACGTCGGAGTCCGTGTCCCTCGCGAGGATGTCGAGGAACAGCGGGCCAACCGGCGCCTCCCGCCGCTTCAGCTCGAGGGGGATGCCGATCGCCTCACCGAGCAGATCAAGGTGACGGGCCAGCCAGAGCGTAAAGTCATGCGCCTCGTGCTTCCACTTCGCCCGGACATGGACACGCTCGATGCCCGCTTCGTTCGCCTCCACTGCGGCTATGCCTCCTCGCGCCTGCCGGTGTCACCTGCGCGGACGACGAAGTCGCGGCGGTCGCGGTACAGCAGCGCGCGGTTGAGCACGTAGTCGTCAGAGTCGGGATCCATATCGGCGCAGTTCGTCATCGTCCAGTACTTGTGCTCGCCCACGAAGAGGTACTCTCGGGTCTGGCTGTAGAAGCGGCACTCGACCCCTTCGCCGCGCGCGATGCGGGCGCAAAACGCTGCCAGCAGCGCTTGCTGGCCGTCGCGTCCGACAACCACGTACTCGTGCGGCCAGGTCTTGCGGTACGTCACCGCCTCGCGCCACGGCGCGCTGGCGATCAGCGACATGATGTCGGGGACGGGAGCAGCGGGGGCAGCGGCATCGGGGTCGCGGGGCGGCAAGGTGGGAACCTCCTCGGCGACCATACTCTCGATCGGAGCCTCGATCACGGCCGCGCCGCCCGCCGGGCGCGCGGCTGAGGGGCGCACTCGCTACGATAGCCGCAGCACCGCCCGATGCAGGGCAGCGAGTGAAAGGTGTGGCGCATGGCCGCGGAAGTCGAGTCGCTGGACAGCTTCGGCGCGCGCGCGAGCCTCGAGGCCGGCGGCGCCACGCACACGATCTACCGGCTCGACCGCGCCGCCGCGGCGCTCGGCTGCGACCTCGCACGGCTGCCCTTCACGCTCCGCATCCTGCTCGAGAACCTGCTGCGCGGCGAGGACGGCTCGGCTGTCACGGCGGACTCGATCCGCGCGCTCGCCGCGTGGGAGGCGCAGGCCACGCCTGCCGACGAGGTCGCCTTCCGGCCCGCGCGCGTCCTGCTCCAGGACTTCACCGGTGTCCCCGCCATCGTCGACCTCGCCGCCATGCGCGACGCGATGGCCGACCTCGGCGGCGACCCCGCGAGGATCAACCCGCAGCAGCCCGTCGACCTCGTGATCGACCACTCCGTGCAGGTCGACGAGTTCGGGAGCGAGGGCGCCTTCCTGCTCAACGTGACGCGCGAGTTCGAACGCAACGGCGAGCGCTACCAGTTCCTGCGCTGGGGCCAGCAGGCCTTCGAGGGCTTCCGCGTGGTCCCGCCCGGCACCGGCATCGTGCACCAGGTCAACCTCGAGTACCTCGCCACCGTCGTGCACACGCAGGACGGCGCGGCCTACCCCGACACCCTCGTCGGGACCGACTCGCACACGACGATGATCAACGGGCTCGGCGTGGTCGGCTGGGGCGTCGGCGGCATCGAGGCCGAGGCGGCCATGCTCGGCCAGCCCGTCTCGATGCTCATCCCGCAGGTCTTCGGCGTGCGCCTCACCGGGCGGCTGCCCGAGGGCGCAACCGGCACGGACCTCGTGCTGCGCGTCGTCGAGCTGCTGCGCGAGCGCAACGTCGTCGGCAAGTTCGTCGAGTTCTTCGGCCCCGGCCTCGACGGGCTCTCGCTGGCCGCGCGCGCCACGATCGCCAACATGTGCCCCGAGTACGGCGCGACCGTCGGCTTCTTCCCCGTCGATGAGGAGACCCTCAACTACCTGCGCTTCACCGGGCGCTCCGACGAGCAGGTCGCCCTCGTCGAAGCCTACTGCCGCGAGCAGCAGATCTTCCGCAGCGACGAGACGCCGGACCCCGAGTACAGCGACCTGCTGGAGATCGAGCTCGGCTCGATCGAGCCGAGCCTCGCCGGGCCTAAGCGCCCGCAGGATCGCATCGCCCTGCACGAGGCGCAGGCCTCGTCGCGCGCGACGGTCGCCGAGGAGATCGAGGGAGGCGCGAGCGCGACGCCGGTCGAGGTCGCGGCGAACGGCCACTCCTACGAGCTCTCCAACGGCTCGGTCGTGATCGCGGCGATCACGAGCTGCACGAACACCTCCAACCCCGAGGTGATGGTCGCGGCCGGCCTGCTCGCGAAGAAGGCGGTCGAGCGCGGGCTGAGCACGCCGCCCTGGGTGAAGACCAGCCTCGCGCCCGGCTCGCGCGTCGTCACCGAGTACCTCGACGAGGCGGGGCTGACCGAGTACCTCGACGCGCTCGGCTTCAACCTCGTGGGCTACGGCTGCACCACCTGCATCGGCAACTCCGGGCCGCTCCCGGAGGCGATCTCGCAGGCGGTCGACGGCGGCCCGCTGGCCGTTGCGGCCGTGCTCTCGGGCAACCGCAACTTCGAGGCGCGGATCAGCAACCAGGTGCGCTCCAACTACCTCGCCTCGCCGCCGCTCGTCGTCGCCTACGCGCTCGCCGGCCACATGGACGTCGACCTTGCGAGCGAGCCGCTGGGCGCCGGCGCGGACGGCGAGCCGGTGCACCTGCGCGAGATCTGGCCGAGCGAGCAGGAGGTCGCCGAGGTGATCCAGTCCTCGATCCGCTCGGCGATGTTCCGCGAGCGCTATGCCGACGTCTTCACCGGCGACGAGCAGTGGGCCGCCCTCGACTCCGGCGGCGGGCAGCGCTTCGCCTGGGCCGAGGACTCGACCTACGTGCGGCACGCGCCCTACTTCCAGGACCTGCGGCGCGAGCCCACGCCGCCGGGCAACGTCGAGGGCGCGCGCGTACTCGCGATGCTCGGCGACTCGGTGACCACGGACCACATCTCGCCCGCCGGGGCGATCGCTCCCGGCAGCCCGGCGGGCAACTACCTCAGTGAGCGCGAGGTCGCGCGACGCGACTTCAACTCCTACGGCTCGCGCCGCGGGAACCACGAGGTGATGGTGCGCGGAACGTTCGCCAACGTGCGGCTGCGCAACGCCCTCGTCGAGCGCGAGGGCGGCTGGACGCGGCACCTGCCGGACGGCGAGGAGCTGCCGATCTACGACGCCGCGGAGCGCTACCGCGCCGAGGGCGTCCCGCTGATCGTGCTCGCGGGCCGCGAGTACGGCTCGGGGTCCTCGCGCGACTGGGCGGCGAAGGGGCCGGCGCTGCTCGGCGTGCGCGCCGCCATCGCCGAGTCGTTCGAGCGCATCCACCGCAGCAACCTGATCGGCATGGGCATCCTGCCGCTCGAGTATCCGGCGGGCGAGTCGGCCGCCTCGCTGGGCCTCACGGGCGAGGAGTCATTCGAGATCACCGGGATCGAGGGAGGCGTGGAGCCGCGGCAGGACGTCGCCGTGCGCGCCGTCGCCGCCGACGGCCGCGAGGTCGCCTTCACCGCCCGCTGCCGCGTCGACACCCCCGTGGAGGCCGAGTACTACCGCCACGGCGGGATCCTGCAGTACGTGCTGCGGGGTCTGCTGGAGTCCTAGCCGCGCCTCGTCCGGGGCCGCCGGTGTCTCGACAGCGGCCTACTCGTCGCCCTGGCTCTCCGCGGCCATCTCCGCGACCATGAAGTCGCGCACCAGCGGGAAGACCGGGCGCTGCCAGTCGCCTGCCAGGTCATCCCGGACCGCGCGGATCATGAACGAGAAGATGTAGCCCTCGCTGGAGCCGTCCTCCGGACGTGCGTAGCCAGCCGACACCCGGTAGCCGACCGGCTCGCCCGAGGTCCAGTACCCCGCCTTCTGCCCGTACACGTAGCCCTCGACGCCAAAGTCCGTCGGGAACGGCCAGAAGTACGGGCCGAGGATCGGCCGCGTCGCCAGGTCGAGCAGGTACGCCGTCAGCTCCTCGTTGAGCTGCTCGCCCCGGACCAGCGAGGCCCAGACGCGCGCGAGGTCGATCGGCGAGAAGTGCGCCCAGCGCCAGCTGTGCTCGTACTCGGTGACGTCCGACACGCCCGCCCGCTCGAGCATCGCCGCGATCTGCCCGGACGTGATGCGCTCGTTGACCAGGTCGGAGTGGTAGTCGAGCGAGAGCGAGAGCACGATCTCGACGTCCTGCTGGATCTCCTCGAACTCCAGCAGGCCGTCCTGCACGGCGCGCAGGGCCGTGATCACGATCGCGATCTTTCCCGCCGAGGCCGGGTACTGGCTGTGCTCGGGGTTGACGAGGATGATGGCGTCGCAGTCGAGGTCGATGAGGGCGAGCCCCCAGCCACCCACGTACCCGTCCATCGCCTCCTCGACGGCCGCCGCGAGACCCTCGCCGCGCTCCCCCAGGCCCGCGCAGCGCGCGGGGCGAAGGTCGGGTGTGGGGGTGGGGG
>VXMT01000296.1 GCA_009840965.1 Chloroflexota bacterium
CGGCGCCCCCCCGGCTGCCCCCTCCCCCCCCGGGGGGTGGTTTCCCCCCCCTCACCACGAGGTCGAAGCGGTCCGTGATGAACTCGGCGAAGCGCTCGCCCCAGAAGAAGATCAGCACGCCGTAGACGCCGAAGCGCAGCCCGCGCCCCAGGATCGAGGCGAACACGAACTGCGCGCGCGGAATGCCGACCACGCCCGCGCCGATCGTGAACACCTTGTAGGGGATCGGCGTCAACCCGGCGGCCGCGACGGCCCAGAAGCCCCAGCGCTGGAGCAGCGCCTCGACACGCTCGGCGTGCCTGCTGTGCAGCCGCAGCAGCAGCGGCCGCCCGAGCCGCAGGCCCAGCCAGTGCCCGACGACCCCCCCGAGCACCGAGGCCGCGATCGTGAGCGCGGCGAGGATCAGCGCGGCGTCGGGATGACGCAGCGCAAGCGCGACGAGCAGCGGGTCCGTGGGGATCGGGAAGAAGACCGACTCGGAGGCCGTGATCAGCGCGAGCGCGATTGGCGCGACCGGGCTGTCCGCCCAGTCGATCAGCCACTCGCGCAGGTCATCCAGCCACTGGAGCAGGTCGTGCAGCACGAACTACAGCGTGAGCCCTCGGTGCGCTCAGGGGCAACCGCGCTGCGCCTGGGCCGGCGGCGCAGACGCCGCGTCCGGGGACGCTGCGCCGGTACGCGGATGGCGAGGTGGGCCTAGTGGCCGTCGCCGCTCGCGCAGCCGCAGCCGCCGCCAGCGGCGGCCTGCGCGTTCGGGGCGTCGATGGTGAAGCCCTTGCGCATCAAGTCGTCGTCCGTGTAGTCGATCGAGGCGCCCTCGAGGCTGGTCGCGGTTGTCGGGTCGACGATGAAGGTGACGCCGTGCAGGTCGAGCACGTTGTCGTCCTCACCGGCCTTGTCGATGCCCATCGCGAAGGAGGGACCGGAGCAGCCGCAGCCGCCGCCGCGCGAGAAGATGCGCAGGCCCTGGTCGTCGCTCTCGCGCTGCTGCGTGACGATCATGCCGAGCCGCTCCGCGGCGTCCTTGCTGACGGTGAGGGTCAGGCTCATCGGGAACTCCTCTGGTGTGGGGCCGCGCCGCGTCCGTGGCTGCGGCCGCTTCGCTCAAGCATGCTCGCTCGCGGGCAGCACCGCAAGCGCGGGCTGCAGCGGGCGCGCTGCCGCCTCGCTCGCGGCGGGGTCTTGCGAGGCCTCCGGCGCGCCCGCACCGAAGGTCCGCAACAGGTCGAGCAGCTCGTCGCCGATCTGGGCGATGCGCGCGTCGCCGAAGCCCCAGACATCGGCGAGGGCGGCGCGGTCGGCGGGGCGCTGCACCGCCAGCTCGCGCGCGCTGCGGTCCGTGAACAGCGTGTAGGCCGGGATGCCGTCGCGGGTGGCGCGCTCGCGCCGCCACTCGCGCAGCCGCTGGAACAGCGGATCGTCGAACGGCACCTCGGGCCCCGGTCCGACGGTGACGCTGCGCTTCCGCGAGGCGGGGGCGGGGCGAGCAGGCGGCGGGGCGGCGTCCGGATTCGCCCGTTCCCACTCGCGCACGAGGTCCAGCATGCGCTCGCCGAACCACTGCACGCGCTTGCGGCCCATGCCCCACACCTCGAGCAGCGCCGTCTCGCTCGAGGGCCGGTAGGTGGCGACCTCCCGGGCGGTGCGTTCCTCGAAGACCATGTAGGGCGCACGGTTCGACTCCCAGGCGATCCCGTCGCGCAATTCGAGGATCGAGGCGAAGAGGTCGCGCGGGTACTCGGGCGCCTCGGCGCGTACGCCGCCGCTGCAGTTGTCGCAGCCGCCGCAGCCGCTCGCGCTTCTCGCGCTGTGGGCGCCGTTCGGAGCGGGCGGCTCGCCGAAGTAGCGCAGGATCAGCTCGCGACGGCAACCGGACGTCTCGGCGTACTCGACCATCTGCGCGAGGCGCGACTCGGCGTAGCGGCGGCGATCCTCGATGGCGCGCGTATCGATCGGAGCCTCGGGGTCGAGCGAACGCAGCCGCAGATCGCCCTCCTCGATCAGGCCGGAGGCGCGTAGCGCCTTCACGGTCAGCGCCCAGCCGTCGAAACCGGCGGCGTCCTCGAACTCCGAGGGCGAGAGCGGGCGCTGCGGGTCGAGCTGCTGGATCGCGACGAGCTGCCGCCAGCTTTCGCGCACCGTCTCGTCGCGCGGGTGCGCCTGGTCGATGAAGCGCCGTTGCAGCGAGTGGTCACGGCGCGAGTAGAGCAGGGTGCACTCCGCGGGTTCGCCGTCGCGCCCCGCCCGGCCCGCCTCCTGGTAGTAGGCCTCGAGGCGTCCGGGCATCTGAAGATGTACGACATAACGCACATCCGGCTTGTCGATGCCGAGGCCGAAGGCGTTGGTGGCGACGATCAGGGGCGCGCGGCCGGTGGTGAAGCGGCGCTGGATCGCGGCCCGCACGGCGCCGCCCATGCCCGCGTGGTAGCCCTCGGCCGGGACGCCGGCCGCGTTGAGCGTCTCGGCGGTCTCCTCGACGGAGCGGCGCGTACGGGCGTAGACGATGCCGGACTGCCCCTCCCGCTCGCGCGCGTAGGCGATCAGCCAGGGGAGCCGCTCCTTCGCGGCCGCCAGCGGCACCACCTGGAAGCGCAGGTTGGGGCGGTCGAAGCTCGTCAGCACCTCGCGCGCCTCGGGGGCGATGCCGAGCCGCGCGAGGATGTCCTTCCGCACGGTCGGGTCGGCGGTGGCGGTCAGCGCGAGCGTGCGAGGCCGGCCCAGGCGCTCGCGCGCGCCGCCCAGCGCGAGGTAGTCGGGGCGGAAGTCGTGCCCCCACTCGGAGATGCAGTGCGCCTCGTCGATCACGAGGAGGCGCACGCCGCCGCGGGCGAGGCCGTCGAGGAAGCGCCGGTTCGCAAGCCGCTCCGGCGCGACGTAGAGCAGTGCGATGCGTCCCGCCTGGAAGTCGGCATAGCGCCGGTTCTGCTCTGCGCGGTTGAGCGTGGAGTTGATGAAGCTGGCCGAGACGCCGACCGCCTCGAGGGCCTCGACCTGGTCCTGCATGAGCGCGATCAGCGGCGAGATCACGAGCGTGCGCCCGACTTCGAGCGCGGGCAGGACGTAGCAGAGGCTCTTTCCGCCGCCGGTCGGCATCACGCCGAGGACGTCCTGCGAGGCGAGCGCCTGCAGCACGTCGGCCTGGCCGGGGCGGAAGTGGGGGTAGCCGAAGCGCTCCTGCAGCAGCTCTCGGTAGCGCTCGGCGTCGCGAGGCAGCTCCGCTGCCGGCGCTGCTGGGCTCGGCTTGGCTCCGGCGCGCGGTTGAGGTGGCAGCGGCAGCGAGGCCTGCGCCGGTGCGGCGGCGCGTGGAGAGCTGGGCGGAGGCTCAACTGGCCGCGAAGCCGCCTCCGGCGGGGCCTCCTCGATGGGCGGCGGCTCCTCGCTCAGCGCGCCGCAGGAGGGGCAGAAGGGGCCATCGAGGGGCCGCGGCGAGTCGCAGCGGGTGCAGCGCATGGCCGCATCCTAGCGCAGAACGCCCGTTCGCGCACCTGCACTCGCACTTTGGCAGCCCTCCGTCGGCCTACCGCCGGGGAGTCTCGACTTCTGCCCGGTGCTCGTCGACCAGTCGTTCCACATCCTCGCGACGGATCCCGAGCGCGCGGGCGCGACGCTCGCCGTAGTCGAGCAAACGCCGCCACGCCAGGTCGTCGGCCGAGTCGCGCCTCGTCGTCGTGTCGTCCATATCCGGTGCATCCTGTCGAGCCCCGTAGCTCTGGCCAGTATCGCGCTCGAACGCGGTCGGCGCGAGAGCGGTCCCGGGATCGGGTCCCCCTACCCGCCCTCCGGCTCGACGCCCGAGAGCGCGCTCGCGCGCTCGACCAGGCCCGCCACGTCCTCGATCTCACCCTCGACGGCGATGTGCGTGCCGCCCCGCTCGGCGAGCCGCCAGCGCACGTTGCCGAGCGTCTCGACGCGCTCGATCCGTTCGAGCTCGGTCCAGCGCACCTCGGTGAGGGTGCGCCCTCGATGCAGCGCGAGGGCGCCGCTGGTTGTGAGCACGATCGCGGTCGCCGTCCGCCGCCAGGTGAACCAGACGATCGGGAGCTGCAGCACCATCACGACGCCGAGGAAGATCCCGAAGCCGGTCGCCTCTGCCGAACCGGCCAGTTGCCCGATCGCGAGGAAGACGATCGCGCCCAGCAGCGGGAGTACGAACGAGGCATGGTTCCACCAGTGCGACTCGTTGCGGTGCGCCGCGACCACCTCGAGGCTCTCGACCGCCGCGAGGTCGTCGGGGTGGATGGGTGCGAGCGGCGTCGGCTCGCCGGGCGCGCCGCCCGGCCCCTCTTCGCTAGCCATCGCGCGCCGCTGCGGGGGAGGCTAGACGCGCTCCCACTGCGGCATCATCAGCGTCTCGTCCTCGTCGGTGATCTCCTCGAAGACGGCGCGCACCTTCTGGCCGATCGCCACCTCGCCCGGCTCGCAGTTGAGCACGTTGCCGAGGATGCGCACCTGCGGATGCTCGTCGAGGCTGACGAGGACGACGGCGTACGGCACCGCCTCGGCCAGCGCCGGCGCGGGCGGGTTGTGCACGACGATGTAGGAGTAGATCGTCCCCTCGCCGTTGGTCTCCAGCGAGCGGAAGTCCATCGACCTGCAGGCGTAGCACGCGGCGTCCGGCGGATGCTGGACGATCCCGCAGGGCACGCACTGCTGGACGACCAGCTTGCCCGCGGTGAAGAAGTCGCGGTTGAAGCGGTCGAGCTGGGGGATCGGCCAGTCTTCGGGCATGAATCGGGGCATGGTGCTCTCCTCGCAAGGCCCTCGCGGGGCCCGAGAATACGGTGGCGCGGCGTCGGCTATGGCTCGACCGAGAGCAGGGCGGCGCTCGCCGGCAGCGCTCCCGGTCCCGCGACGACGAGGCTGAACTCGACGTTGTCGACCTGGCAGGTGGACTCGCCGCGGACCTGGCGGGCGGCCTCGTTGACCAGCTCGAAGCCGTGCACGTAGGCCTCGGCCAGGTTGCCGCCGCTGGTGTTGATCGGCAGCTCGCCGTCCGGCCAGCGCAGATTGCCGGCGCGCACCCACTCCTCGATCTCGTCGGGCGGCGAGAAGCCCATCTCGGAGATCGCCATCAGCGCGAGGCCGGTGAAGTTCTCGTAGAACTGCGCGACTTGCACGTCCTTCGGGCCGACGCCGGCGCGCGACCAGATCATGTCGGCGATGTTCTTGTAGTGGGCGGTGGGGAAGTCGGGATCGGCGTAGCCGGCGCCGACGGCCCCTCCAGCGGCGCCGCGGTAGTCGATGCCCTGAGCGGCGGAGCGGATGTAGACGGGCTGCTTGTCCAGCTCGCGGGCGCGCTCGGCGCTGGTGACGATCACCGCGGCGGAGCAGTCGTTCTCCTGGCAGCAGTCGAAGAGCCGGAACGGCTCGACGATCCAGCGCGAGTTGAGGTAGTCGTCCTTCGTCAGCTCGCGGCCGTGGCGGATCGCCCGGGGATTGCGCTGCGCGTGCGCGTAGGCGGCGAGCGAGATCTCGGCGAGGGCGTGCTCGGTGATCCCGTGCTCATACATGAAGCGCTGGGCGATCATTGCGTACCAGTGGGCCGGGACCATCACGCCGTAGGGGATGCGGAACGCGCCCTCCTCCGGCACGCGCACGCGCCCGGTGACGCGCGCCTGCCCGAAGCGCCCGTACTCGCCCTGGGCGAGGCTGCGATAGCAGACGACGTAGTCGGCGTAGCCCGCCGTGACCGCGGCGTCCGCGATGGCGAGCGTGCCGGCCACGTTGTTGCCGCCGCCGTCCCAGGAGAGCGCGGCGAACTTCGTCTCGTTGACGCCCAGCACCGTCGAGAGCTTCGAGGGCGTGCTGCGGTCGTTGCCGTAGGAGACGAAGCCGTCGATCTCCTCGACGTCGATACCCGCGTCGGCGGCGGCGTTGGTGATCGCCGTGACCGCGAGCTGCAGTTCGCTGTCCGGGGAGCCGCCCGGCCGGTAGTAGGTCGATTCGCCGATGCCGACGATCGCCGAGGTGCCTCGCATGGGGCGCCCCTTCCGCTGCGCGCCCGCCTCCCTGCGGCGAGCGCCCGGATCGTGTGCGCTCGCGTCCGCGATGTCAAAGCGCGCACAGGCGAGGCCAGCTCCCCGCGAGTCCGAGGCGGCGGGGACGTGCGCGCGAGGCTTCGGGAGTCTGGCAGCGCGGGTGAGCGCTCGCTCCCCCGGCCAAGCGCGATCAGAGCGTCCGTGGTATACAGGTTTCATTCAACATGCTTGAGTTGCCGTGATCGCGCGGCGGAAAGTCGGAACAGGGAGTGATCGAAGCCTGTTCGATCACCCGGTCCCGGCGACTGCGGCGCGCTCCTCCGGCGAGCGCCAGGTACAGGCGAGACGAGTGACACTGGACGGAATCTACCAACTGCTCGCGACGGCCCAGTTCGGCGCTTACGTGGTATCGCTCGACCAGACCATCGTGTACTGGAACCAGGCCGCGGAGCGAATCCTCGGCTTCCCGCGCGACCAGGTCGTCGGGCGGCGCTGCTACGATGTGCTGACGGGGCTTGCTCCGGGCGGCTTCACGCCCGAGTGCCTGCTTGGCTGCCCATCCCTCCGCGCGCTGCGGGGCGGGGAGATCCCTCAAGCCCGCGAGCTACGGATGCTCTCCGCTTCGGGCGACCGCAAGGGCGTCTCGCTCACGCCGATGGTCATCGCCACTGCCGATCACGACTCGCCGGTTTTGGTCCACCTGTTCGAGGAGAGCGCGCACGGCGAGACCTCCGACGAGGCGGCGGACTCCGTGCGCGGGACGCTGCTCGATCAGGGCGCGGAGATCGTCACCGACGGCGCGGCGGCCGCGACGGCATCGCCGGGTGGTGCGCCCCTGACCCCGCGAGAGCTGGAGGTCTTGCGGCTCGTGGCAGCCGGCTGGAGTACGCAGCGCATCGCCGACGGACTCGAGATCAGCCCGCACACGGTCCGCAATCACGTCCGCCACTTCCGCGCGAAGCTCAACGCCACCACCAAGCTCGACGCGGTCGTCACCGGAATCCGGATCGGGATCCTCTAGCCGCGTTACGTCCCGCCGGGGAGCGCAGGTAGCACGGCAACCGGCAGGGAGCGCCCGTGAGGGCTGGCCTGATCTCGGACACGCACTGCCCGGCCATGGGCGCGCATCCCCCGCCCGAGGTCGCGCGCGCCTTCGAGGGCGTCGACCTGATCCTGCATGCCGGCGACGTCTACACCTCGGAGTGCCTCGACTGGCTGGAACGGATCGCGCCGGTGCTCGCGGTGGAAATTCCACCTGCGCCGTGCGTCGGCGACCCGCGCGTCGGCTACAAGCGCGTTCTCGACATCGGCGGGCGCTCGCTCGGGCTGGTGCACGAGCTGATCATCATCGGCCACGGCTTCGAGGTGGTGCCGGGCGTGATCGAGCGGCAGGTGGGCGCCGACGAACCGCTCGGCGACTATCTCGAGACATTCTTCGGCGAGCGCGTCGAGACGGTCGTCTTCGGCGACACGCACGTCCCGATGGTGGAGCGGCATCAGGGCATTCTCTTCATCAATCCCGGCAGCACCATGCTGCCCTGGCAGCGCCGCCAGCTCGGCACCGTCGCCATCCTCGAGGCCGACGGCGATGGCGCTGAGGCGTGGATCGTGGACCTGAGCGAGTACCGCGAGTAGGGCGCCCGCGCGGCGGCTCGCGATGCTGTATCCTCGCCCCAGCAATACGCGATACGCGGTAGCGATACGCGAATCAAGGAGGCTGGCATGCCAAGACCGATTCCGATCCCCGACGCCATCAGCAAGCCCTTCTGGGACGCCTGCAACGAGAAGCGGCTGATCGTCCAGTACTGCGATATCTGTGACTACAAGCAGTTCCCGCCGGAGGCCGAGTGCCGCGAGTGCGGCTGGCACCTCCATCTCGACTGGATCGAGACCAGCGGCCGCGGCTTCATCAACGGATATTCGGTCACCTACGACTCGCGGATCATGGCCTGGCACGAGGAGCAACCGTTCAACAACGCGGTTATCTCGCTCGAGGAAGACCCGAAGATCAACTTCTTCTCGAACCTCCCGGGCGTGCCCGTGAACGAGGTGCCCGTCGGAGCGAAGGTGGAGGTCTACTTCATCCCCGTGTCCGACGACCAGATGATCCCGGAGTGGCGAGTCATCGAAGAGAGTTGACGCTCAGCTCGGCGACGAAGACTCGACCCGGAACCTAGAGAGCCTAGGAAGGCACGACTCATGGCAAGCGAGATTCACTGGGAGCGCAACGAGGATCCGGTCGGCATCTGGGAGCACCGGGGCAAGGTCGCACTCGTCGGCCGCGGCCACTCGGCGCAAACCGACCGCCGCTGGGACGGCGTCAGCATGGACAAGACGCTGGGCGCCAAGGTCGTCGAGGCCGCCCGCGCAGCGATCGAAGACGCCGGCATCAGCCCCGACGAGGTCGACGGCGTCGTCTCCTCCGGGGGCGGTCAGGCCTGGCACATCAGCCTCGGCTCGCAGTGGGGGCCGCTGCGGGACTTCTTCGACCCGCCGTACGACACCGAGGACGGACTCACCTACGTGACGGCCGAGTGGGTGCGGAGGCAGATGGGCCTCCAGAACGCCACCTACGTGAACTCCCACGGCGAAACCCTCTGGAACCTCATGGGACTCGCCGCCCAGGTGGTCGGCGACGGGCGCTGCGAGGTCTGCCTCGTGACCTACCCGAACGGGAACATCGAGGGCCGCTACCACCAGAACCCGAGCCTCGACGCGCCGGGACGGAACCAGTGGAGCTACCCGTACGGCTGGGGCCTGTCGCTGCAGGGCTACATCTTCGAGCAGTACGCCCGCAAGTACGGGACCAACCACGACCGCATGGCGCCGTTCGTCGTCCAGGAGCACGCAAACGGGCTGCTCTGGCCGTACAGCTACTACGCGCAGCACGAGCCGGAGCCGTTCACGACGGAGGACTACCTCAACGGCCGCTGGATCGCGCAGAACCTGAGCATCTTCGACTGCGACCGGCCCGTGCAGGCCGGCGCCGCCTACATCGTCACTACCGCCGAGCGCGCGAAGGACATGAAGCAGAAGCCGGTCTACATCCTCGACCACACGGAGAGCGCCTTCTCTCCGCGCAGCCTCGTCCAGACCCTGGACGACACCGAGGAGTGGACGGACACGCAAGCGCGCCGCTCCTACGCCGGCTCCGGCCTGCGCCCGGAGGACATCGACGTCTTCGCGCCGTACGACGGTTTCGCGGTGTTCACGCAGTACTTCCTCGAGGCCTTCGGCTGGCGTGGCGTGAAGCGCGGAGACGCGCACGACTTCTACGCGGACGACATCTCGCTCAAGGGGCCGAACCCGCTCAACTCGGGCGGGGGCAACATGGGCACCGGGCGCATGCGCACGGTGTTCATCACCGACCCGATGGAGCAGTTGCAGGGCCGCGCGGGCGAACGGCAGGTGGCGATCAAGGCCGAGACCGCGGTCACGATCGGCGTGCTGCCGATCAACGCCGGCGCGCTGGCGTTCAGCACCGTCCCCGACTAGGAGTCGGGCCTCCGCCGGACGCCTGCCGGGCTCGAAGCCGCCGAGGACGGGAAGGCTCGAGTCATGGCGCACGCGATTCACTGGGAGCGCAACGAAGACCCGGTTGGCATCTGGGAGCACCGCGGTAAGGTCGCGCTCGCAGGCCGCGGCCACTCCACGAACACGGATCGCCGCTGGGACGGCGTGAGCCTGGACAAGTCGCTGGGCGCCTACGTGATCGAGGCGGCGCGCGCGGCGATGGACGACGCCGGCATTGCGCCCGAGGACGTCGACGGCATCGTGACCTCGGCGGGTGGGCAGCCCAACCACGCGAGCCTCGGCGGACGCTGGGGGCCGACCCGGCCCTACTTCGAACCGCCGTACGACTCCGAGGACGGGCTCACCTTTGTGACCGCCGAGTGGCTGCGCAAGACGATGAACCTCCCCAACGTGACCTATATGAACTCGCACGGCGCGACGCTCTGGAACCTGATCGGGCTCGCCGCGCAGGTCGTCGGCGACGGGCGCTGCGAGGTCTGCCTGGTGCCCTACCCGAACGGGAACATCGAGGGCCGCTACCACCAGAACCCGGCCCTCGAGGCGCCCGGACCGGCGCAGTGGAACTTCCCGTACGGCTGGGGGCAGTCCGTGCACGGCTACGTCTTCGAGCAGTACGCCCGCAAGTACGGGACCAACCACGACCGCATGGCCCCGTTCATCGTCCAGGAGCACGCCAACGGACTGCTCTGGCCGCACAGCTACTACGCACTGCACGAGCCCGAGCCGTTCACCGAGGAGGACTACCTCAACGGCCGCTGGATCGCGCAGAACCTCAGCATCTTCGACTGTGACCGGCCGGTGCAGGCCGGCGCCTGCTACGTGATCACGACGGCCGAGCGCGCGAAGGACATGAAGCAGCAGCCGGTCTACATCCTCGATCACACCGAGACCGCGTTCACGCCGCGCAGCCTGACGCAGACGCTCGACGACACCGAGGAATGGACGGACACGCAAGCACGGCGGTCGTACGCGGGCTCCGGCCTGCGGCCCGACGATATCGACGTCTTCGCGCCGTACGACGGATTCGCCGTCTTCACGCAGTACTTTCTCGAGGCGTTCGGCTGGCGCGGCGTGAAGCGTGGCGAGGCGCACGATTTCTACGCCGGCGACATCTCGCTCAAGGGGCCGAACCCGATCAACTCTGGCGGCGGCAACATGGGCACCGGGCGCATGCGCACCGTCTTCATCACCGACCCGATGGAGCAGCTGCAGGGCCGCGCCGGCGAACGCCAGATTGCGACGAAGGCGGAGGTCGCGGTCACGATCGGCGTGCTCCCGATCAGCGCCGCGGCGCTGGCGTTCAGCACGGTACCCGACTAGCAGCCCGGCTGCGCAGGAAGGCACGAGCCATGGCGCACGCGATTCACTGGGAGCGCAACGAGGATCCGGTCGGCATCTGGGAGCACCGCGGCAAGGTCGTGCTCGCCGGCCGCGGCCACTCGAAGAACACCGATCGCCGCTGGGACGGCGTCAGCATGGACAAGACGCTGGGCGCCTACGTCATCGAGGCCGCCCGCGCGGCGATGGAGGACGCCGGCATCACGCCCGAGGACGTCGACGGCATCGTGACCTCGGCGGGCGGGCAGACCAACCACGCGAGCCTCGGCTCGCAGTGGGGTCCGGACCGGCCGTTCTTCGACCCGCCGTACGACACAGAGGACGGGCTCACCTTCGTGACCGCCGAGTGGCTGCGCAAGGCCATGAACCTTCCCAACGTGAAGTACATGAACTCGCACGGCGCGACCCTCTGGAACCTGATCGGGCTCGCCGCGCAGGTCGTGGGCGACGGGCGCTGCGAGGTCTGTCTCGTGCCCTACCCGAACGGGAACATCGAGGGCCGCTACCACCAGAACCCGAGTCTCGCCGCGCCCGGGGCCACCCAGTGGACCTACCCCTACGGCTGGGGGCTGTCGGGCCAGGGCTACGTCTTCGATCAGTACGCCCGCAAGTACGGCACCAACCACGACCGGCTCGCGCCGTTCATCGTCCAGGAGCACAACAACGGCCTGCTCTGGCCGTACAGCTACTACGCGCAGCACGAGCCGGAGCCGTTCACCGAGGAGGACTACCTCAACGGCCGCTGGATCGCCCAGAACCTCAGCATCTTCGACTGCGACCGGCCCGTGCAGGCCGGCGCCTGCTACGTGGTCACCACCGCCGAGCGCGCGAAGGACATGAAGCAGAAGCCGGTCTACGTCCTCGATCACACGGAGAGCGAGTTCGCCCCGCGCAGCCTCGTCGAGACCCTCAACGACACCGAGGAGTGGACGAGCACCCAGGCGCGGCGGTCGTACGCCGGCTCCGGCCTGCGGCCCGAGGACATCGATGTCTTCGCGCCCTACGACGGCTTCGCGGTGTTCACGCAGTACTTCCTCGAGGCGTTCGGGTGGCGCGGGGTGAAGCGCGGCGAGGCGCACGACTTCTACGCGGGCGACATCTCGCTCAAGGGGCCGAACCCGCTCAACTCGGGCGGGGGCAACATGGGCACCGGGCGCATGCGCACGGTCTTCATCACCGACCCGATGGAGCAGCTGCAGGGGCGCGCGGGCGAGCGCCAGGTCGCGATCAAGGCCGAGGTGGCCGTCACGATCGGGGTGCTCCCGTTCCGGGCCGCCGCGCTGGCGTTCAGTTCAGTGCCCGACTAGCAGCCGGACCGCGCCGCCCGGCGGCGTCCCCGTTGCGGCCTACGGCATTGCTGGCGATACTCCCCGGCGTACACGGAGCCGGGAGGGTGACGCGTGGCGATCCTGTTGAGCTTTGATATAGACGGAACCCTCGAGCTGGGCGATCCGCCGGGCGGCGTCACGGTCGAGATGGTCCAGCGGGCGATCGACCGTGGCTTCATCGTCGGCAGTTGCTCGGACCGGCCGCTCAGCAGCCAGCGCCGCATGTGGGCCTCGCTCGAGATCGAGCCCGCCTTCGTCGCCTCCAAGCACCAGCTCGGGCAGGTCAAGGAGCAGTTCGAGGACGCCGACGCCTACTACCACATGGGCGACCGCAACACGGACGAGGAGGCCGCCCGCGATCACGACTTCGGCTTCTGGTGGCACCACGAGGCCGAGCTCGAGCCCTGGCTGGAGCTGACCAACTCCGACTGACGCCTCGACGCCCGAGCGGCGGTGGCGGCTACGCCTTCCGGAAGCGCGAGCCGTACATGATGCCGCCGTAGTAGTTGAACATCTTGCGCGCCTCGGGATCGTCGAAGGGGTAGCCCGCGCCGAGCTGCCTCGCGGCCGCCAGCCCCGTCACGAAGCAGGTCTCCTGGCTGTTGACCAGCGTGTGGGCGCCGCAGTGCCACGTGCGCCGCCTGCCCTGGATGAAGCGGAACAGGCTGACGAGCAGCGTGACGTGCCGCACGTCGTGGACGACGTGCTGGAACCACCAGCGCTTGACGATCTTGTCCTCGTCGATCGGGCTGATCGGGTTGTAGGTGACGAGGCAGGGCCTGTCCGAGCGGTTCGCCCACGGCTGCTGGTTGTGCATGATGTAGGTGATCTCGTAGTTGTCCGGCCTCGCCCCGTACTGCTCGATGTGATTGCTCCGCGTCGCCAGCGGCTGCACCTCGTTGTCCGGGAGGACCGAGGCGTCCGAGTGCACGACGGTGTGGTTGTGCAGCTCACTCTCGTAGCGGATCGAGGAGAGGATGTAGCGCTCCAGCAGCGAGGGCCTGTCGAGCATCATCAGCGTCTGGTTCGCGTTGGAAGCGAAGATCACGTCGTCGAAGCGCTCTCGCACGCCGTCCCCGTCCTCGACCACCACGCCGGCTCGCCCGCGATAGACCTTGCGGACGGGCCGGTTGAGGTAGATCCGGTCGCGGAAGTCCGCCGAGAGGTGCTCGTAGATGCGGCGCGTGCCCTGGTCCCACGTCTTCATCGGCGTGGCGTGCTCGATGTCGAAGAACTCGAGGTACCTCGCGAAGAGGGCGGCGGGCATATCGAAGACGTTCGTCGCCATCAGGAAGTTGACGAACATCGGCTTGAGGATCTTGTAGCGGAAGTCCGCGGAGAACCCGCCCAGGTTCAGCATCGTGCCCATGCTCACGTAGTTGAACGGGTTGAGGGAGTTCAGGAACTTCGACCGGGAGCTGGTTAGCCAGCCGAAGCGATGCAGCATCCGCAGCATCCGCTGGAACTTCTCGATCTCGGGCTGCAGCTGCTCCCTGATGTCGGAGTCGAAGTCGTGGGCATAGATGCCGTCGCCATAGCGCACGCTGTAGTTGAAGCGGCAATCGAGCAGCTCGATGCCGAAGCGCTCCAGGAGCAGCAGGATGTGGTGGTAGACGGAGGGGATGAGGGCGGTGACGGAGATGTCGAAGGGGATCGAGCTGCCGTCGTCCTGCGGCATATCGGCGGTGACCGCGTTGCCGCCGAGCTGCGCTCGCGCCTCGTAGAGCCGGAAGTCGAAGCGGTCCGGGTGGTGGTGCAGCGCCCACGCTGCGCCGAGGCCGGACACGCCTCCACCCACGATCGCTACTCGTCGCGCCATCGTCCCTGCTTCGCCCGGTCGCCGGGGTCGCCCGTTGTACCATCGTCGCCGTGATCGGGGCCAGTCACTCAGGGGGCGGGGGTGGGTCTGCCGCCTACGGTGTGAGTCCGCAGCCCGCCGCCTCGAGTGCCGCGGCGGCCTCCTCGCTCAGCTCCGCCGTTACCCCCTCGAAGGCGTCGCCGAACGCGGCCGGGATGTCCATCGTGGTCCAGGACGTGGCGTCGCCGTCCAGTCTGTCGAGCGCCTCGATGACCACCTCGATGGAGCGGACCCGCGCCGACTGGTACTCCCGCAGCTCCGCCGGCGCATCGACACCGCGAATCTCGTCGAGCACGTCCTCCAGGTACTCGCGGACCTCCCCGTTCGTCCATGTGCCCTCGGAGAGCTCGATACCCCCGCCCGCCCGGCACAGCGCCTCCGCGCCCTCAGCCAGCGCAGCCCCATCGCCCGAGTCGTCGCAGGCGAGCAGGGACAGGGCGAGTACAGCCACGCACGCCGCCAGGATGGCGTTCTTCACCGGGCGCCTCCCGTGCGCAGGGGCTAGTCTGCACCATCGGGGCCCGCGCGGCGCGGGCGCGGCAAGTGCCACGGCCCTTCGGCCCGGGTCCCGTGCTATCACGAGGGCGACGGAACTGGCAGCGGTCTTCGGGCGGACGAGCAGGAGCCCCCGGTAGGAGCCGGATGCTGCTCCTTGTCGGAGGACCGCGGGTTCTACCGAAGCGTCATGATCGGCGCCCTTCGGCGACGCTCGCGAGGAACACAATGGTTGCGGCTGTAGACGTAATCATATACTGCGCCAAGTGCCGATCTGGGTCCCGTGGGGTTGTCCCACCTCCGTGAGACCGGCTGTCGGTGTTGCGAATAGTTGCCAGCAGCTTGAACTTCTCCTTGAACGCCGAGGGTAGTCCTAGTCGGGGTACCACATTGTCAAGCAAGCGCCCGAGCGTGTCCGAATCGTTGTAGTCCCACCCATTGTTCTCGCAGATCACCTTCAAGACACTCTCGAGGGCGCTCCCACAGTCAGTCAGTGACGCTGGGAACTTACCGTCGCGATAGTGTTCAAGTGCGTCTCGGAACTCACGATTCGGAACTGAGTACCGCTCAGCGCTAAGGATGTGTAACGCCGGAGAAACAGCCTCCGCGTAGGCCACATCTTCCTCTATCTTGATTACCATCGGGTATGAAGTTATAGGTGTAGGGAGTGGCGGCCCGGACCCTGTTCGAGGAGCCTCTCCAAACACGTAGTCCGTGAGGTGATACGGTAAGTTGTCAACGCGAAAGATCTCGTTGATTGCGTCGATGACAGCCGAGGTACCACCAGAGGCATCTTCCGGCGGTACCTCGGCCTTAAAGCTCAGCTCGATAAAGTCCAAGAACTCCTTTGTGGAGCACTCATGCAAGAAAGCGTAAAGGTCTAGAATCAGCGCATCGGGCTCATCTAGGCTGCGTTGCTCCATTGCTTTAGACAAGACCGTACGCCCGTGCAGGTACTCCATGGAGTTGTGGAACTGGGCCCAGATTCTGTTGGGGTCGGCATACGATCGTCCGAATATCACATCGCGGTAGACTTGCAGCACCCGATTCCTAGTCGCTCGACTGACTGTGTCGCGGGCATCGGGTACTTCTTCACTATGCCGACGGGAGTACACGTCGAATATCCGCCGGACGTATTCCGCGATGGACACCTGTCCGCTCCCTCTCCCGAGCGCCGCAAGGCCCGTACTGGTCCCCTAGGGCTGTCAGCGCGCCAGTAGACCGGAACTGTGTGGGGAGTATTGGCTGGGGACCGAGGATTCGAACCCCGACCTACTGATCCAGAGTCAGCTGTCCTACCATTAGACGAGTCCCCAGCGGACCTCTCCACCCTAGCAAAGCCGAGGCCAGCGGTCACGATCCGGCGGAGGGCGCTCGCGCGCCTCGAGGGCGGCGCGTTACGAGGGGTAGGCGGCGCGCAGGGCCGTCTCGGCGGCGGCGAGGCGGTCGAGGGACATGGCGGGGCCGACGATCTCCATCGTCTCGAAGAGCGGCGGGGTGACGCGCTTTCCGGTGACGCCGACGCGACAGAGCATGAACAGGTCGCCGGCGCGGACCTCCAGCTCCTCGGCGAGCGCGCGCAGGGCCGCCTCGAGTGGCTCGGTACGCCAGTCGTCGCGCATCCCCTGGAGCGTTGCGATGGCGGCGGCGAGCGCGGGGGCGGCCCGCTCCGGCTCGCGGCGGAAGGAGCGGCCGAGGAACTCGCCCGGCTCGGCCACCGGCACGTCCTCGGCGAAGAAGAAGTCGGTCAGCTCGGCCACCTCGGAGAGCAGCTTCACGCGCTCGCGGATCAGCGGGGTGAACTGCTCGACGAGGCCCGCGTCGACCGGCCGCGCGACCGAGTCGGGCAGGTCGCGGTCGAGGCGCTCGGCAAACCGCGCGGCGAGGTCGGCCTCGGGGAGCTGGCGCATGTAGACGCCGTTCATCCACTCCAGCTTCTCGCTGTTGAAGCCGGCGGGCGCGGGGTTGAGGTCGGCGAGGTCGAAGGCGGCCGACATCTCCTCGGCGGAGAGGATCTCCGTCCGGTCGTCCAGCGCCCAGCCCATGATCGCGAGGAAGTTGAGCAGCGCCTCCGGCAGGTAGCCCTCGGCGGCGTACTCCAGCACCGACTGCGCGCCGTGGCGCTTGGAGAGCTTGCCCCCGTCCGGCCCGAGGATGACCGGCGTGTGCACGTAGACTGGCGGCTCATGGCCGAGCGCCTCGAAGATCCGCACGTGGCGCGGCGTCGAGGGAATCCACTCGTCGCCTCGCGTGACGTGCGTGATCGCCATCGCGTGGTCGTCGACGGCGTGTGCGAGGTGGTAGGTGGGGAAGCCGTCCGACTTGAGCAGCACGAGATCGTCGAGCAGCCGGTTCTCGTAGCGGATCGCGCCGCGGATCAGGTCGCTGAAGATCGTGACGCCCTCGCGCGGCATGCGGAAGCGGATCACGTGCGACTCGCCGCCGGCGGCGCGCTCGGCGCCCCGCGCGGCGTCGAGGTCGCGGCAGACGCCCTCGTAGCCCTGCGGGCGGCCGGCCGCGCGCTGGCGCTCGCGCATCGCGCGCAGGTCGTCGGGGGTGCAGAAGCAGCGGTAGGCGTTGCCGTCGCGCAGCAGCTGCTCGCTGGCGGCGTGGTAGCGCTCAAGGCGCTGCGACTGCACGTAGGGGCCGTAGTCGCCGCCCTGCTCCGGTCCCTCGTCGAGGTCGAGGCCGAGCCAGCGCAGCGAGTCCTGGATGCGCTGCACGGAGCCCTCGACGGCGCGCGACTGGTCGGTGTCCTCGATGCGCAGGATGAAGGCGCCGCCGTGGCGGCGGGCGTGCAGCCAGGTCCAGATCGCCGTGCGGATGTTGCCGACGTGCGGGTCGCCGGTGGGGCTGGGCGCGTAGCGGACGCGAACGCTCATCGCACGCCTCCCGTGCCCGGCGCTCCCGAGGCGGCGAGCGGCTGCGGCTCCACGCCGTGGTCGGCGCGCAACGCCTCGATCGCCTCCCGCAGGTCGTCGGGGAGCGGGGCCTCGAACTCGCGCCACTCGCCGCTCGAGGGCAGGCAGAGGCCGAGGCGGCGGGCGTGCAGCGCCTGGCGCGCGATCCGCGGCGAGGGATTGCCGTAGACGCCGTCGCTGAGGATGGGGTGGCCGAGCGCCTGCAGGTGCACGCGGATCTGATGCGTGCGGCCGGTCAGGATGCGGACCTCGAGCAGGGCGGCTTCCTCGCCGTACTGCTCCAGCACCTGGTACTCGCTGAAGGCCGGGTCACCGCGCTCGACGACGGTGCGGCGTGTCGGGTCGGCGGGGTCGGGGCCGAGCTGGGCGTCGATGCGGCCGCGCCGGGGCTCGACGACGCCCTCGGCGATGGCGAGGTAGACCTTGAGCGTCTCGCGCGCCTTCCACTGCGCGCGCAGGGCGTCACGCGCGGCCGCCGAGCGGGCGAAGGCGATCACGCCGGAGGTGTCGCGGTCGAGGCGGTGCACGAGGCCGGAGCGTGTCCCGCCGATCTCCTGCACCTCCGGGTAGCGCGCGCGCACGGTGTGGATCAGCGTGACCGCCGGGCGGCCCTGCACGGGGTGCACGAGCAGGCCCGGCTGCTTGTCGATGATCAGCGTGTGCTCGTCGGAGAACAGCACCTCGAGGGGCACGTCGAGCGCCATCGCGTCGAGGTCCGGCTGCGCGGGCAGGCGGATCGCGATCTCCGTGCCCTCGGCGATGTCGCGGCCGGCGCGGGTGCGCGGCTCGCCGCCCACCTCGACGCGGCCCTCCTCGATCAGGCGCTGCGCCTGGCTGCGCGAGAGGTGAGCGAGTTGATCGGCGACGAGCCGGTCGAGCCGGTCCGTGCGCGGCGCGGCGAAGCGTTCGAGCTGCATCAGTCGCCCCCCGCCTTGCCGCCGCCCGCCCTGCCCTCCGGCCGCCACAGCGAAAGCACGGCGAGTGAGATCACGCCGACGACGATCGAGGAGTCGGCGATGTTGAAGGCGGGATAGTGCGTGGGGTCGATGAAGTCCGTCACGGTGCCTCGGAAGACTCGGTCGATCAGGTTGCCGATCGCGCCGCCGAGGACGAGCGCGAGCGCGGTCTCGTAGAGGCGGTCGCCGGGCGGGGCGGCGCGCAGGAAGACCAGCACGATCACGGCGCCGAGGATCGAGCTGGCGATCAGGAACGGCCCGCCACCCTGCAGGATGCCGAATGCGGCCCCGGAGTTCTCGACGTGCGAGATGCGGATCAGTTCGAAGCCCTCGGGCCAGACCTCGCGCTCGTCGAGCCAGGCGCGCACGAGCGCCTTCGTGAGCTGGTCGAGGATCACGACCGCGGCGGCGATGGCGGCGAAGCGCTTGAGGTGTCGTCGCGGCGCCTCGGTGGGCGCGGCGTCCTCGTCCGCTGCGTTCGCGACGGCGGCTCGCTCCATGCCTCCATCCTATCGAAGGGCGCGGTTGCGGTCCGGCGCCCTCGCCCGTGAGCGCGCATCCGATACGATGGAGGCGAGCGATCGACGCACGCGCGCACGGCCCGAGCGCCACGGTGAGGAGCGAGCTTCGTGACGACGAGAAACCTGCCCGGCCCCAAGCCGGTGCGCCCCCCGGAGGACCGCCTCCCGCCCGGACAGCGCCTGACCGACGGCTGGCCGGTGCTGACCTACGGCTCCACGCCTCGCATCGACCTCGCGACCTGGGAGTTCCGCATCTTCGGCCTCGTCGAGGAGGAGGTGCGTCTCAGCTGGGACGAGTTCAACGCCCTCCCGCCGTACGAGGACACCTCGGACATTCACTGCGTCACGACCTGGAGCCGCTACGACAACCACTGGCGCGGCGTGCGCTTCAGCGACGTGATGGCCCTCGCGAAGGTGCTGCCGGAGGCGAAGGAAGTGATGTTCCACTCCTACGGCGGCTACACGACGAACGTGTCGCTCGACGAGCTGCTGCTCGACGGCGTGCTGTTCGCGCACACCCACGACGGCCAGCCGATCGATCGCGACCACGGCGGCCCGCTGCGCGGGGTGATCCCGCAGCTCTACTTCTGGAAGAGCGCCAAGTGGGTGCGCGGCATGGAGTTCCTGCCCGAGGTGCGCCCGGGCTTCTGGGAGATGTACGGCTACCACATCCACGGCGACCCGTGGAAGGAACAGCGCTACTCCTACCAGTAGCCACCGAGGGCGCCCCCTCCGGCCCCCTCTCCTGGGGGAGAGGCAGATTCCTAACAACTAACGCTTCCGACGAACTTAACGGGGTGTATAGGGGTGGTGGGCGGAAGAATAAGAAAAATT
>VXMT01000189.1:0-17995 GCA_009840965.1 Chloroflexota bacterium
GCGCGTCGGGAACTCAACGCGTCGCAGGTCTGGGTGCTGTCGCATCTTGAAGCTGGGTGGAGGCTCGCGCGAGACCGCGAGGAGATCCCGTACGAGACCGTGTACATCTCGGATCGCCAGCCCACGCCGACCGAGGTGGCGGCGTGGGAGCGGGCGCTGGCGGAACGACGTGCCACGCGGTCTTCCTCGTGAGCAACCACCCGGTCACTGGACACACCACTTCGAGGTAACACCTGAGTTCTCGGAGCAACTCGGGTCGGTCGTCCCCGCAGCCCTGGCGCGGATGCATCTGCTCGATCGCGGCGTCAAGCACGTCCTCGACCGCGAGATCGAGGAGTACCGGGAGGGTCGCGAACACCCACGGATCAGGATCGTCGCGGGTGACGGACCGATCCGCGAGGGGTTGCTCTTCACGGAGCCTGGATTCTCCGACGTTCCGGAGTGCATGGTCTGGTTTGAGTTTCACGCTGATTTCGAGCGAAGTCGCGATGTGATCCTCTGGGGCATCGGGCGCGTACCGGCTCTGGACGAGATTGAGGACTACACAGGTGATCCGTAAGGGACTACATCAGGGCGCGTCCACACCCGCGATCGTTGACACCTCCGCGGCGCGCGAGGAATATGGTCCGTGTCCTCCCCAACCATTCGAGGGCTGATGCCGAAGTACATCTTCGTCACGGGCGGCGTGGTGAGCTCCGTCGGCAAGGGGATCGTCACCGCCTCGCTCGGCCGCATCCTGCGCGCCCGCGGCCTGCGCGTCTCCGTCCTCAAGCTCGACCCCTACATCAACGTCGACCCCGGCACGATGTCGCCCTACCAGCACGGCGAGGTCTTCGTCACTGACGACGGCGCCGAGACGGACCTGGACCTCGGCCACTACGAGCGCTTCCTCGACGAGAACTTCACCCAGGCCAACTCCACCTCTTCCGGCCAGATCTACGAGGAAGTGATCCGCAAGGAGCGGCACGGCGACTTCCTTGGCGGCACGATCCAGCAGATCCCGCACGTCACGAACGAGATCCGGCGGCGTATCCGCGAGGCCGGTGCCGCGCTGGACGCGGAGGTCGTGATCGTCGAGGTCGGCGGCACCATCGGCGACATCGAGAGCCAGCCCTTCATCGAGGCGATCGGGCAGATGCGGCACACGCTCGGCGTGGACGCGACGGCCTCGATCCACGTCACGCTGCTGCCCTACATCGGCTCGACGCGCGAGCTGAAGACGAAGCCCACGCAGCACTCCGTGCGCGAGCTGCGCTCCTTCGGGATCCAGCCGGACGTGATCATCGCGCGCGCCGACCAGCCGGCGCCTGAGGCGCTGCGCGAGAAGATCGGTCTTTTCTGCAACGTCGAGCGCGAGGCCGTGATCCCGCTCCAGACGGCCGACTCGATCTACGAGATCCCGCTGGTCCTCGAGGCCTGCGGGCTGGCCGACCTGGTCTTGAGGCGCATCGGCGTCGAGACGCCCTCCTCCGACTTGGAGGATTGGCGTGACTTCGTCGAGCGGCTGCGCAATCCGGACTCGGAGGTGCGCATCGCCGTGGTCGGCAAGTACGTGGAGTTGCACGACGCCTACCTCTCGATCCGCGAGGCGCTGATCCACGCCGCCGTCTTCCACCGCGCGCGCATCAACTTCCACTGGGTGCACTCGGAGGAGCTCGACACGCGCCCGCCGGAGGAGGCGATCGGCGAGGTCGACGGCATCCTCGTCTGCCCCGGCTTCGGCGACCGCGGGCTGGAGGGCAAGATCTCGGCGGCGACGTACGCGCGCGAGCGGCGCATCCCCTACTTCGGCGTCTGCCTCGGGCTGCAGATGATGGTCTGCGAGTTCGCGCGCAACGTGGCCGGGATGCCCGAGGCGAACACCACGGAGGCGGATCAACGGACCCCGTTCCCCGTGATCTCGCTGCTCTCGGAGCAGCGGGGCATCGAGGACATGGGCGGGACGATGCGCCTCGGCGGCTTCGAGTGCCGGCTGGTGGAGGGGACGCACGCGCGGGCCGCCTACGGGCGGGAGCAGGTGCGCGAGCGGCATCGCCACCGCTACGAGGTGAACAACAACCTGCTGCCGATCCTGGAGCAGCACGGCCTGGTCGCATCCGGCCTTTCGCCGAACGGCGAGCTGGTCGAGATCATGGAGCTGCGCGATCACCCGTGGATGCTGGGGACGCAGTTCCATCCCGAGTTCACTTCGCGACCGCTGCGGCCGCAGCCGCTGTTCCGGGACTTCGTGGGCGCGGCACTGGAGTATCGCGCGAGTCACGCGCCCCAGGCCGCCGCCGCGCAGGCCTCGAGCTCGTGAGCGCCGCCTGAGCCGGGCCGGGCGACAGCACTGACCGAGGGCCACGACGATGACCTTGTTCCGCTTGCTGCACGTGCTGGCGCTGTTCTGGATGATGGCCGGCCTCGGCAGCGTCATGGTGGCGGTCTGGCGCGCCTGGTCCACCCGTGACATCGAGCTGCGCGCGACGCTGCTGACCGAAGCGCAGCAGAACGAGACGCGCTGGCTGCTCTCCGGCCTGCTCGCGACGGGACTGACCGGCTTCGCCTGGGCGGCCGCGGAGAACACGAACCTCGTGACGACCGGCTGGCTGCTCGCGCTCGAGCTGATTTACGCCGTCGATGTCTTCATCTTCCTCCCGCTGCTCGGCGTGGGGCTGCGGCGCGTGCGGCTGCTGGCGCTGCAGGCGAAGAAGCGAGGAGAGACCACCCCCGAGCTCGAGGAGGCGATCAACGATCGCGTCCCGGTGGTGTTCGGCACGCTGATGGTACTGACCGTGCCGGTCATGACCTGGCTGGCGATCTACAAGCCGTTCTGAGCCGGCGCGGGGCGGCGCGTCGCTCAGGGCGAGCGCTCGCCGAGCATCGCGATCCACTCGCGGGTGCCGCGGCTGAGGTTCCCGGCCTCGGCGTCCTCCATGGCATCCCCAACCCGCTGGCGAATCTCCGGCGCATCGAGGCCGAGCACCTGCAGGACGTTGGCGGACATCTCCGCACCGCTCTCGATCTCCTCGCAGATCACGTGCTCGGCGCCGAGCGCAAGGAGCCCGTCCCGCTCGGCGACGTAGCGCGTGCGCACCAGCACGGGGAGGTCGGGGCGCTCCTCGCGCGTGACGGTGATCGCACGCCGCGCCGAGGGCGGGTCGTTGATCAGGATGGCGAGCGCGCTTGCGTGGGCGAGCCGCGCGTGCTCCAGCGCCTCGAGGCTGGTGACGTCGCCGTAGTAGACGTGCTCGTGCTCCTCGCGGGCCGCGCGCACGGTCTCGGCGTTCAGTTCGAGGACGACGAACGGCACGCCGGCATTCGCGAGGGTGCGGGCCAGCATGCGCCCGGCGACGCCGAAACCGGCGACGATGACGTGCCCGGAGAGCGCGGCGTCCTGCTGCGTCGGCTCGTCGATGCCGCGCGCGCCGAGCAACCGCTCGAGCGGACGCAGGATCGCCTCGCCGGCGTGCATCTCGCCGGTCCAGTGCATCAGCATTCGCGAGAGGATGATGCTGAGCACGCCGGTGGTGACGATCAGGCGCACCTCGTCGGACGTCACGAGGCCCTGGTTCGCGCCGAGGATGAGCACGACGTAGCCGAACTCGCCGAACTGGGAGAGGTAGATCCCGGAGCGCCAGGCGGCCTGGGCCGGGTAGCGCATCGCGACCGCGGCCAGCGAGGCGATCAGCCACTTGCCGGGCACGAGGCCGAGCACGATCAGGAAGGCCAGCAGCGGCTGCTCCACCAGCACCCGCCAGTCAACGAGCATCCCCAGCGAGATGAAGAAGAGGCTCGTGAAGGCGTCGCGCAGCGGGACGATGTCGCTCGTCGCGCGGTGGCGGTAGTCGGTGTCGGCGAGCAGCAAGCCGGCCAGGAAGGCGCCGAGGGCGACCGAGAGCCCCAGCTGGTTCATCAGCCAGGCCGAGCCGAGGGCGACGGAGATCACGGTCAGCAGGAAGACTTCGCGCGTGCGGGTGGCGTCGACGGCGCCGAAGAAGCGCGGGACTACGAAGCGCGCGACCAGGACCATCGCGAGGATCGCCAGGCCCGCGCGCGCAAGCGCCCAGCCGGCGTCGACGATGAAGCGGCCGCCCTCGCCGCCGGCGAGCACCGGGACGAGCAGCGTGAGCGGCACGATCAGCAGGTCCTGGAAGATCAGCGCGCCGACGGTGAAGCGGCCGTGCGGGGCGGCCAGCTCGCCGCGTACCGAAAGCACCCGCAAGACCACGACCGTACTCGAGAGCGCGACGATGAACCCGAAGACGAGCCCGCGCTCCACCGTGTCCCCCGCGATCACGAGGATGGCGAGCGCGGCGGCGGTGGTGATGCCGACCTGCAGGGAGCCGCCTACCGCCACGGTCCGCCAGATGAAGCGCAGCCGCGAGAGCGAGAACTCGAGGCCGATCGCGAACAACAGGAGGATCACGCCGATCTCGGCGATCTGCATGATGTGCTCGGTGTTGGCGACCAGGTGCAGCCCGTGCGGCCCGGCGATGCTGCCGGTGATCAGGAAGCCGACGGTGGCGGGCAACCCGAAGCGGTGCAGGCCGAGCGTGGTCCCGACGGCCAGCAAGCCGATGATCGCGAGTTCGCCGACAAGTGCGTGCTCGTGCACGATGGCGACCTTCCCGGCCCCTGCCGCGCCCCGCACGTCAAGGCTACGCGCTTCCGAGGGGGCACGCACCGTGAATGCAGACTCGTTAGCCACGGCGGCGCGCGCGACGTTGCCGCCGATCCGTCGGCCGTGCCGCCGCCGCATTGTGCAAACCGCGGTCTGGTGGGGTAGAATGCACAGCGTCCACCTGTCCCCTGGTTCGGAAGCCGTCACGCAGGACGGCGTGTAACGCGCATGACACCTTCATCCCCACGGGGGCGCCGAGACGCCTCCACCCGCACCGCCGACGAGCCGGGCGCCGAACGCGCCCCGGAGGGTCGTGACGGCCGCGAGACTCGCGAGGCGCGCGAGAATCGTGACGGTCGCGAGAGCCGCGAGAACCGCGAGGGTCGCGAGAGCCGCAACGGCGGCCGCTGGCGCCGCCGCGAGCGCGCGCGCCCGGACGGGCCGCCGCCGCCCAGCCTCGACATCGCCGAGCTCGAGGCGCGCACGCAGGAGCAGTTGATCGAGCTGGCCACCGAGCAGGGCATCGAGAACCCGGAGACCTACAACAAGCAGGACCTGCTGTTCCGGATCCTGCGTCACCAGGCCGAGCGCCAGGGGACGATCTACGCGGGCGGCGTGCTCGCCATCGTCGATGACGGGTTCGGCTTCCTGCGAGGCGAGCGGCTGGTCCCGGGGCCGAACGACGTCTATGTCTCGCAGTCGCAGATCCGCCGCTTCGCCCTGCGCGGCGGCGACTACGTCACCGGCCAGGTGCGGCAGCCCAAGGACTCGGAGAAGTACTACGGCCTGCTCCGCGTCGAGGCGGTCAACGGCGTGGACCCCGAGGTTGCGAGGCGGCGCCCGAACTTCGAGGAGCTGACGCCGATCTTCCCGGACGACATGCTGGAGCTCGAGACCACGAGCGCCGAGCTGAGCCAGCGCATCGTCGACCTGTTCTCGCCGGTCGGGCGGGGGCAGCGCGGGCTGATCGTCTCGCCGCCGAAGGCCGGCAAGACGATGCTGCTCAAGTCGATCGCGCACGGCATCACGCAGAACAACCCGGAAGTGGACCTCATGGTGCTGCTCGTCGGCGAGCGCCCGGAGGAGGTCACGGACATGCGCCGCTCGGTGCGCGGCGAGGTGATCGCCTCCACCTTCGACGAGCCGGTCGAGGACCACACCCGCGTCGCCGAGGTGGCGATCGAGCGGGCACGGCGGCTCGTCGAGGGCGGCACGGACGTGGTGATCCTGATGGACTCGATCACCCGCCTGGCCCGCGCCTACAACCTCGCGATCCCCGCCAGCGGGCGCACCCTGTCGGGCGGCATCGACCCGATCGCGCTCTACCCGCCGAAGCGCTTCTTCGGGTCCGCGCGCAACATCGAGGAAGGCGGCTCGCTAACGATCATCGCGACCTGCCTCGTCGAGACCGGCTCGCGCATGGACGACGTGATCTTCGAGGAGTTCAAGGGCACCGGGAACATGGAGATCCGGCTCGACCGGCGGCTCGCAGAGAAGCGCGTCTATCCGGCGATCGACATCTTCGCTTCCTCGACCCGCCGCGAGGATCTGTTGTTCTCCGAGGAGCATCTGCGGCAGGTCTGGCTGCTGCGCCGCATGGCCGCGATGATCAGCGAGAACGGTACCGACGCCACCGAGGACGTGCTCGAGCGCGTCGCCAAGACCGAGACGAACGAGGAGTTCCTCGGCAACCTCAAGTCCGGCATCCTCTAGCCCCGACCATCCCCGCTCCGTTCTGAAGCCGCCCGCCCGGGCGCGCTGCGTCAGGTCGTGCGCGCGCGGTCAGCGCCGCCGGGGGCGGGCGGGATACCCTCGCCACGTGCATGGAGTGATCGGACCGCGCCGGTCCAGGTGGCGGGGGGATGACCATGGTGCGTGAATCCGGACCGGGCACGCCGGACGAAGGTCTGCTGGGCGAGGCCCCGGTGGCGCAGGCGATTAGCCCGGACGAAGCCTCGGCGATTGCCGCGGAAGTCCGCGAGCTGATCAGCGAAGGCCGGGAACAGCTTGCGCTGGAGCGGCTGCGCGCCCTGCATCCCGCGGACATCGGACTGATTCTCGCGGGCCTGCCCGGCGCGAGCCGCGAGGCGATCCTGCGCGTGATGTCGCCGGAGACGGTGGCGTGGGTGCTGCGGCAGCTGAATCCGCTCGACGCCGGACGGGTGGGAGCGCGTCTGGGCGTGAACGCGCTCTCATTCGCCCTCAACCAGGTGCATCCCCAGCAGGCGCTGGCGCTGCTGCTGCGCCTTCCCCGGCGCAGCGCCCGCGTGCTGGCGGGGCGGCTGGATGCGCCGCTGCCCGAGGCGGAGATCCTCGAGCATCCGCCCGACACGGCCGGGGCGCTCATGGTCGCGGACTACCCCACGGTTGCGAGCGACGACACGGCGGCGGCGGCGCGGGCCAGCATCGCGGAGCTCTGGGAGGACCGGCGCAAGTACACGCATGTCTTCGTGCTGGGCGCCCAGGGCCGGCCTGTCGGGCAGATCGCGATGGTCGACCTCGCGCTGGCGGAGGACGAGACGCCGGTCGCCGGGATCAGCGAGCCGATCGTCGCCGCGGTGACGGTGGAGACGGAGGCGCAGGAGTGCGCTCGCCTGCGCCGGCACTACAACCTGACGCAGCTACCCGTCGTCGACGATCGGGGCCACCTGATCGGCGTGATCCTCGCCGAGGCGCTCCTCAGCGCCCTCGTCGAGCAGGACACGCGCCAGATGCTGCGGGTGGCCACCGTGGCGGGCGAGACGGCCGACGGCCCGCTCGCGCTCTCGGTCCGCACGCGACTGCCCTGGCTCACGGTGAACCTCGCGACCACCTTCCTGGCGGCCGCGACGATCGGGTTGTTCGAGTCGACGCTGGCGCAGGCGGTCGTGCTTGCGGCGTTCCTGCCGGTGGTCGCCGGGCAGGGAGGGATCGGCGGGACGCAGACGCTGACGCTGATCGTGCGCGCGATCGCGCTCGGAGAGCTGGTCGGCATCACCGCGAGGCGCTTGCTGGTCCGGGAGGCGATCCTCGGCGTGCTGCACGGCGTCTGGCTGGGCCTGCTGGTGGCGGCGGTCGCGATTCTCTGGAAACAGAATCTCGGCCTCGGGCTGGTCCTCGGTCTGGCGATGCTGGGCAACATGATCATCGCCGGCTCGATCGGCGCGGCGGTTCCGCTGTTCCTGCGCCGGATCGGGGTCGACCCGGCGGTCGCCTCGGCGGTGGTCGTGACGACGTTCACCGACGTGTTCGGCTTCCTGCTGTTCCTTGGTATCGCGAGGGCCGCGATCAGCCTGATCGTGTAGGCGCAGCCGTGCGCCGGGACGGCGCTCGGCGGCTCGCGCAGGGACGCCGTGCTAAGATTCGGCATTCCTGTCGGGCAATCTGCGCCCGGACGGCTGGTGAGGCCCGGGGGTGGCCCGTCCGGCCGGAGGAGGAAGCGGCATCAGCAGTATCGGCCCCGTACTCCCCCGCCCCTACCCGACGATCGGGCGCGAACTCCGGCTCTCCCAGCGCCGGAGCCTGGCCGACGGCGAGATGGCATGGCTCCCGCTGGACCGCTCCGCGCTCTACGCGGCCGTCGTCGCGCTCATCCTGATCGCCGTGCTCGTGGTGGGGCTGTTTCCGGACACCATCAGTTCCACGCCGGAGGCGCCGACCTTGAGGTCGTCGCAGATCGCCGTGCCGGGCATGGCGGGCGCGGCGGGCTGGGAGCGTCCGGCGGCGCTGCCGCGGTCCGTTCCGGAGCGCATCGCACAGTTGCCCGTCTACACGGTGCCGACCGCGCCGGCCGTCAGCGAGGTGCAGCCCGTCTCGGCGGAGGCGGCGGCCGAGAGCAGCCCCCTTGCCGATACCGATGTGGGGGCGCTGGCTCGCCAGCCGGCGGTCCCGGTGCCGGCCGCGGCCGTCGCTCCCGAGCGGGAGGTCCAGCCACGCCCGCTCTTCTTCCGCTACGAGGTGCAGCCCGGCGACACGGTGACCGCTATCGCCCAGCGCTTCGGGATCGCCACGAACTACATCCTCTGGAACAACATCGACATCATCGATGACGCCGACGTGTTGACCGTGGGCGAGGAGCTCCAGGTGCCGAGCGCGGGCGGGATCATTCACGGAATCCGCATCGGCGAGACCCTCTACGAGATCGCCGAGCGCTACGACGCGAAGGTCGTGGAGATCATCGAGGTGAACGACCTCCCGAGCGACGGGTTCATCCGGGCCGGGGCGACGATCCTGGTGCCCGGCGGGCAGATCGTCGCGAGGCCCGCGGCGCGCATCGCCCCTACCCCGGCGGCGACCGCGGCGCCGGCGCGCGTCGCGGCCACGGCGGCGGCGAGCTCCGGTTCGGGCTCGGGCTTCAACTTCGTCTGGCCCACCAGGGACATCATCACCTCGTACTTCGGACCCAGTCACCCGCTCGGGATCGACATCCGGGCGCCGGTGGGCACGCCGATCAAGGCGGCGGCGGACGGCACGGTGATCTTCGTGGGCGGCACCCGCTGCTGCTCCTACGGGCTCTACGTGGAGGTCGCGCACGACGGAGGGTTCACGACCCTCTACGCGCACCTCCGCGACTTCGCCGTCGAGAACGGCGACGAGGTCAAGTCGGGCACGGTCCTCGGCTTCGCTGGGCTGACCGGGCGCACCACGGGCCCGCACCTGCACTTCGAGATCGAGCTCAACGGGGTGCGCCGCAACCCCATGCTCTACCTGTCCGACTGAGGGCGCGAGGGCGCTAGCGGCGCGAAGCCTCCAGCAACACGACGCGCTGCTCCTCGCCGAGCTGGCGCGGGCGGATGCTGAGCCGCGCGAGCGGCTCGCCGCCGCTCAGCCCGGTGGCGTCGAGGAAGGCGCGCAGCGCTGCGGGCTGCTCGCCCGCGGCCGCCGGTCCGTCGTAGCCGACGGGGATCACGATCGTCGGCTCCAGGTCGCGCACGGTGCGCGCGGCGCGCTCCGGCGCGACGGACTCGTCGCCGCCGATCGGCACGATCAGAATGTCGATCTCGCTGAACAGCCCGTGCTCATCCTCGCGCGGCGGCGTGCAGCCGCTCCCGAGGTGCGCGAGGTGCATCCCCTCCGCCTCGACGACGTAGGCGGTGTTGCGCTCGCTCGCCGCGTCCTCGCCGGCGCGGGCGAGCGGGCTGGGCAGGCCGAAGAGCTGGACGCCCTCGATCTCGTACTCGCCGGGCCCGTCGATGATCACGGGCTGACCGCGCACTCCGCCGGCGTGGCCGTGATGGGGGTGGTGGCGGCTGATCGTCACGATGTCGGCGGTGGGGCGGCCCATGTCGAAGCCGGCCTCGCGGCCCGCCGGATCCATGAGGACGGCCGCCTGGCGCGTGCGCAGGCGCACGCAGGCGTGCCCGAGCCAGTTGATGTCCATGGTCGGCGCAGCCCTTCCGGGGTGAGGCGATCGTAGCGAGCGGGCGCGGCTGCCGCCAGAGCCGGCCCGCCGCCGCGATCGCGGCGCTGCTGTCAGGCGTCGGCGGCGAGCGCCTCGGCAAGCTGCCGCAGCGTGCGGTGGTGCAGCGCCTTCACCGCGCCCTCGCTTCGGCCGAGGATGCGGCCGATCTCGGCGTTCGTGAGGCCGTCGACGTACTTGAGCGTGATCAGGCGCTGGCGATCGGGGGCGAGCGCCGCCGCCGCCTCGCGCACGCGCTGTGTCTCCTCGAGCGTCTCGAGGGCGGACTCCGGTCCCGGCGCGTCCGAGGGCACGGCGAGCGCCTCGTCGAGCGGCGCCGCCTGCGGCCGGCGTCCGCGGTCGCGGTACCAGTTGGCCAGCAGGTTGTGCGCGATGGTCATCAGCCAGGACTCGAACTTGCCGCGGCCGCGGTAGCTGCCGAGGCTGGCGAAGGCGTTGGTGAAGGTGCGCGAGGTCAGCTCCTCGGCGTCGCTCACGCTGCTCGTGCGCGAGAGCAGATAGCGGTAGATGCGCGAAGCGTGGGCCTCGTAGAGCTCGGAGAAGGCGTCCCGCGCCGCGTTGGCGCGGGCCGGGTCACCGGCGTTGTCGGCCGTAACGGCTTCGTGGCCCCGTTGTCCGTCGCCGGCGCGGTCCATGCTCGTCCGTTCCGTGCCTCTCGCCCCCGCGCCGCCGCCTCCCGGGGACACGTGCAAGCGTTGACCAGTGGGGCCTCCGGCCGCTAGAATCCAGTGTGTTAGCACTCTCTGCATGAGAGTGCTAATCCGCGGGGTAGGTCGGGATGGAGGGCCCGTGCTCACTCAGCGCCGGGCGGACATCCTCAATCTCGTCATCGACGAGTATATCGACACCGCAGCGCCGGTGAGTTCGCGCGCGCTCGTCGATCGCCACAACCTCGATGTCTCGACCGCAACCGTCCGCAACGAGCTGGCCGCGCTCGAGGAGGAGGGGTACATCACGCACCCCTACACCTCGGCGGGCCGCATCCCCTCGAACAGCGGCTACCGCTTCTACGTCGAGCGGCTGATGGCCGAGGAGCCGATCGGCGCCGACGAGCGGCGCACGATTGAGCACCAGTTCTACCAGGCGCCGCCCGACCTCGATGAGTGGCTGGAGCTCGCCGCCTCGATCCTCGCGGCGGCGGTCGGCAACGTCGCCGTCGTCTCGCGACCGCAGCGGCCGGTGCCGCACCTGCGGCAGGCGCAGCTGGTCCACCTGCGGCCCGGCGCCGCGCTGCTCGTCGGCGTGCTCGACGACGGCAGCGTGCAGGAGCGGATCGTCGCCGTGCCGGAGCACGAGGACCAGGCCGATCTGCTGACCCGCGCCGCACGCATCAACGACCGCCTCTCGCTCTCCGACTCGGAGCGCATCCGCGCCGTCGCGCCGCAGTTCGAGGATGACGACGACCGCCGCCTCGCGCTCGAGATCGCCGACCTCGTGGCGGAGGGCGCGAGCGCGGCGCAGCTCTTCATCGATGGCATCCGCAAGGTGCTGGAGCAGCCGGAGTTCTCGACCGCCGATCGGATGCTGGACGCCGTCCAGCACCTCGAGGCGTACGAGCTGCGTGGCGCGCTGCGGACGCCGCGCAGCGCGGACCCCGGCGCGCGCGTGCTGATCGGCGATGAGAACGAGCGGAACTGGCTGCACGACTGGACGATGGTCATCTCGGCGTTCGGGGAGCCCGGCGGCGCCGTCGGCTCCGTCGCGGTGCTCGGTCCCACGCGTATGCACTACGGGCACACGATCCCGCGCGTCCGCTACTTCGCCCGGCTGATGACCGAGCTGCTGCACGAACTCGATGGCTGAGGCGCCGCCCGCCCGTTGCACACAGGACTCAATGACGAACAGGCAGGAGCGAGACGACGTGCCTCTTGATGGAGACACCAGCGCGGAAGCGGCCGCACCCGCGGATGCGGGCGACGGCGAGGCGCCGAGGGACGCCGAGCGCATCGCCGCCCTCGAAGCGGAGGTGGCGGAGCTGACGGAGCGGCACGCCCGCGCGGTCGCGGATTTGCAGAACTACCGGCGCCGCACCGAGGAGCGCTGGTCGGAACGCGCGCGCGCGGTGCTGGCGGAGACGATGGCGCGCTGCCTGCCGCCGCTCGACGACCTCAATCGCGCGCTCGACTCGGTCGACGACGCGCTCGACGGGCACCAGTGGGTCGAGGGAGTCCGGCTGGTGCAGCGCAACTTCCGCGAGATGCTGGCCAACGCCGGCGTCGAGGAGATCGCCGGCGAGGGCGAGGCGTTCGACCCGCTCGTGCACGAGGCCGTCACGTCGGCGCCCGGCCCGGAGGGCGAGATTGTCGCCGTCGTCCGCGAGGGCTATCGCATCCAGGACTACGTCCTGCGGCCCGCCCAGGTGGTGGTCGGCAGCGGTCAACAGGCGACAGAGCAGCAGGCATGATCCGGGAGCGGGGCAGGCCCGCCGCCCGGTAGCGAGACGAACAACGAGGAATCACGCAGGGGGTACGAGATGGCACGGGTAATCGGCATCGACCTCGGCACCACGAACAGCGCGATGGCGGTGATGGAGGGCGGCGAGCCCGCGATCATCGCCAACTCCGAGGGCGGCCGCACGACGCCCTCGATGGTGGCGGTCAGCGGCTCGGGCGAGCGGCTCGTCGGGACCGTGGCGAAGCGCCAGGCGGTCACCAACCCGGACGGCACGATCTACTCCGTGAAGCGCCTCATGGGGCGGCGCTCCGAGGACGCCGAGGTCGGCCAGCTGCGGGAGGTGGCGCCCTTCGCGATCAACGCGGCGAGTAACGGCGACGCGCACGTCAAGATGGGCGATCGCGACTACTCGCCGCCGGAGATCTCGGCGATGATCCTCCAGAAGCTGAAGGCGGACGCCGAGGCCTACCTCGGCGAGGAGGTCACCGAGGCGGTGATCACCGTGCCCGCCTACTTCAACGACTCGCAGCGCCAGGCTACCCGCGACGCCGGCCGCATCGCCGGCCTCGAGGTGCTGCGCATCATCAACGAGCCTACCGCCGCCTCGCTCGCCTACGGCCTCGACAAGCGTGGCGACGAGGTGATCGCGGTCTACGACCTGGGCGGCGGCACGTTCGACATCTCGATCCTCGAGATCGGCGACGGCACCTTCCAGGTGCAGGCGACCAACGGCGACACCTTCCTCGGCGGCGACGACTTCGACAACGCGGTGATCGATTTCCTGGTGGCGGAGTTCAAGCGCGAGCAGGGCATCGACCTCGCGAACGACCGGATGGCGCTGCAGCGCCTCAAGGAGGCGGCCGAGCGGGCGAAGATCGAGCTCTCCACGGCGCAGCAAACCGAGGTCAATCTGCCGTTCATCACCGCGGACCAGAGCGGCCCGCGGCACATGCAGATCACCATTACCCGCGCCCGCCTCGAGCAGCTCGTCGACGGCCTGGTCGAGCGCACGATCGGGCCGGTGCGCGACGCGCTCAAGGACGCTGGGATGCAGCCCTCCGACGTCGACGAGGTCGTGCTCGTCGGCGGGATGACGCGCATGCCGCTGGTGCAGGAGAAGGTGCGCGAGTTCTTCGGCAAGGACCCGCACCAGGGCGTGAACCCGGACGAGGTCGTCGCGATCGGCGCGGCGATCCAGGCGGGCGTGCTGCGCGGCGACGTCAAGGACGTGTTGCTGCTCGACGTGACCCCGCTGACGCTCGGCATCGAGACGCTGGGCGGCGTGCTGACCTCGCTGATCGAGCGTAATACGACGATCCCGACGAGCGCGCAGCAAACCTTCTCGACCGCGGCCGACAATCAGCCGTCGGTAGAGATCCACGTGCTGCAGGGTGAGCGCCCGATGGCGGCCGACAACAAGTCGCTGGCACGCTTCATCCTCGACGGCATCCTGCCCGCCCCGCGCGGCGTGCCGCAGATCGAGGTCGAGTTCAACATCGACGCGAACGGCATCGTGACGGTCTCCGCGCGCGACAAGGCGACGGGCAAGGAGCAGCACGTTACGATCCAGGCCAGCTCGGGCCTCACCGACGAGGAGGTCGAGCGCCTGACGCGCGAGGCCGAGGAGCACGCGAGCGAGGACGCGGCGCGGCGCGAGGCGGTGGAGCTGCGCAACGCGGCCGACAACCTCGCCTACTCGGCGGAGCGCACGCTCAACGAGCACGCGGACAAGATCGACGACGAGATGAAGGGCCGCGTCGAGGCGGCCATCGCCGAGGTCCGCTCGGTCCTTGCCGATACGGACGCCGACGCGGCCGCGCTGCAGCCGAAGGTGGAGGCGCTCTCGCAGGTGATGCAGGAGATCGGCGAGGCCGTCTACACCGCCTCGGCGGCGGAGGCCGAGGCGTCCGCCGACGGCGCCGGCGGCGACGCCGACGACGAGGAGGCCGCGAGCACCGTCGAGGGCGAGTTCCGCGAGGTGTAGCGGCGCGGTCGCCGTCCGCCAAAGTCTTCTCTTCCATTCGGAAGTTTGGAGGAGAAGACTTTCTCCCTGGTCAGCCAGTCGCCGGGCGACGGCAAAGTCTTCTCTTCGTTTGGTTTTCGCTGGAGCGAAGACTTCGAGGGCGCCGATCGGCTGCCCCCCGGCCAACCGGCGTGCAAAGTCTTCTCTTCCATTGAGTTGGCATGATTCGAAGACTTTGCTAAAGTCTTCTCTGACATTTCGTGCGTCGTGTGCGAAGACTCTTGCGGGCGTCCGGTGATGTGGAGACTCTGGTGCGCGAGCGAGGCGCCCCGCAGGACGTATTTGCCCCGAGGCCCGGGCGACCGACGCGGCGCTCCGTGTATGCGCGGCTGGAGGTCCAGGTCGCGGAGCTGTGGGAGCGCCTCGGTGGCCTCCCGGATCGCATCGAGTACGGCGGCATCTGGGATGGCATCTGGTTCGAGGAGACGCACCACTCGACCGCCATCGAGGGCAATACGCTGGCGCTCAAGCAGGTGGAAACCCTGCTCTCGGACGGGCGCGCCGTCGGCGACAAGGAGCTCCGCGAGTACATGGAGGTTCGCGGCTACGCGGAGGCTGCCGCGTGGGTCTACGAGCAGGCGATCGGTCCCGGCGAGTGGTCGCACGCGGACGGCTTGCTCACGCTGACCGAGGTGCGTCACGCACACACGCTGGCAATGGGCCCCGCGTGGAGCGTCGCTCCGCACCCCGACGCCGGAGAGGAGGAGGGGCCGGGCGCGTTCCGCCGCCACGACATCCGGCCGTTTCCGGGCGGCATGACTCCGCCACACTGGACCGACGTGCCCGTGCTGATGCGCGACTGGATCCTCGACGCGAGTCAGTTGCGGCCCTCGACCGAGGACTTCCCCGAGACGGCCGCGGAGTTGCACTGCCGGTTCGAGCAGGTCCATCCGTTCCTGGACGGCAATGGCCGGACGGGGCGGCTGCTCCTGAACTTGCTGCTGGTGCGCCTGGGCTATCCGCCGGCGATCATCTACAAGAACCAGCGTCGGGCGTACCTGGAGGCCTTGCGCCGCGCCGATGTCGGCGACCCGGGCGCGCTCGGGGAGATCATCGCGCGGGCGATCCTCGAGAACCTGTATCGCTTCGTGATCCCGGCGGTCGCGGGACCGGCGCGACTCGTGCCGCTCGCGGCCCTCGCGGACGGGCGCATCTCGCACCCGGCGTTGCGCGACGCCGCGCGGCGCGGGAGCCTGCAGGCGACGCGCGGTTCCGATGGGCAGTGGAGGAGCTCCCGCCAGTGGGTCGAGGCGTACCTGGAGAGCCGCTACGTGCGGGGTGCGCTGTGATCGAGGCGACGCAGCGCCGAGCCCCACGCGCTGTACGCGACTCTTCGGTAGACTGAGAGGTTGATGGCTGCTGACGTCGACCTCTACGCGACCCTCGGGGTCCAGCGCGATGCCTCGCAGGAGGAGATCAAGCGCGCCTTCCGCAAGGCTGCGATGGAGTCCCACCCCGATCGCAACAAGAGCGAAGGCGCCGAGGATCGCTTCAAGCGGGTCAACGCCGCCTACGAGGTGCTCTCCGATCCGGAGAAGCGCCGCACCTACGACCGCTTCGGCATGGCCGGCCTCAACGGCGGCGGACAGCACGGCTTCGCCGGGTTCGAGGGCTTCGGCGGTTTCGGCGACATTTTCGATGCCTTCTTCCGCGGCACCGGTGCGCGCCGGCCTGGGCCGCAGCGCGGGGCCGACCGCCGCGCCTCGATCTCTGTCTCCTTCGAGGAGGCCGTCTTCGGTGTGGAGCGCGAGATCGAGTTCCAGCGCATCGGGCGCTGCGAGGACTGCGGCGGGGGTGGCTCTGCGAACGGCAGCCGTCCCTCGAGCTGCTCCGAGTGCGGCGGCCAGGGCGAGATCCGGCGCGTGCAGGAGTCACTGTTCGGGCGCTTCGTGAACTCCGCGCTCTGCAACCGCTGCGGCGGCGAGGGCGAGGTGGTCACCGACCCCTGCAAGGGCTGCGGCGGGCGCGGCCTGCGCGCCGACACCGTCATGCGCAGCGTCAACATTCCCGCAGGCGTCGACGAGGAGCACCAGATCCGCCTCAGCGGCGAGGGCGACGCCGGAACCCGCGGCGGCCCGCCCGGCCACCTCTACCTGGACCTCGACATCGAGGACCACGAGCACTTCGAGCGGCGCGGCGATCATCTCGTCTACGAGCTGCCGCTCAACCCCGCGCAGGCCGCGCTCGGCGCCGAGATCGAGGTGCCGACACTGGAGGGCGATCCGGTCGAGATCGAGGTCCCGGGCGGCACGCAGCCGGGGCATATCTTCTCGGTGCGTGGTCGCGGCGTCCCGCACCTGCGGGGCAGCGGCCGCGGCGACCTGCTCGTGCGCACGCACGTGGTGACGCCGACGGAGCTGAGCGAGGAGCAGCGCGAGCTGCTGGAGCAGCTGGCCGAGTCGCTCGGCACGCCTTCGCTCCCAACCGACGATCGCGGACTGTTCGGTCGCATCCGGGAGGTCTTCTCCTAGGCCCATGACGGCGGGCGCGAACGTACGCGCCGCGCCGGGCGCACCCGGCGCCTGGGTGGAGCTGACGGTACGGCTGGCTCTCGCGGACGCCGAGCTGGTCGCCGACGCGCTCGGCGCCATGAGCGACGGCGGCGTCGCCCTCGAACCCCGTATTCAGCCCTCGGACGATGTTGACTTCGCCTACGAGCTCGAGCCTGTCGGCGCGACGGTCCGCGCCTTCCTGCCCGCACCGCTCAGACCGCGCGAGCGCCGCGTGTTGCGGCGGCGTCTGGCGGCGCTGCCGCTGCGGGCGCCTCTGCCGCGGCTGCGCTACCGGCCTGTCGAGGATCTCGACTGGTCCGCGATCTGGCGCGAGCACTTCACGGCGCTGCGGGTCGGGCGGCTGGTGGTGCACCCCTCGTGGGAGCCCGTGGAGGGCGAGGCGCTCGCGATCAGCCTCGACCCGGGGCGCGCCTTCGGCACGGGCCAGCACGCGACGACTCGGCTCTGCCTCGCGGCGATCGAGCGCGAGTGCGGGCCGGGCGACACGGTGCTCGACCTCGGCACGGGCTCGGGCATCCTCGCGCTCGCCGCCGCGCGGCTGGGCGCCGCGCGCGTCGACGCGCTCGACACGGACCCGGACGCCGTCGAGGCGGCGCGCGAGAACGCGCGGCGCAACGGCTTCGAGGCCTCCGTCCGGGTCTCCCGGGGCACGCTCGATGCGCAGCACGGCGCGGATGGGGCGTACGACCTCATGGCAGCGAACATCTCCGCAGGCGTCGTCTGCGAGCTGCTGCCGGCGATGGCGCGCGCGCTGCGTCCGGGCGGACGAGTAATCGTCAGCGGCTTCATGGACGATCGCGTCCGGGAGGTCGTCGCCGCCGCGCGCGGCGCGGGCCTGCTGGAGCCCGCCGTCGAGCGGGACGAGGACGGCGAGTGGTGCGCGGTGCTGGCGCGGAAGGCGGGGCCGTGAGGCGGCTCCATGTTGCGGGCGAGCAGCTTGAGCTCGGGGCGGAGGTCCGCCTCGGCGCCGCGCTGTCGAACAGCTTTCTGAGCGGGCGGGGGGTACGCGAAGGCGGGGGTGGCGCCCGCGTACACCGCCCCCGCGGCGGGGGGGGGGCGGCGGG
>VXMT01000189.1:18005-19559 GCA_009840965.1 Chloroflexota bacterium
CATCCGCGCCGTGCTGCGCATCGCTTGCGCGGCGTGCTGCGGTTCCGCGAAGGCGCTGGTCTCGCCGTCTTCGACGGCAGCGGCGGCGAGTGGGCGGCGACGGTCGTCGCCGTCACGCCAGAGGGCGTGACGCTGCGCGTCGGCGAAGCGATCGAGCCGCTGCCGGCGCCGCCGGGGGCGGCGACGCTGTGCTGCGCGTTCCCGCGCGGGCAACGCGGCGACTGGATCGTGGAGAAGGCGACCGAGCTAGGGGTCGCCGCGATCACGCCGCTCGCGAGCGAGCGGGCCGTGCTGCAGCCGGGCGAGGGCCGCATCGAGCGCTGGCGGCGCATCGCCATCGAGGCCGCCGAGCAGTGCGGCCGCGCTTCGCTGCCCGCGTTCGGCGAGAAGCCGCCACCCGACGCGTTGCGCCTGATTGCCGATCCTGGCGCCCGACAGAGCGTCGCCGAAGCGATCGCGGGCGTCTCGCCGCCGCCGTCCGCCGTCGCGGTCTACGTCGGGCCGGAGGGCGGCTGGACGGCCGGGGAACGGGAGCGGCTGATCGCGGAGGGCGCGCGGCCGGTCAACCTTGGACCGCGCCGGCTGCGCGTCGAGACCGCCGCGATCGTCACTCTTGCTCAGGTGCTGTCGACGCTGGAGAGCCAAGGCCCCCGCCCGCCAGGAACGAGTTGAACGTCCAGGCCAGCGGATTGACGTTCACGCCGTGGACGACCACCTCCCAGTGCAGGTGCGGTCCGGTAGACAGACCCGTCGACCCGAGGCCCCCGATCCGATCCCCTGCCGCCACCGCGTCGCCGACGGCGACATCGATGCTGGAGAGGTGGTGGTAGCCGCTCATCACGCCCGCCCCGTGGTCGATGATCACGGAGTTGCCGCGGAGCGGCATCCCGCCCGTCCAGCTGACGCGCCCGGGCGCGGCGGCCAGCACCGGATCGTCCACGGCGCCGCCGTAGTCGACGCCGCTGTGGTGGCTGGTCACGGCTCCCCCGTTGTAGGAGCGCGGGCTGCCAAAGGGTGCGGTGACTACTGGGTTGGCTACGGGCACGCGGAACGGGTCCGTCCATGCGGGCTCGGGGTCCGACTGTGCGAACTGCACGAGGCGCAGCGCCGCCTCGCTCTCCGCCGCCTCATCCGTCAGCAGCGAGGCGGCTTCCCCAACGAGCGTGATCTCCTCGACGTTACGCTCGACCTCGATGATCTCGACCGTGCCGGTCGCGTCGCCGATCTCCGTGTCGTCGGCGTCGTGGAAGGTGACGCGCAGCGGCTCCTCGCCTGCCTCGGCGTCGAGCGAGATGCCGAACACGCCCCAGAACGAGTCGCCGCGCGCGACGAGGGGGTACGTCCAGTCGCGGAACTCGACCCGCGCGGAGACGGATGTCGGCGCCGACGCGGTCACTACCAGCGTGTGGCCGGTCTGCACGCGTTGCGGGGTCACCGCCAGTTCGCCCGGTACGGGAGTGGGTTCGGGCGTCGGAGTGGGTGTAGGCGTCGGAGTGGGCGTTGGCGTCGGAGTAGGCGTGGGAGAAGGGGTCGGTGTCGGCGATGGAGTCGGGG
>VXMT01000164.1:0-8340 GCA_009840965.1 Chloroflexota bacterium
CTGCCCGGCCTCGAAGCCGACGCGGTCCTTGCGCGGGTCGGTCGCGCCGACGGCGCCGCTGCCCATCGGCGCGATGCCGAGGGACTCCAGCACCATCGCCATCGTGTTGGCGGTGTACTGCGCGCCGCAGGCGCCGGCGCCGGGGCAGGCGGCGTCCTCGATGGCGGTCAGTTGCTCGTCGCTGATCGTGCCGGCGGCATGCTGGCCGACGCCCTCGAAGACGTCCTGGATCGTCAGGTCCCGCCCGTCGAGCACGCCGGGGTCGATCGAGCCGCTGTAGAGCGCGAGGCTGGGGATGTCGAGGCGCGCGAGGGCGAGCGTGGCCGCCGGGATCGTCTTGTCGCAGCCGACGAGGACGACGGCGGCGTCGAAGCCGTAACCGACGCCGCAGAGCTCGATCGAGTCGGCGATCAGCTCGCGGCTGATCAGCGAGGCCTTCATGCCCTGCGTGCCCATCGAGATGCCGTCGCTGATCGAGATCGTGTTGACCTCCATCGGCGTCCCGCCGGCGGAGCGCACGCCGGCCATCACGTGCTGAGCCAGCTCGCGCTGGCTGAAGTTGCAGGGCATGGTGCCGATCCAGCTGTGCGCGACCATCACCAGCGGCCGCTGCAGGTCCTCGCTGGTGAGCCCGACGGACTTGAGGTACGAGCGCGCGGGCGCGCGGTTCGGCCCGTCGACGAACGTGCGGCTGCGGTGCCGGGTATCGAACGTCATCTCCCACCTCCCTCGGGTCGGGCGTTCGGAGTCTGCCCCAGCATCGCCCCGGCGGGCCGACGGCGCTAGGGGAAGTCCTCGTCCTCGCCCTCGACCGGGATCTCCGCCTCGTCCGAGTGGCCGTTGGCGCCCGGGCAGAAGTGCGCCCCGTCGCCCTCGAGCGGCTGGCCGCAGAGCGGGCAGCGAGGGCGTCCCGCCGCGACGACCGTGCCGATCGTGGCGACGAGCGAACGGGCGGCGTCGCGACCGATCTCCATGCGGAAGGCCGGGGTCGCGCCCTGCGTCAGCGCCTCCTGGTCGTCGGCGAGCAGGCGCACGCGCCCGCCGCCGTCCTCGCTGTAGTCGAGGCCGCGCCGCGCCACCTGCAACTCGCACTCGGGGTCGGGGCCGAACTCGCCCATCTCGGGCGGGGCGGGGAGGGGGTCGTCGCGCCGCTCGGCGCGGTCGGCGAGCAGGCGCGAGATCGCGCGTCCGAGGACGGTGAGCTGCTCCTTCTCCATCCAGAGCGCGGCGCGCATCGCGCCGGAGCGTGCGCGCAGGCGGAAGGTGCGCTGTCCCGGCTCGCCGATCGCCTCGGCGTCCACCACGTCCACGAGGCCAAAGTCGATCATCGCGCGCGCAGGCCTCGCCGGCTCGTCAGGTCTCCGGGGTGTCGGTCGGCTGGAGCGTAGGCAGCGCGCGATCGGTGGTCAACCGGCGCGTGCGGGGTCTCGGTCGCCCTCGCACGCGGCGTCCGGGAACACGACGCCGTGCACGGTCCAGACAGCCGGCGCGAGGATGACGGCGTACGCGCGAGTCATTGCCCCCTGCCGACCCTGACCGACCCCGCGATCTGATCGAGCAGCGCGTTGATGTCCTGTTCGGACATACCCGTCGCACCGGGGGTCAGCGGCTGAGTCCTGCGGCTAATCTCCACTCCGGAGGCGGCATCGAAGTGAATGCTGAACGTGCGCTCGGGGTCGGTGAGGACGATGGCCGTCTTACCTCCGCTTAGGATCAGGCCGGCCCTGAGGCTCATGTTCTCCGGCACCTCAATGCTGAGGTCGTGGAACTGGTACCGGCCGGGGCCAGGGACAGCCTCCTTCCACATCTCGCGCAGACCGTCCGCAGCCACCCGCCACGGCGGCTGCCGCCAGCGGAACTCCATCGGGTGCGCCGCGTCTGCCTCCCTGGTCTCCCAGACGCACTCTGCTCCGTCCCAGGCCACGTCGTCGATCACAAACAGCTTGCGAGCGGGTGTCCTCGCCGGGTCTGGCCGCAGCTCGGTCACCGTGAAGCGGATCAGGCAGCGGTCGCCCCACCACGCGTCCACCCGGTCGCCCACCGCGATCGCGCCGTAGTACGACGCCCGCGAGACGTTCGTCGCATCCGAGGTGTGGAGCAGCAGCCCGTACGGCGGGTTCGTATAGCCCAGCTCGCTCCACTCCACGATCGCGCTTGCTAGATCGTCCGGGTCGGAGAGCAGGGCGTACGAGCCCGCCTCCGTCACGGCGCCGGTGGTGCGCAGGCTGTAGGGGGTCGACTCCACCTTGAAGCCCGCCGTGACTGTCGCCGCCGCATTCACGGTGAAGCTCGCCGTGCTCGTCTCGGTGCCGCTCGTCGTCGTCACCGCCGCCGGGCCGGCCGTCACCGTCGCGTCGTCCGGCAGGCCGGCCCACGCGCTGAAATCGTAGCCTTTGTCCGCCGTCGCGGTGATCGTGGCCGTCGTGCCGGACGGGTGAGTCCCGTCGGCGCTCGGCTCCGGGCTGACCGCTACCGACCCGCCCTCGCCAGCCGTCACCGTCAGCGTCACCGGCGTCGCTGGAGACGAGCGCGACGGGGTCGGCGTCCCGCCGCAGGCGAGGGCCGTCCCGAGGAGGGCCAACAAAGCGAACAGCAGCAGACAGCGGCGAGCGGCCACGCACATATTTGTCACCCACCTAATACTACGTCGCCTCCCGCCGTTCGGTTCCCCCCGCGCGCAGCCCGCAGCGCGCGCCTCGCCTACCATGGAGACCATGACCGCGCCGCCGCCCGAGGGCATCGAGGTGCACGAGCAGGTGCCGCTCGCTCGGCATACCTACCTGCGGCTCGGGGGGCCGGCGCGCTACTTCGCGATCCCCGAGGACGCCGCGCAGCTCGAGCGGCTGCTCGCCTGGGCGCGCGGCGAGGCGCTCTCCGTGCGCGTGCTCGGTGGCGGCTCGAACCTGCTCGTCGCCGACGAGGGTGTGGACGCCCTCGTCGTCTCGCTGCGGCGGGCGGCGGGCTCGTACCGCTTCGAGGGCGATCGGGTCAGCGCCGGGGCGGCGGTGATGCTGCCCGCGCTCAGCCGCGCCGCCGCCGACCGCGGCCTCGGCGGCCTCGAGTTCGCGATCGGCATCCCCGGCGCCATCGGCGGCGCGCTCAACAGCAACGCCGGGATCGGCGACGGCCGCGCGATCGGCGATCTCGTCGAGTCCGTCGACGCGCTGGGCGGGCGCGGCCGCATGACGATCCCGCGCGACCAGCTCTATTTCGGCTACCGCCGCTCCTCGCTGCGCGGGGCGGGCGTCATGGTCCTCGGCGCGAGGCTGCGGCTGCACCCGCGTCCGGGCGAGGAGATCGAGGCGGAGCTGCGCGAGCTGCTCGCGCACCGCCAGGCCACGCAGCCGACCGCCGGGCCCAACGCCGGCTCGATCTTCACCAACCCGCAGGGCGACTACGCCGGGCGGCTGATCGAGGCGGCCGGCTGCAAGGGCCTCGCCGTCGGCGCGGCGCGCGTGAGCGAGCTGCACGCCAACTTTTTCGTCCACGACGGCAGCGCGAGCGTCGCCGAGATGGTCCAGTTGATGGCCGAGGTGCAGCGCCGCGTCCTCGATCACGCGGGCGTCCGCCTGCGGCCGGAGATCGAGTGGTGGGGCGACGGCCCCCTGCCCGAGGTGTTTGCCGAGCCGGAGCCGGACCTGCCGGACGAGCCAGACGAGCCTGGGGCCGCGAACGGCGAGCGCGGGGTCTTCTGAGGCTTCGCCGTCTCGCCGCGCACCGAGCCACGCGAGGCGCTACCCTGCGCGCGAACGAGCGCCTTACGAGGAGCGACAGAGCATGAGCGAACGACATGTCGTCGATGAGCAAGACGGCGCGGTGCTGACGCTGACGCTGAACCGCGCGGAGAAGCGCAACGCCCTCGGCAACCAGTTGCGCGCCGAGCTGGACGAGTGCCTCGCGCGGGCCGGCGAGGACGACTCGATCTCCGTGATCGTGATCAGGGCGAACGGGCCGGACTTCTCCGCGGGCATGGACGTGAAGGCCAACATCGGCATGAACGACGATCTGGCGGCGGCGCAGCGCGGCGTCACGCGGCTGCAGGACTTCATGCTGCGCGTGCGCGACGTGCCGAAAGCGACGATCGCGCAGGTGCACGGGCACTGCGTCGGCCTCGCCACGCAGCTCGCGATCTGCTGCGACATCGTCGTCGCCGCGGAGGATGCGCGCATCGGCGTGCCCGGCTGGCCGAACGACTGGATCGCGGACTGGTGGGTCTTCCGCGTCGGGGCGCAGCGCGCAAAGTTGATGAACTTCACCAGCGGCAGCCTGCTCAGCGGCGTCGAGGCGGTCGAGTGGGGCTTCGCCGCGAAGGCCTTCCCGGCCGATCGCCTCGACGCGGAGACGCAGCGGCTCGCCGCCTGGATCGCGAAGACGCCGGTGGAGATGCTGCGGCTGAAGAAGCACGCCATCAACCAGGCGGAGGATCAGATGGGCTTCCGCACGGTGGCGCGCTACACCGCCACGCAGAACACGCTGATCTCGCGCTCGGAGAGCGGGCACACCGGCGGCGACTACGCGCGCGAGCACGGCTTCGCCGCCGCGCGCGAGCGCTACGGCCCACCGCCGCCCATCGAGTAGCGCCGAGCAGGCCTCGAGGGCTGCCACCAGGCCCAGGCGTCGTTGTCCTGCGCGAGCGCGCGCAGGTGGTTGATCTCGCCCGCGTGGTAGAGGTCGTGGCGCACCAGCACGTGAAGCAGGTCCACGAGGGGCAGCGTGCCGCCCCACGGCGTCGGGCGCTCGCCCTCGAGCTCGGCGTCGTCGAGACCGGCGAGGGCGGCGCGCAGGCCCTCGTGCGCCTCGCGCAGCCACTCGCCCGCGCCCTCGGGCGTGTCGAGGGCGCCCTCGCCCTGCACGATTGGGTCGTCCATCGCCAGCGCACCCTCGCCGAAGGCACGGTCGACGTACAACCGCTTCGCGCTGCCGGCATGCAGCACGATCGCGCGGATCGAGCGCGCGCCGTTCGGGGGCAGCCACTCCCAGTCCTCGTCGCGCACGGACGCGACGTTCGCGGCGAGCGAGTGCGTGGGGTCGCCGTCGAAGGCAGCGCCGAACTGGGCGAGGATCCGGTCGGCACGGGTTCCCATCGACCGCCTCCTTTGGGGTCCGGCTTCAGGCCTCCGGAGCGGGGCCCAGAATCTCCCTCACCCTAACCCTCTCCCTCGGGGAGAGGGGACCGGAGGGGGCTCCCCTACCCTCGGGGGACCGGAGGCTAGCGGCCCTTGAAGACCGGCAGGCGCTTCTCGGCGAAGGCCTTCGGGCCCTCGGCGGCGTCGTCCGAGGTCTGGACGATGGTCATCGCCGCCTGCGCCGCCTCGAGCGCCTCGGGGAACGACGAGCTCTGGGCGCGGTAGACCAGGCGCTTCGCCATCTGCATCGTGATCGGCGGGCCCGAGGCGAGCTTCGCGGCGTACTCGTAGACCTCGTTCAGCAGCGAGTCGTGGGGCACGACGCGTGCGACGTAGCCCATGTCGAGCGCGTCCTGAGCGCTGAACAGGTCGCCGCTCCAGATCAGCTCGAGCGCCTTCTGCAGGCCGACCAGGCGAGGCAGCAGCCAGGCCCCGCCGTCGCCGGGGATCAGCCCGACGTTCACGTAGGCCATGCCGAAGCGCGCCCGGTCCGAGGCGATGCGGATGTCGGCCATCGAGGCCATGTCCATGCCCGCGCCGACCGCCGCGCCGTTGATCGCGGCGATGTAGGGCTTGTCCATGTACTGCAGCGCCTGCGGCACGCGCTGCACGCTGTAGCGCAGCGAGTTGCGCCGCATCGCCGGCGTCCAGCTCTCGTCGGAGGCGAGGATCGCGTTCTCCTCGGCGCGCGCCTTCACATCGGCGCCCGCGCAGAAGGCGCGCCCCGCGCCGGTCACGACGACGACGCGGACGCTCTCGTCCTCGGCGGCCTCGGTGACCGCCGAGGCCCAGCTCGTCAGCAGCTGAGGGCTGAACGAGTTCATCCGCTCGGGCCGGTTGAGCGTGATCGTCGCGATGCTGTCGTGCACCTCGTAGGTGATGTCCTGGTACTCCACGCCAACCGCCTTTCCGCTGGTCGCGCCTGCTGTCGTTTGCTCGTTCGGCCCCGGCGACGCCGCCTAGCGCCCCGTGAAGCGGGGCTCGCGCTTCTCCGCGAAGGCGACCGCCGCCTCCATCGTGTCGTCGAGGTCGTTGAGGTAGGTGCGCGCCTCGACCTCGCGGTCGAGCATCGGCGCGTCCGGCATGTTGCGCATCGAGCGCATCAGCGCCTTCGTGCGATAGACGTGCTGCGGCGGCAGCGCCAGCACGCGATCGGCCCAGTGCTGCGCCGTCTCCAGCAGCCGATCGTCCGGGACCACCTCGTTGACGAGCGCGTACTGGTAGGCGCGCTGGGCGTCGATGCGGTCGCCGATCAGCGTCAGCTCCGCGCCGATGCACCACGGCAGCGACTCGACGGCCGAGAACCAGTAGGGGCCCATCAGCCCAGTCGGGATCTCGGCCATCCCGAACTGCGCCGACTCCGCCGCGATGCGGAAGTCGCAGCCGACGGTGATGTACCAGCCGAGGCCGATCGCGAAGCCGTTGACGGCGGCGATCAGCGGCTTGTCCGTGTCCACGATGCCGAAGATGTTGTACTCGTAGGAGTAGCGCGGGAGCGTCGCCTCGCCGGCCTCGACCTGCGCCTTGATGTCGCGCCCGGCGCAGAACGAGCGCCCCGTGCCGGTGATGATCCCTACCCAGGCGTCATCGTCGTTGTCGAAGTCGAGCAGCGCCTCGCGGAACGCGATGCCCATCTCGTGGTTGAAGGCGTTCAGCCGCTCCGGCCGGTTGAACGTGATCCTCGCGACGTGGTTGTCGACCTCGTACTGCACGAACTCGGACATGTGGTGCCTCCTCCTCGGCGCCTTCGGGCGCTACAGCTGTGCGTGCTCCGCGACGCTCGCGAGCACGCGCATCGTCTCCTCGGCCGGCGGCCGTCCTCCCGCGAGGGCGGCGGCGCGCACCTCGCCCCAGCGCTCGAACGGCAGCGGCGTGCCGGGGTGGTTGTAGACCCCGACGACCAGCCGGTCCGCGCCCGCCGACTCGTAGCTCTGTTGCGTCTCGGGTGTGGCGTCCATCGCGAAGACGGTGATCTCCATCTTCGAGGCGTCTCGCCCCAGCTCGGCGCACCAGCGTTCGATCTCGCGCCGCCCGCTCTCGCACTCCTCGGGCGAGGCCATGACCGGCAGCCAGCCGTCGCCGACGCGCGCGATGCGCCGGAACGTGCGCTCCGAGGCGGGCGCGCCGATCAGCACGGGCGGGTGCGGCCGCTGCTTCGGGATCGGGTCGCAGCGCACCTTGTCGAAGCGGATGCGCTTGCCCTCGAAGCTTGCGCTGCCGTGCTCCCAGAGCTTCTTCATCGCGAGGACGGACTCGTTGGCGTAGCCCCAGCGGTCGGCGAAGTCGGTGCCGTAGAGCTCAATCTCCTCGCGCAGCCAGCCGGCCCCCACGCCGAGCGTTACGCGCCCGTTCGAGAAGTTGTCGAGGGTGCCGACCGTGTTCGCCAGCGTCAGCGGGTGGCGTTCCGGCAGCAGCGTCACGCCGGTCCCGAGCCGCACCTTCGAGGTCACCGCCGCGATGAACGAGAGGAGCACGAAGGGGTCCGCCATCTCCCCGTAGAGCTGGGGGATCGCCTGGCCGGGGCGGCGGTAGGGCGTCTCCGGGTCGACCGGCAGCACGGGGTGGTCCGGCACCCAGATCGACTCGAAGCCGTGATCCTCGGCGGCGCGCGCGAAGGTCACGGCGTCGACCGTGTAGCCGGTGACGAACATCCCGACGCCGACCTTCATCGCGGACCTCCCAGCCGTCGCGAGCGGCGCTGAGTATACGGGAGTACCGAGGGCTGACCGATCACGCCTGCTGGAAGGCCCGAGTCATCTGGCGCGCCGCCTCGGCGACCGCTCGCTCCGCCTCGTCGATCATCCCGAGCGCGATCCAGTAGTCGTGCGGCTGGTCGTCGGCGCGGGACAGCGTGACGTCCACGCCGGCCTGCTCGAGGCGCTCCGCGTAGGCCAGTCCCTCGTCGCGCAGCACGTCGTAGCCGGAGACGACGACGTGCGCCGTGGGGAGACCCTCGAGGCTCTCCGCGCGCAGCGGCGCGACGCGCGGGTCGGTCATGTCGCCGTCGCCGACGTAGTGCGCCCAGAACCACTGCATCATCGCGCTGGAGAGCAGGTACTTGGGGTCGCCGAACTCGTGGTAGGAGTCACGCTCGAAGTCGCTGTCGGTGACGGGGCAGACCAGCAGCTGGAACCCGATCGCCGGGCCTGTCTCGTCACGCGCCTTCTGGGCGACGACCGCCGCGAGGTTCCCGCCCGCGCTGTCGCCGCCGACG
>VXMT01000164.1:8440-19446 GCA_009840965.1 Chloroflexota bacterium
CGCGAGCCGGTAGTCGACCGAGACGATCGCGCAGTTCGCCACGTTCGCGAGCAGGCGCAGCGACTCGACCCCGCTGTCGAGCCCGCCGATCACCCAGCCGCCGCCGTGGAACCAGACCAGCAGCGGGTACGAGTCGCCGGGCCCCGGCCTCATGATGCGGACCGGGATCTCCCCCGCGGGGCCCGGTATCGTGCGGTCCTCCTCGGCATGCACCGCCGGGCCCAGCCCGGCCGCCACCGCCTCGGCCTGCATCGCCGCGAGGCCATCCCGCCACGGCGCCGGTGGCCGATCCGGGATGGGCGGGAACGCCGAGTCCCACTCGATGAACGCGTTGAGAAACTCCTGGGCCTGGGGGTGCAGCGGGATGGCGCGCCTCCTCTGTGTGCGCAGCCCGCGGAGCGGGCGATGCAGCGGAATCGTTCAGCCGCGGCTCACCGTACGGAGGGCGCCTCGGGGCGTCAACGCGCGCCCGCCCGAGGCGTCAGGGGCGCTGCCCGCCGACCGAGATCACCTCGCCGGTGATGTACTCGGACTCCTTGCTGCAGAGGAAGCGCACCACGTTCGCCAGCTCGTCCGGCATCGCCGAGCGGTCGAGCGGATGCTCGTCGCTGCCCTCGGGGACGGTGCCCATCGTGCGGCCCATCCACTCGTTCCAGACCGAGCTGGGGGCGACCGTGTTGGCGCGGATGTTGTGCTCGCCCAGCTCGAGGGCGATCACGCGCGTGAAGGCGATGATCCCCGCCTTCGCCGCCGCGTACTGCGCGCGGCCCTGCCCGCCTCGCCACGTCACCACCGAGGCGAAGTTGACGATGTTGCCGCCGCCCTGCTCGATCATGTGCGGGACCGCGGCCTTCGTGCAGTAGTAGGTGCCGTGCAGACAGACGTTGATCGGCGTGTGCCAGGTCACGTCGTCCATCTCCAGGAACGGCGTCTCCATGTCCCGGTAGGCGTTGTTGACCAGGTGGTCGATCCGCCCGTAGCGCTCGATCGTCTTGCCGACCAGCTCGGCGACCGACTCCTGGTTGGAGACGTCGCAGGCGATTGCGAGGAAGTCGCGGCCGTGCTCCTCGGCGAGCGACTCGCCGACGGCGAGTGTGCGCTTCTCGTTCAGGTCGCTGACCACGACCTCCGCGCCCTCGGCCGCTAAGCGGCGCGCCGTCGCCTGCCCCACGCCGGCGCCCGCCGAGCCCGTGACGATTACCACCTGGCCCTCGAACTCGCTCATCGCCTCCCCCTCGTCGCCCACGCAAGCGCCGCATGCGCCGCGCCCGCGCCGCCGAGCATAGCGCTAGACTGGCGCGCGGGAGGCATGGAGGCTGCCGATGAGCGTCGACGACCGGCTGGCGATCCTCGATCGGATCGCGCGCTACTCCTACGCCTGGGACGGACGCGACAGCGACGCCTACGCCGCGCTCTTCACGGAGGACGGCGTGTTCGAGGTCTACACCGGCGGCGACGAGCCCGTGATCCACAACGAGGGCCGCGCCGCGATCCACGCCTGGGCGCGCTCGATTCACACGGGCGAGGATCCCGGCCTGCGGCGGCACCCGCCGGGCGAGCAGACCCGCCACAACCAGAGCGGCACCATCTTCGACGAGCTCGGCGGGGACCACGCGCGCACGCGCTCGATGCTGCTCTCCGCCCGGCAGGGCCCCGACGACGCGATCCCGGTCCCCTCCACCACCGGCGTCTACAGCGACGAGTGGCGCCGCACCCCCGAGGGCTGGCGCATCGCCCGCCGCACCCTGCGCATGGACATCCCACGCGCCAGGTAGCTGCCTCGTCGCACTACGGATCGGCCGCCGCGATCGCCTCGACGCTGACGGTGAACGCGAGGCTCGTGCTTCCGCCGCCGTTGAGCGCGGTCACCTCGACCCTCGCGACGCCCGGGGCGAGCGGCGTGAACCTCAGCCGTCCGCCCGACTCCCAGAGATGCACGACGCCCGGCGCATCGACGGAGAGGCGGTAACCCGTGACTTCGCCGGCGAAGTGGTCAGCCAGATCAAGCTCGGCGGCGGGCCCAGCCCGGGCCAGCGCCAGGTCCTCGATCACGCCGAGCACGCGCGGCGCGGCCGGGTCGACGGTGACGACGACCACCTGCTCGGCACTGCCGGCGGAGTTCGCCGCGGTCACGCTCACCCTCGCGACCCCGGCGGCGAGCGGGGTAAGCCACAACCCGCCGCCCGCCTCCCAGGCGTGCACCACGCCGCCCGGGTCCGCCGACACGGAGTAGCGCACGGCCTCGGAGCGGAAGTACTCCGCGAGGTTGATGTGCAGGGCGGCGCCGCCCTCGTCGAGCGTGACGCCCTCGATACGACCGGCCGGCAGCGGCGCGCCGGGGCGGACCGCGATGGCGAAGACCTGGGCGGCGCTCCCGCTGCCGTTCGCGGCAGTCACCGTCACCGTCGCGACGCCCGCGGAGAGAGGGGTCAGCCGGAGCCGCCCGCCGGACTCCCAGAGATGCACGACGCCACTCGGCCGCACCGAGACCTCGTAACGGGCGACCTCGCCGGCGAAGTAGTCGGCGAGCGCGATCTCCTGCCCGTCGCCGCCCTCGAGCAGCGACGCGCGGACGATCCTGCCGAGGGGCGTCGGCGCGCCCGGCGCCACGACGACGGCGAAGACCTGCCCCGCACGACCGTCGCCGCTCCGCGCGGTCACGGTGACGCTCGCCAGGCCGGGAGCGAGCGGAGTCATCGTGAGCAGTCCGCCCGACTCCCAGAGGTGCACGACGTTGTCCGGGTCCGCCGCCAGTTCGTACGCCTCGACAGAGCCGCTGAAGTAGTCGGTGAGATCGATCACCAGCGGCGTGCCGCCCATCGCGAGCTCGAGCTGCGTGCGACCGGCCAGCGCACGGGGCGCGGCCGGGATGACGCTCACCTCGAAGCTCTGGCTGGCGCTGCCTCCGCTGTTCGCGGCCAGGACCGTCACCGTAGCGAAGCCGGGCGCCAGCGGCGTGAGCGTCAGCAGCCCGTCCGACTCCCAGAGGTGCACGACGCCGACCGGCTCGGCCACGGCTCCGTAGCGCAGCGAGGCCCCGGCGAAGTGGCTCGCGAGATCGAGTGTCCGCGTATCGCCTCCGGCGGCGAGCGTCAGATCCTCGATCTCGTCGAGGACCGCCGGCGGGCGCAGTGAGACGAGGACGAAGAGGTCCTGCGCGGCGCTCCCGTGCTCGTTGGTCGCGGTCACCGTCACCCGCGCCACGCCAACGGCGACGGCCGTGATCACGATGGTGGCGCCGTGCATCTCGGCAGTCGCCACATCGGGCTCCCAGGACGTGGCCGCGAACGCGGCGCCCTCGCCGTCGAGGAACGCCCCGGCGTCCACGAACGAGTAGCCGCCCACGGCGAGCCGCACCAGCGGTGCGCCGCCGAGCGCCCGGGGCGCGCGGCCTTCTACGGTCACGAGGAAGGTGTGGGTCGCGGCGCCCTGCGCGTTCGCCGCCGCCACCGTCACAGAGGTCGTGCCGGAAGCGAGCGGGCTCACGGTCAGTTGCCCGCCCTCCTGCCAGAGATGCACGACGCCCTCGGGGACCGCCGACAGCTCGTAGCGTTCGACCGCGCCGCTGAAGTACTGCGTGAGATCGAGGAGGTAGGCCGAGCTGCCCTGCTCCAGCGTCGCGGCGACGATGCTCCCGACGGCGACCGGCGCGGGCACCACGGCCGTGACGGCGAAGCTCTGGTCGGCGCTCCCCCCGGCGTTCGTCGCCGTCACCGTCACCGTCGCCTCACCAGCCGCAACGGCCGTCACCGTGACGCTCGCGCCCTCGACGGCGACCGTCGCCACCGCGGTGTCCGACGACTCCGCCGCGTACGTCAGCCCCTTGCCCTCGAAGTAGTCCGAGGCAGTGACGGCGTGCGTCGCGCCCTCGGTCAGCGTCACGGCCTCGATGCTGCCGGCGGCCGTGGGAGCAGGCGGTAGCACGGTGACAGAGAACGCCTGCTCGGCGCTGCCCCCCGCATTCGTCGCCGTGACCGTGACCGTCGCCTCGCCCGCCGCGACGGCCGTCACCGTCAAGCTCGCACCGGCGACAGCCACCGTCGCCACGTCCTCGCCCGAGGACTGCGCCGCGTACGTCAGCCCCTTGCCGTCGAAGTAGTCCGAAGCGGTGACGGCGTGCGTTGCGCCCTCGGTGAGCGTGACGGCCGCGATGCTCCCGACGGTCGTGGGAGCGGGAGGTTGCACCGTGACGGCGAAGGTCTGCTCGGCGCTCCCACCGGCGTTCGTCGCCGTCACCGTTACCGTCGCCTCACCAGCCGCCACGGCCGTCACCGTCACGCTTGCGCCTTCGACCGCAACCGTCGCCACGGCCACGTCCGCGGACCGCGCCGCGTACGTCAGCCCCGCGCCCTCGAAGTAGTCCGAGGCAGTGACGGCGTGCGTCGCGCCCTCGGTCAACGTGACGGCATCGATGCTGCCGGCAGCCGTGGGAGCGGGCGGGGCGACGCTGACCGCGAACGACTGCTCGGCGCTGCCGTCCGCAGTCGTCGCCGTCACCGTCACCTTTGCCTCGCCGACGGCGATCGGGGTCAGCGTCAGCACGGAGCCGGACCTCGAGACGTGGACGATGCCGCTTGGATCCACCGACACCTCGTAGGCGGTCACCTCCCCGGCGAAGTAGCTCGCGAGCTCGATCTCCCGCGCGCCGCCGCCCGTCACCAGCGTGACGCCCGGCAGCTCGACCCTGACGAGGAAGCGCTGTTCGACGCTTCCACCCGCGTTCGTCGCCGTCACCGTGATCGTCGCCTGACCGGCCGCAAGCGCCGTCACCGTGACGCTCGCGCCTTCGGCGGTGACAGTCGCTACGTCGGTGTCCGAGGACTGCGCCGAGTACGTGACGCCCTCGCCCGCGAAGTGGTCCGAGGCGGTCACGCCGTGCGTCTCGTGTTCGGCGAGGGTCACGTCGGCGATGCTGCCGCGCGCCGACGGCGCGGGCGGCACGACCGTCACCGTCAGCTCGTGCCCGGCGCCGGCGTCTGCGCTCGTCACCTCCAGCGCGACGGTGGCCGAGCCGACGGCGATCGCCGTCAGCGTGAGCTGCGAGTCCGCCAGCGAGGCCTCGACGATGCCGGCCGGGGACACCGCGACGCTGTAGCCTGTGACCGCATCACCGAAGTGATCGGTGAGTTCGAGCACCTGCTCATCGCCCGCCCCGGTCAGCGCGACGGGCGGGATCCGCACCGTGACGGCGAAGCTCTGCTGCGCGCTCCCGCCCGCGTTCGTCGCCGTCACCGTTACCGTCGCACTCCCGAGCGCGACGGCGGTGATGGTGACGCTCGCACCCTCGACGGCGACCGTCGTCACCGTCGTGTCCGATGACTGCGCCGCGTACGTGAGTCCGTCGCCGTCGAAGTGGCCCGAGGCGGTGATGGTGCGAGCGCTCCCAACGGCGAGCGTCACCGCCTCGATGGCGCCTACCGTCATCGGCGCTGACGGCGTCACCGTCACCGTGAAGCTCTGCCCGGCGCTCCCTCCCGCGTTCGTCGCCGTCACCGTGACGGTCGCCTCGCCGGCCGCGACCGCCGTCACCGTCACGCTCGCACCCTCGACGGCGACCGTCGCGACCGCCGTGTCCGACGACTCCGCCGTGTACGTCACTCCCTCACCCTCGAAGCGCTCCGAGGCGTCCTCGGTGTGGGTTGCGGCCTCCGTGATACTGACGGCCGCGATGCTCCCGACCGTCACAGGGGCGGAGACCATCGCCGAGACGGTGACGTTGAAGCGCTTGCGCTCGCGGCCGCTGAGCTTCCGGCCGGTCACGGTGACGGTCGTCGAGCCGGCCGCCAGCGGCTCGATGGTGATCTCGGTGCCCGAGCGCGACGTGCGGACGATGCCACTGGGCGACGCCGACACCTCGTAGCCGATCACGCTGTCGCTGAAGTACCCCTCCACATCGAGCGTGTACGAGGCGCCGCCGAGCGTCAGCGAGACGTCCGGAATGTCGTCCACGGGCGTCGGCGTCTGCTGCGCCCGGAGACCCTCGGAGGCCTGGAAAGGGAGGCCGGCGTGGAGGCTCGGCGGGTGCAATCGGCTGCCCTGCAGCGTGCGCGCCGGACCATCGGAAGCCGCAACAGCGGAAGCGCTGGAGATCAGGACGGACGCGACAGCGATCCCGATGACCGCCCCGAGGCCACGCGATGCCGCAGCGACCGCGATGCCGAGACGAACGCGTGCGGACCGAGCGCCGTCAGGCACCGCCATACCCCTGCCGCAGGCACACTTTCTTGCTGACAATAGTTGGTCTCAACATGAATGTGTGATAGCGAGTGTGCCGTGCGCGACCTGTGGCGGGTGGCCTCGTTCCCTCGCCGGCGCACGGGCGGGGGTTCTCAGTGCGGCGTCCGGGACCGCTCGCGCTGGTCGTCGGCGCGCTCGCAGTTGTCGCCTGTTCCACCAGCGCCATCCGCGCGCAGACCCCGCCCGAGCAGCAGAACCTGCTACCCAACGGCGGCTTCGAGCAGGGCCTCGTCGGTTGGGCGCAGCCCGCCCCGGCGACGCTCGATGTGGTCGAGGAGCCCACGCACTCCGGTGGCTCCGCGGGGAGGGTCACGGCAAGCGGGCCGGGCAGCGTGACTCTGCTAACGCAGTACTCGCGCGTGCCGGTCGAGCCGGGCACCGAACACACGCTGCAACTCGCGGTGCGGGACCCCGACGGGTACGTCCGGGACGTGAGGCTCGAGTTCCTGGACGGCGAGGGCGCCCGGGTCGCCATCGAGGCCAGCCTGCTGCCCTCGACCCCCTCGGCAAGCTGGCAGCAGGTCGAGGTCGGTCCCGTGACCGCCCCTCGGGACGCCGCCTACGCGCGCCTGGTAGTGAGGGCGGAAGCTACGGGGGCCGGCTCCGCCTTCCACGTCGACTCGGCGGAGCTGAGCGCCGGACCCGCGCCCGAGCCGACCTCGACACCGACCGCGACGCCGCCGGAAGCTCCGGCAACCGAGCCCGCGTCCTTCGCCTCGCTGACGAACGGCGACTTCGAACTCCCGGGCGAGACGGCCTGGGGGTGGCGCGCCCACGCCGGCGAGGTCGCCGTTGCTTCCGAGGGCGGCACGCGCGTCGCCACACTCACCTCGCGCGGCCCATCGACGGTCTGGCTGCACCAGTCGTTCGCCGTCGAGGGCGGGCGCTGGTACGAGGCAGCCGGGCTGCTGCGCCCGGTCGCCAACGCCGCGCTCGCTCGCCTGCGTGTCGGCTGGTACGCCTCGGAGGACGCGAGCGGGGCGCAGCTCTCCACCGCCGACTCCAACGAGCTCATCGGGATCAGCGATTCCTTCGCGCGCGTCTCCACCGGACCGATCCGCGCGCCCGTCGGCGCGCGCAGCGCACAGCTGAGGGTGATGCTCCGTCCCGCCGGCGGCGCTCCGGCCATCCTCCACGCCGACGGCCTGTCCTTCGCACGCACCGCACCGCCGCCCAACCCGGCCGTTGCGCCGTCCCCGGCGACTCCGCCAACACCCGAGGCGATGCCTACCTTCTTCCTCGCGCTCACGAACGGCGACTTTGAGCTGCCGGGCGACACGCCCTACGGCTGGCGCGCCCACGCCGGGGACGTCGTCGTCGGCTCGGAAGGCGACTCGCGCAGCGTCACGCTCACCTCGCGAGGGCGCTCCACTGCCTGGCTGCACCAGTCGTTCGCCGTCGAGGGCGGGCGCTGGTACGAGGCAGCCGGGCTGCTGCGCGCGGTCTCCAACGCCGCGCTCGTCCGCATCCGCATCGCCTGGTACGGCTCGGAGGACGCGAGCGGAGCGCAGCTCTCCACGGACGACTCCAACGAGCTGACCGGCTTCAGCGACTCGTTCGCCGAGGTCTCCACCGGCGCGATCCGCGCACCCGAGGAGGCGCGCAGCGCCGAGTTGCGGGTCATGCTCCGGCCCGCCAGCGGCGCTCCCGCCGTCCTCAACGCCGACGACGTGTCCTTCGAGCGCACCGCCCCACCACCGCCGGAGCTCACCTCGCAGGCCCCGATCGCCCGGCCCCCGCAGGCGCCGGAGCCGTCCTTCTTCGCCTCCCTGACCAACGGCGACTTCGAGCTGCCCGGCGACACGCCATACGGCTGGCGCGCGCACGCGGGAGAGGCGCTCGTCACGTCCGAGGGCGCGACGCAGGCAGCCCTGCTCACCTCGCGGGGCGCGGCCACAGCCTGGCTGCACCAGTCCGTACGTGTCGAGGGTGGCCGCTGGTACCAGGCGTCCGGCCGGCTCCGAGGCGGGCCCAACGCCGCTGCCGCCGTGATCCGGGTCGCCTGGTACGCCTCCGACGACGCGAGCGGGCCGCAACTCTCCGCCACCGACTCCGTCACGCTCGAGGGCGCGAGCGATTCCTTCGTGCCCGTCTCCACCGGCGCGGTCCTCGCACCCGGCGACGCCCGCAGCGCGCAACTGCGGATCATGCTGCGGCCCCTCGGCGAGGCCCCGGCGACCCTGCACGCCGACGACGTCGCCTTCACGCGCACCGCACCGCCGCCCGCTCCCGCGGTCGATGTGGCCGAGGCTGCCGCACCCACTCCCGAGGCGACGCCCGAGCCCTCGTTCTTCGCGGCGCTCACCAACGGCGACTTCGAGCTGCCGGGCGAGACGCCCTACGGCTGGCGCAGCCACGCGGCGGACGCCGCCGTCACATCCCACGACGGCTCGCGCGTTGCCTCGCTCACCTCGCGGAGCAGCACGGCCGCCTGGCTACACCAGTCCTTCAGCGTCGGGAGCGGCGGGTGGTACGAGGCCGGCGGGCGGTTACGGCTCGTCTCGGACGCCTCGCTCGCGCGGCTCCGTGTCGCCTGGTACGCCTCGGAGGACGCGAGCGGACCGCAGCTCTCGGCCGCCGACTCCGAGGCTGTCGAGGACGTCGACGGCTCCTTTGCGAGCGTCTCGACGGGCGCGATCCGCGCGCCGGACGATGCTCGCAGCGCGCAACTGCGGATCATGCTGCGCCCCGCCGGCGAAGCGCCCGCGGTCCTCCACGCCGACAACGTCACCTTCGTGCGCAGCGCCGCCCCGCCTCCCGCATCCAGCGAGGCGCCACCCGAAGCGGGAGAGGCCGCCACCTCAGTCGTGCCGCCGTCGGCAGCCTCGGCGGCCGCGCCGATCCCCACGCTCGAGCCCTACCGCGTGCGCAGCGCCTCGGCGATCCTGCTGCGCATCACCGAGCTGCTGCCGAACCCGCCGCAAGGCGGCGGGGACGCGGAGTACGAGTGGATCGAGGTCGGCAACGTCGGAACGGCCGCCGTCTCGCTGGCGGGGCTCATCCTCGTGGACAACCACGGGCGGATCGCGCTGCCCACCCTCACCCTGCCGCCGGGCGGCGCCTTCGTCGTTGCGGGGCCTCGCGCCGCGATCGGTGACGCCCTCGCGCTGCGGCGCGGCGAGGGGCTCTTCAACGGCCTCGGCAACTCTGGGGACCGGCTCGCGCTCGCCACGGAGGGCGGCGCGGTCATCGACGCGCTCTCCTACGGCAGCGACGGCAGCGTGGACCAACCGCCGCTCAGGGCGCCGCCGGCGGGCCGCTCACTGCAACGCCGTTTCGACGCGGCGGGCCGGCTGATCGATGCCCTCGTGGCGGAGCTTCCCTCGCCCGGACGCATCGAGGCCCATGCCCCCGCGGAGGCCGGCGCTCCGCCCCCGGCGGCGACCCCCCCCCCCGCCCCCCCCGGGCCCGGCGGGCCCCCGGGGGCGGGGGGCGGCGGCCGCCGCGGCCGACGCCGGGCCGCGCGAACCGCCCTCGAGCGTCGAGTCGCTGCGCAGGCAGCTCGACGCGGCAGCGGACAGCAACCGCACGGCCTGGATCGTGCTCGTCTCGATCGCCGCGGTCGCCCTCGTGGCCGCCGGCGCGCACCGTGCCCGCGAGCTGCTGCGGGCCGCGCCGCCGCTGAGCGGCCCGGCTTCGCCGCGCCGGAGGCGGCGCTGGCGACGCTACGCGAGCGCCGCGCAGGTGCGGCGGAGGCCGCGGGACCGGTGAACCGAGGCGCGCCGGCGCTCACTCCTCGTCGTCGTCGTAGAACTCCTCGGGCATGAGCACGAACTCGGGGTAGGCCTCGAGGCCCAGCTCGCCCGCGTCCTGGCCGAGCCGCTCGACCTCGGGGGGGACGCGGACGCTGAGCGTCCGCGCCAGCACCTGCCAGAGCACCCACGAGGTCGCGAACACGAACGCACCGACGGCCAGTACCCCGACCAGCTGCACGCCGACGTCCGCCCCCGCGACGATCGAGGCGGCGAGCGTGCCCCAGATGCCGGCGAAGAGGTGGGCAGGCACCGCGCCGACCACGTCGTCGAGCTGCAGCCGCTCGAACAGCTTGAGGCCGGCGGTGCAGATGATCCCGCCGATCGCGCCGATGATCACGGCCCAGTAGTGCTCGGTGATGTCCGGCCCGGCCGTGATCGAGACCAGCCCGGCGATCGCGCCATTCAGCCCGGCGAAGAGGTCCATGCGCTCGAGGATGAAGCGCGAGACGGCGAGGGCGGCCATCACTCCGGCCGCAGCCGCGAGGTTCGTGTTGACCAGCACGTGGCTCATCGCCACCGCGTCGGAGGCGCTGCCCAGCGCGAGCTGCGAGCCGCCGTTGAAGCCGAACCAGCCGAACCAGAGGATGAAGACGCCCAGCGTCACCACCAGGATGTTCGAAGGCGGCGTCGGCCTCGGCGTCCCGTCACGGCGGAACTTGCCGAGCCTCGGGCCGACCACGAGGATTCCCGCAAGCGCTGCCCAGCCGCCGACCCCGTGCACGATCGTCGAGCCGGCAAAGTCCTGGAACCCCATCTCGTCGAGCCAGCCGCCGCCCCACGTCCAGGCGCCGACGATCGGGTAGATCAGCGCGGTCAGGGCGAGCGTGAACACGAAGAAGGTCCACATCTTGACCCGCTCGGCCAGCGCCCCGGAGACGATCGAGGCGGCCGTGGCCACGAAGACCATCTGGAAGAACCAGTCGGACATCGTCGAATAGCTGTTGTCCGCCACGAGCGCGAGGGAATCGCCCCCGCCGCCGACGAGCGCGATCTCCTCGGAGCTGGGGCCGTACA
>VXMT01000225.1 GCA_009840965.1 Chloroflexota bacterium
CCGCACCGGCGAGATGGGCGCCCGCCGCGCCGCCGCGCGGCAGCTCACCTACGCGGCGGCGCACGACTTCGACTCGCGCGGCCTGCCCGCGCCGATGGCGAAGCTGCTCGCCTGCGACGTCGCCGTCGATGTCTCGCAGGCCGCGCAGCAGCTGCACGGCGGCTGGGGCTACTCCGAGGAAGACCCGATCGCCCGCTACGTCTCCGACGCGCTCGTGCTCCCGATCTTCGAGGGCGTCAAGCCGATCCTCGAGCTCAAGGTCGTCGGCCGCCAGCTGCTCGCGGCGGCGGCCCGGTAACGGAGCGCCCGATGCGGATCGCGCTCGCGTCGGACCACGCGGGGTTCCTCTACAAGCAGGCGATCGGCGCCTTCCTCGCTGGCGAGGGGCACGAGGTCGTCGACTTCGGGACGGACTCCGAGGAGGCGTGCGACTACCCCCTGTTCATCCGCCCGGCGGCCGAGGCCGTTGCGCGCGGCGAATGCGACCGGGGCATCGTCCTCGGCGGATCCGGGAACGGCGAGGCGATCGCGGCGAACCGCGTGGCGGGGGTGCGTTGCGCGCTCTGCTGGAGCGTCGAGTCGGCGGAACTGGGCCGCCGCCACAACGACGCCAACATGATCTCGATCGGCCAGCGCATGACCAGCGAGGAGACCGCGCTGGCGATTGTGCGCACCTGGCTCGTGGAGCCCTTCGACGGCGGCCGCCACGCGCGCCGCATCGCCCAGATCGATGCGCCGCCCGCGGGAGACGCCTCGTGAGCGACGAGGCGGCGGCGGCGCTGCACGAGCACGGCGAGGAGTGCGACGCGCTCTACCACGAGTGGCGGCGCTACCACGCCGCGGTGATCGACCCGGCGGGCCGCTTCACGCGGCAGCAGCAGCTGCTCGCGCGCCACGAGCGCCAGCGCTTCGAGCGCCAGCTGCGCGCGATCGGCTGCTCCGGCGAGGCGCGGCGCGAGGTGGAGCGCGACGCCGAGATCGCCGAGCACGGCCACCCCACGCTGGCCTGAGCGGGCCGCCCTCGTGTCCGAGCCGCGCAGCCCGCAGATCCCCGGCCCCGGCGAGTGGCCGACCTGGACGCTGATCGAGCGCGAGCTGCTGGAGGTGGCGCGGGAGGAGCGCCCCTTCCTCGAGGCTGCCGCGGGCCTCGTCACGGAGTTCGGAGAGCTGGCCGCGCTGCTGGTGCGAGCCTGGACGCCGCCTCGCGAGGGCGCGCGGGCGTCCGCGCGCGACGAGGCGATCCTCTGCGCGCTCGCCGTGCGCATCGTCAAGCTGACGCGCCGCCTCGTGGCCGAGACCTACGAGGGCCGCGCCGAGCTGCAGCTCCTGCTCGACCGCGAGATCTTCGTCTCGGCATCGGCGATGGCCTACCTGCTGCGGGGGAGCGGCGAGCGCTTCGAGGCGTTCGTGCGCGACAGCCTGCGCGCCGACCGCGGGGTCTGGCGGCACCTCGACGGCAACCGCGAGATGCGTGACGGCGAGACGCTGCCGATGGAGCAGCGCATGCGTGACCGCCTCGCGCGCTCCTTCGAGATCGCCGGCGTCGACCCGGAGGAGGCGGACGAGGAGGCGAGCGGCTGGCCTTCGCTCGACGAGCAGCTGGCGGCCATCGGCGAGCCCTCCGCGCACCGCATGCACCAGCTCGGCGCGGACAGCATCCACGGGCTCTGGAACGAGTTGCACACCCACCACCTCCGCGCCGGCGAGCCGGAGGCGGGCGCCCTCGAGCCGCGGCTGGAGTGGACGGCGGCGCAGGTGCAGCCGCTCACCGCCGTCGCGATCCAGGCGAGCCGCGTGATGGCCGCCTGGTCGCGGCGTATCGGCCACGAGGCCGCCGAGGCGTTCCGCGACAAGTTCCTCGATCTCGCGGGACGCGCCGCGCTCGTCGATCGCTTCCACGAGGAGTACCTCGCGCGATCGAGCCGTCCGGGGATGGACGAGCTCGCGGGCGAACCCGGGGGCGCTGAGGTCTGAGCGGCGGCTACGCGGGGGGCGCCACCGCGGGCGGCGGCCGCGTGGCCACGTAGTCCTCGACGTAGAGCAGGTTGTCGCCCGCGCGGCGCACGACCTTGAGGAGGTCGTCCATCGTCGAGACCTCCTCGAGCTGCTCGTCGACGAACCACTGGAGGAAGCCGCGCGCGAGGTGGTCGCGCTCCTCGATGGCGAGGTCCATGAGGTCGTCGAACGCCTTGGCGACGCGCAGCTCGGCGTCGAGGGCGAGCTGGACAGCTTCGTCGACGGAGTCGAAGTCGGCCTGGCCCTCCGGGATGGCGGGCACCTCGGCGGTGCCGCCCGCCTCGGTCACGTAGTCGACGATCTTCTGGGCGTGCATCAGTTCCTCGGCGACCTGGCTGCGGAAAAGGCTGGCGAGTTGGGGCAGGGCCTCGCGGCTGAAGTAGGAGGAGATCATCGTGTACTGGATGGCGGCCCAGTACTCGCTGGCCAGGTGATCGCTAAGCGCCTTCGCCATCCGTTCGGAGATCAGCACGGGCGTGGTCCTCTCTGATTCTGTGTATCTATTTTACCGCTGACTGGTGTGGTTGCGGCCCGGTCCGCCTACTCCGCGTAGAGCTTGACCACCCGGACCGCGTCGCCCGCGGCCTCGATGCAGAGGTCGCAGAGGGTGCACTCGTCGAGGTTGGACTCGACGGTGGTGACGCCGCCATCGGCGGGCGCCTCGAAGATGTCGACGGGGCAGATCTCGGCGAGCCGTGCGCAGAGGGCGGCGTCCTGCTGGACCGAGTCGTCGATGTCGACGCGGATGAACATCGCCATGACTACGCTGCCCCTTCGATGCGCTCGCGCAGCAGCGCCGGGATCTGCTCGATGCGCTCGGCGACGGCGATTCCGGCCGCCTCGAGGCGCGCGATCTTGTCGGCGGTCGTGTCGGCGCGGCCCTCGACGATCGTGCCGGCGTGGCCGAAGCGCATGCCGGGCATCTCGTCCATGAAGCGCCCCGCCATGAAGGCCACAACCGGCAGCCGCGATCCGTGCTCGGCCATGTGCGCCGCCAGCTGCGCCTCCATCGGCCCGCCCGGCTCCGAGTAGATCGCGATGCCCTGCGTCTGCTCGTCGGCCTCGAAGAGCGGCATCAGCTCGGCGTAGGTGGAGCCGATCATCGCGTCGCCGCCGATCGATACGGCGGTCGAAACGCCGAGGCCGGCCTCGGAGAGCGCGTTCGCGATCTCCGTCGTCATCCCGCCGGATCGCGACATCACGCCCACGACGCCGGGGACGAAGGCGCGCCGGGTCGCGTCGGCCGCGCCGCCGATGCCGCCCATCTTCGACTTGCCGGGCGAGATCACGCCCAAACAGTTGGGGCCGATGATGCGCGCGCCCTCCTGCGAGGCGTACTCGATGGCGCGCGCGACCTGCGCGCGCGGGATGCGCTCGGTGACGACCACGATCAGCTTCACGCCCGCCTCGATCGCCTCGAGCACGGCGTCGGCCGCGAAGGCGGGCGGCACCGCGACGATCGAGCCGTCGACGCGCATCTGCTCGGTGAGCGCGCGCACGGTGTCCTCGACGGGCACGCCGTGCACGTCGCGGCCCTTGCGGCCGGGCGTCACGCCGCCCACGACGCGCGCGCCGTAGTCGAGCAGCTCGCGGGTCATCGTCACCGCCTCGCGGCCGGTGATGCCCTGGATGATGAAGGTGCTCTCGGCGTCGATCAGGATGGACACGGCTAGCCGCCCCCGTTCCCGGCGGCGGCCTTCTCGACGGCGCGTTGCGCCGCCTCGTGCATCGAGACCGAGCGGTCCACGTACTCGACGCCGTAGCGCTCGAGGATCTTGACGCCCTCGTCCTCCCAGGAGCCGGGGATGCGGAAGATCGCGATCGCCTCGGCGGGGTCGCGCCCGGCCTCGATCACGCCCTTGATCACGCCGCGCGCCATGATGTCGACGCGGGTGTTGGAGACGACATTCATCATCACGGCGATCTTCTCGACGCCCGGCTTGGACATCACGAGCTTCGTCAGCGCCGCGGCCTTGGCGACCGAGGGGTTGCCGCCGATCTCGCAGTAGTTCGCCGGATCGCCGCCCGCGCCGCGCACGGCGTCGAAGAGCGTCAGCGATCCGCCGCCCGCGCCGATGATCAGGCCGAGGTTCCCGCCGAACTCGACGACGCGCCCGGCGACGCCGCGCGTGTCGGCGGCGTCCACCTGCGCGCCGGCGATCTCGAACTCCGTGGGCGGGCGCGCCTGGCGCGTGTCCTCCTCCGGGATGCCGATCTCGGCGAGCAGCCGCGCGTGCGTGCCGCGCGCCTCCTCCTCCATGTCGATGTGCGAGTCGAGGGCGACGAAGGCGCCGCCGGCGAGGCGGCCGATCGGGTTGATCTCGGCCAACGTCAGGTCGTACGCGAGGAAGACCTGCACGAGCGCGCCGACGATGCGGCTGAGGCGGTTGAGCTCGTTGCCCGTCACGCCGGTGCGCGAGACCGCCAGCTTCGCCTCGAAGTCCGAGAAGGGGCGCAGGTTGGAGAGGTGCGTGCGCGAGAGGTGCTCCGGGTGCTGCTCGGCGACCTCCTCGATGTCGATCCCGCCCATGTCGCTGAAGATCACGACGGGGCGGCGCACGGCGGCGTCCCAGGTGACGGCGGCGTAGTACTCCTGCTCGACCTCGCCGCGCTCCTCGACGAGCACGCCCATCGGCTGCAGCCCGTTGATCTCGATGGCGAGGATCGCCTCGGCAGCCTCGGCGGCCTCCTCCGGCGTGTCGGCGAAGCGCACCCCGCCGGCCTTCATCCGCCCGCCGCTGAGCACCTGCGACTTGAGCACCACGGGCCCGCCGAGGTCACTCGTGGCGGTGGCGGCGTCCTCCGGAGTGAGGGCGACGCGGCGCTGCGGCAGCGGCACGCCATGCCGCGCCAGCAGATCCTTCGCCTCGTGCTCGTAGAAGCGCATCGCTCGCCCCGCCTTCGCGCGCACTATGCCACGGCGCGGGGCTACGGGGGCAGGCGTCAATCACGCCCGCTATCATCCCTCGGGAGATGTCTTCCGAGGACCCCGATCGATCCCTGACATCCGGCGAAGGCGCGCTGGCCGGCGTCGTGGTCGTCGACGCGAGCGAGGGCGTGGGCGGCGGTTACGCGAGCCGGCTGCTCGCCGACCTCGGCGCGGAGGTCGTGAAGGTCGAGCCGCCGGGTGGCGACCGCCTGCGCGCGCTCGGACCGTTCCCCGGCGACCGCCCGGACCTCGAGGCGGGCGGCCTGCACCTCGCACTGAACGCCGGCAAGCGCTCACTCGTGCTCGACCTCGAGTCCCGCGAGGGCCAGGAGCGGCTCCGCACGCTGGCGGCGCGGGCCGACATCCTGATCGAGGGCGCCGGGCCCGGGGTGATGGAGGCTCGGGGCCTCGGCCCCGACCGCCTGCTCGAGGTCAATCCGGCGCTGGTCTACGCCTCGCAGGCCCCGTTCGGGCTGAGCGGACCCTACGCGGGGCGGGTCACGAGCGAGATCGTCGACTGGGCGATGGGCGGCTACCTCTACTTCGGCGGCGACCCGGGCGAGCGGCCGATCATGGTGCACGGCCACCAGGCGGAGCTGCACGCGGGCGTGCAGCTCGCCGCGGGGTCGCTCGTGGCGCTGTGGCATGCGAGGCGCACGGGCGTTGGGCAGCAGGTCGAGGTCTCCACGCAGGAAGCCGTCCTGAACGCGCACGTCTGGCTCACGACGATGTGGACGCACGAGGGCCTGATCCAGACCCGCGAGCCCTCGCTGCTCACGCCCTGCGCCGACGGGCACGTGATCTGGATGGGGATGCGCAATCTCGACATCTTCGTGCTGATCGAGCGCCCGGACCTGATCGACGACCCCCGCTGGGCGACGCCCGAGGGCTGGCGCGAGTCGATACCGGAGGTCCGCGCGCTGATTGCCGAGTGGGCGCGCGATCGCACGCGCAGCGAGATCTGCGAGCGGGGACAGGCGCTGCGCCTGGCCGTCACGCCGGCCAACACCCTCGAGGAGCTCGCGCACTCTCCGCAGCTCAGGGAGCGGGGCTGGTGGCGAGAGACGGCGCACCCGCGGCTCGGCGCGTTGCCGCTGCCAGGCCCGCCCTGGCTGATGTCGGGCACGCCCGCCGGTCCGGTGCGCGCCGCGCCGGTCCTCGACGCCGACTCCGGGTACGAGCCTCCCCCGCGTGGGCGCGCGGCGCCGGGGCGAGGCGACCCGGACGCGCTGCCCCTCGAAGGCATCCGGGTCGTGGAGGTCACGGGCAACTGGTCGGGACCGCTGACCGCCAGGCACCTGGGCGACCTCGGGGCGGAGGTCGTGAAGATCGAGCTCGCGCGCCGGCCGGCCACGCGCGTCAGCCACCCGCCCGGCAACGAGGCGTGGGAGACCTTCTACAACCGCTCCGGCTACTTCAACCTCTTCAATCGCAACAAGCGCGACCTCGGCCTCGACCTCGGGACCGAGGACGGCCGCGAGATCTTCCTGCGGCTCGTCGAGGACGCCGACGTCGTGGTCGAGAACAACAGCGCGCGGGTCTTCCCCCAGCTCGGCCTCGACTACGCGACGCTCGCGGAGCGCAATCCGCGGATCGTGATGTGCTCGATCGCGGGCTACGGCGCCACCGGGCCGGAGCGCGACTACCTTGCCTACGGCTCGAACATCGAGGCCTCGTGCGGGCTGGTCGCGCAGACCGGGTACGGCGAGGGAGAGCCGCGCGGCACCGGTTCCTACTACGCGGATCCGATTACCGGGGCGCACGCCACCGTCGGCATCCTCGCCGCGCTACACGCGTGCGAGCGGACGGTCCGGGGGCAGCACCTCGACATGGCGCTGCAAGAGTCGGGCGCGGCCTTCGTGGTCGAATCGATCATGGATTACCGGCTGAACGGCCGGGTCGCGGGGCCTCGGGCGAACCGCTCGACGCGGATCGCGCCGCAGGGCGTGTACCGCTCGTTCGGGACCGACTGCTGGCTCGCGATCGGCGTCGAGCGCGACGAGCAGTGGCGCGCGCTCTGCACGGTGATCGATCGCCCCGACCTCGCCGATCGCTTCCCCGTGCTCGAGGGCCGCCTCGAGGCCCACGAGGAGATCGATGAGGCGATCGAGACCTGGTCCGAGACCCTCAACCACAACCGCGCGACGGCGTTGCTGCAGGACGCGGGCGTCCCTGCGGGGCCGGTGCTCGCGAACTGGGAGATCGTGAGCGACCCGCACCTCTACGAGCGCGGCTACTTCGTGGACATCGTGCACCCGGACACCGGCCACCAGCGCTGGGACGGCTTCCCATGGCGGCTCGCGCGCACCCCCGCGCGCGTCCGCCGTCCCGCGCCGCTCTTCGCCGAGCACAACGACGAGATCCTCGCCGAGCTGGGGCTGAGCCCCGAGGAGATCGCGCGCCTGCGCGCGGACGAGGTCATCGGCGACGAGCCGCAGTACGGCTGAGGCGGGAGGGGCTACTCGAGCCCGTAGGCCTCCGCCAGCTCCGGGTCCTTCGAGGCCAGCAAGGCCGCGAGGTCGAGCATGACCTGCGCCTGCTTGTAGGTGGCGTCGTCCTGCATCTTGCCGTCCAGCATCACCACGCCGGAGCCGTCGCCCATGTGCTCGACGATGCGGCGGGCGAAGGCGACCTCGTCCGGCGGGGGGCTGAAGACGCGCTTCGCGATCTCGATCTGGCTGGGGTGCAGCGTCCAGGCGCCCACGCAGCCCATCAGGAAGGCCGCGCGGAACTGATCCTCGCAGGCGAGCGGGTCCGCGATGTCCCCGAACGGCCCGTAGTAAGGCAGCGCGCCCGCCTCGACGCAGGCGTCGACCATGCGCGCGAGCGTGTAGTGCCAGAGGTCCTGCTGCGCCGTCTGGCGCGGCGCCTCGTCGTCGTCCGGGACGGGGTCGCTGCGCACCAGGTAGCCGGGGTGGCCGCCGCCGACGCGCGTGGTCTTCATGCGCCGCGAGGCCGCGAGGTCCGCCGGGCCGAGGCTCATGCCCTGCACGCGCGGGCTCGCCTGCGCGATCTCCTCGACGTGGTTCACGCCTCCCGCGGTTTCGAGGACGGCGTGGATCAGGTAGGGCCGTGTCAGCCCGTGCCGCGCCTCCAGCTGCGCGAGCAGCTGGTCCGCCCAGTGGATGTCCCAGGGCCCGGTCACCTTGGGCAGCATGATCACCTCGAGGCGCTCGCCGAGCGCCGCCGTCAGCTCGATCAGGTCGTCGAGCACCCATGGGCTGTCGAGGCTGTTGACGCGCGTCCAGAGCGCCGTCTCGCCGAGGTCGCCGCTCTGGCCGACCTCGATCAGCCCGGCGCGCGCCTCCAGCTTCTTGTCGGAGGGGATCGCGTCCTCGAGGTTGCCGACCAGCACGTCGACCTGCTCGGCCATCGAGGCGACGCGCGCGCGCATGCGCTCGTTGGAGGGGTCGAAGAAGTGCAGCATCCGCGTCGGCGTGACGGGGATCTCGTCGGGCGGTGTGGGCGCGCCGAGGGCCAGCGGCTTGCGCCATTCGCGGGGCGTGCGTGTCGCGCTCATCGAGGGCTCCCGGTGCTCATGGGCTGTCGTTCCATCCAGGCCGCCGGACCTGCCGGCGCGTGCGCCTGCCTCCGGGGGTTGGCACCGCCCGGCCCGCCCCCGCCGGGCCCGCCGCCGGTCCTCGGTATCGACATGCCCCCCGGGCCGGGGGCCGCGCCGGTCGGAGCTCTCGAAGAGGCGGTCGAGCGCGAGCGCCGGGAGCAGGATCGCCAGCCCGCCGATCGTCATCAGCAGCCCGTTGCGGATCGGGGCCGAGGCGAGCGTGCCCATGATCGAGCGCGCCTCGTCGCCGATCACGCCCTCGTCGGCGACGAGGCCGAAGACGAAGCGGATCAGCAGCGCGCCGGCGAGCACGAGCACGCCCGCGATCAGGGTCGCGCCCCCGAGCCGGATCAGCCGCCCGAAGCCGACGCCCAGCAGCAGCACGGCAGCCGCGAGCACCAGCGAGAGGTAGCCGAGCGGATCGACGAGCGAGCTCCAGCGGTCGTGCTCGCTCGCCCGCAGGCGGGTGATGAGCTGGTCGAGCAGCCCCGCGCTCGAGAAGCGCGAAGGCGCACTGATCGCGCCGTCGGGGTTGCGGAAGGCGGCGAGGCCTTCGAGGCGCAGCAGCTCCGCGCTGCGCTCGACGAGCACGTCGCGCAGCGCCTGGCGGTCGAACGCGCCATCGTCGCCGGTTACTTCCTCGGTGAGGACCGCGACGTCGAGGGGGTAGCCGGGCACGATGATGTCGTCCTCGTTGAGCGCCTGCTCCTCGAGGTTCGCGGCGTGTGTCTCGACCAGCCCGTCGACGCCGGTGAGGACGATCGCCGCGCGCTCGATCGCCGGTAGCGCGACGCCGGGGGCCGTCGCCTGCGCGAGCGTGAAGGCGGCGAGCCAGGCCGTGAGCGCGACGACGAGCAGCAGGCTGGCGGCCGCGAAGGCAAAGTCGCGGATGCCGGCGGTGGCGTTGAACTCGTCGAAGGGGTCCGGGATCACGTCCCAGGGGCCGCCCCTGCTCACCACGGGGGCCGGCCGCCGCGGCACGGGAGGTTCGAGGCGGCTCATGAGGACCGCACCAGCCGGGTCCTCGCGAGCCAGTCGTGCGGCAGGCGCCCGTGGCGCCACTCGCTCCCGCGCGCCACGCTCACGAGGAGCGCTCCCACCCAGAAGAGGGTGATCACGACGGTGGCGTTCACGACCGCGACCAGCAGCCAGATGAACGGCGCTCCCGCGAGCAGCAACGTAATCAGCACCCAGCCCCAGAGCAGCAGCGAGATCGGGTGCACCAGCAATCGCAGGGTGCGCGCCCAACGCGCTCCCTCGACGGCGAGACCGAGGCGTGCCTGACCGAACGTCGCGCCGAGGCGGTAGAGCCGGGCGCCCTGCCAGGCCGTCCATGCGGGCACAATCGCTCCGATCAGCGAGGCGGCGATCAGCGTGTCCCCCGTCTCGGCGTCGTAGCGGCCCGCCGAGCTGCGGATCAGCAGCCAGACGAACGCGACGGCCAGCCCGCCCAGCAGCAGCAATAGCAGCGACGCGGCGTCGATTGCGACGGCCAGCAGCCGCACGCGGCCTCGTGGCCGCCGGACGCCTTCGCTGCTCATCGGCTCCGACTATACGACGGCGCGCCGTCAACGATTACGCTGGATCCACGGTGAGATCGAGTGCCCGACGGTTGGCGGCCGCCGTGAGGCGGCGAGCAAGGGATGCAGCGCCCTCGCTTGCTGCGTTCGTTGCCGGCCTGCTCGCCGCCGTCCTGCTCTGGAACGGGCTCTTCGGCCTGCGTGGCGATACGGACGAGGAGTTCGATATTGCCCACCTCGTGCGCTGGGAGTTCGGCGCTCTGGCGAACAAGTGGCTCTTCGCCGCCGGCGAGCCGCTCCGCGACGACCCGCCGGCCGAGGAGGCGATCGCCGCCTGGTTCGCCCTCGGCGACCGGAGCGGCGAGGATGGGCGGCGCCTCGAGAACGTCGTCGAGTCCGCCATCGAGGGGCGTATTGACGCGGCGATCCGTGAGCACGGGATCAGTTTCCCGCTGCCGTTGCCCGGCGCGCTCGAGGTCTGGCCGCCGCTGGACATCGAGCTGACCCCGTCGCCGCACGTGCTGGTCATCTCGCCGCGCACCGAGATCCGCCGTCAGGACGAGCGGATCCTGCAGTTCGATCTCGGGATCGAGGAGCTCTACCGGATCGAACGGGAGGCGGAGGAGCGGGACGACTCGATCGCCGCGTTCGTCGCGCCCACGGGCGGTATCGCGTTCTACCCGGCGATCGTCGATGCCCGCAGCTACCGGGGCGCCGTGGGCACCGCCGCGCACGAGTGGGTGCATCACTACCTCGCCTTCTACCCGCTCGGCCGCGCCTACTTCGCGGGCGGCGACGCGCAGACGATCAACGAGACGGTCGCCAGCCTCGCCGGCTGGGAGTTGCGCGACGCCGTGCTCGAACGGTTCGGTGATCCGACGCCGCCGGCGAGCTTCGCGCCCGCGCCCGCGAGCGGACCGGACATCGACCGCTCCGCCGTGCTGCGCGAGCTGCGCCTGGAGGTGGACGCGCTGCTCGAACAGGGCCGGGTCGAGGAGGCCGAGCGGCGCATGGAGGAGGTGCGGCTGATGCTGGCGGATCACGGCATCTCGATCCGCCGCATCAACCAGGCGTACTTCGCCTGGTACGGGACGTACGCCGCCCGCGCGGACGCCGTCGATCCGCTCGGCGACCAGCTGCGCGAGCTGCGCGCCCGCGCCGGGTCGCTGGCGCGCTTCCTGGAGCTCGTGCGCGGCATCACCTCGCGCGCCGAGGTGGAGGCGCTGCTGGCGGGCACGGAGGCAACGCCGGGGTAGCAGATCACGCGCGGAACGGATCCTCGGCACGGGTTGGGTCACTCCGCGCTGTTGTCCACGCGCACGAGCACGGTGGTGACGGCATCGCCGAACTGCGCGTCGCTGACGGTGAGCCGGATCGTGTAGAGCCCGTCGTCGTACTCGCTCGTGTCCCAGTAGGCGAGGGCGCCGCTGGTGGCGGGTTCGTCGGAGCTGTGGATCTGCGTCCAGCTCTCCGGCTGGGCCCCCACGCCGACCTCGAGGCGCAGTCCCTGGAAGCGGCCGGAGGATGCGAAGCCGTCGATCGGCACGTTGCCGCCGATCACCTGGTCCGTCAGCGGCCGCGTGATCCGGGCGACCGGGGGCGCGCTGGCGTCGGATGTGTCCTCGCCGTTGGAGATCACGACCGGCACGGCGTAGCGCCACCTGCCCAGCTCCGAGTCCTCGAGGCGCACGCGTAGCGTGTAGGCGCCGTCGGGGAGCTGCGTCGTGTCCCAGCGCGCCAGCAGCCCACCTTCGACCGCGCTGGTCGAGGCCGCGAACGAGACCCAGGAGGAGGGGTTCGTGCCGCGCCCCCACTCCACGACGTAGCGCTCGAAGCCGGGCGAGCTGGCATGGCCGATCAGCGAGATCGGGCCCGAGAGCCGCGCCCCCGCGGCAGGCGAGGAGACGTGCAGCAGATCGGCGCCCGCGGCGCTGTCCTGCAAGGGGGCCAGCAGGTGCGCGACCCCGTAGCGCTGGGCCCACTGCTCGATGTCGTCCCACTCCTCGATCTCTTCCTCGGGCAGCACCAGCCGCACCTCGCGCCTGATCAGGGAGGGCGGCGTGTCCGGCGTCGCGCGCAGACCGGTGCGGGAGTCGATCGCGACCTCCTGCCACCACGTGTCCTGTAGCTCCTCGAAGTCGTAGGTGGCGAGCACGTCGAAGGCGTAGAGGCCGTTGTAGCGGTGGATCTCCGGACAGAGCTCGCTGGGCAGCCGCCCGGACGGCCAGCACAGCTCGCGCGACTCGATGCCCGAGGGCTGGACGAAGTTCTGCGGTTCCAGGCCGTAGTAGTCGTGCGCGTACTCCATGAAGTCGCGCCAGGCTCGCCAGGCGATCGTCGTCGAGTAGAGGCGTGCAACTTCCGGGTTGTGGACCATCGGCGTGTTATCGGCGTTCCCCGCCCAGACCCCCGCTACGAGGTCCGGGGTGTAGCCGAAGGTCCAGGTCTCGCCGATCTCGTCCGGATCCTCGAAGGGTTCGCTTGTTCCCGTCTTCTTCCCGGATGGCCGGTCTTCCAGCTCCAGCGCGCCGCAGCTGCTGAAGACGAGGCATTGCGTGTCCGGGTCCGAGATGATCGAGGTCACGAGGTAGGCGTAGTTCTCCTCGACCACGCGCCGCTCGACGGGCGACTGGAAGTCATAGAGCACGGTGCCCTCGGCGTTGCTGACGCGAAGCAGGGCGACGGGGTCGAGCGTGCGCTCGCCGGCGCCGTGCGGCTGCAGCGCGTCCTGGCCGCGCATCAGGCCGCCGGTAGCGAGCACGCTGTAGGCGTAGGTGAGATCCTCGAGGGTGATGTCCGCGCCGCCGAGCGTGAGCGCCGGTCCGTACCCGCGCGGCGAGTCGAGGGTCGTCAGCCCCACCCGGCGCATGAGCGTGGTGGTGTTGCCGACGCCGGCGAACTGGATCGTCTTGAAGGCGGGCACGTTGAGCGAGTTGCCGAGGGCGTTCGCGGCGCTGATCGTGCCGGCGAAGCCGAAACTCCCCGGGTTGGTCGGCTCGAAGAACTCGCCGGTCGCGGGGTCGATCACCTTCGTCGGCGTGTCGAGGATGCCCGCGCCGGTACTCCAGCCCTGCATGAACGCAGACATGTAGGTGAAGGGCTTGAGCGTCGAACCCGGCGAGTTCTCCGCGATCACGTTGTCGTTGCGGCCCTCGATGTCCTCGCGGAAGTAGTCGCGGCTCCCGACGTAGACGAGGATCTGCCCCGTGTGTGGGTCCAGCGCATAGAAGGCGCCGTTGTGGCCGTGGACTCCGCCGTACAAGACGCTGGCGCCCTCCAGCACATCGGATTCGTAGTTGGAGATGCGGTGCTCGAGGATGCGTTGCGCCTCACGCTGCAGGCCGAGATCGAGCGTCGTGATCACCTCGAGGCCGTCCTCGTAGAGGGCGCGCTCGCCGAAGCGCAGTGTGATCTCCCTTGCGACGCGCCCGAGCACGAAGTGCGGAGCGTCGATGTCGAAGCGGTTGGCCTTGAAGACGAGCTGCTCGCGCCGCGCCGCGTCGGCCTCTGCGGGCGTGATCAGGCCGTGACGCACCATCAGGTCCAGCACGACGCGCTGGCGGATGAGCGCGGACGAGGGGTTCTCGAGCGGGTTGTAGAGCGCGGGCGACTGCGGGATGCCGGCCAGCAGCGCCGCCTCGGCGAGCGTGAGATCGCTCGCCTGCTTGCCGAAGTAGCCCTCGGCGGCTGCCTGGATGCCGACGTAGATGCCGCCGTAGGAGATCGAGTTGAGGTACCACTCGAGGATCTGCTCCTTGGTGTAGCGCCGGGTCAACTCGATCGCGATCGCCGCCTCGCGCAGCTTGCGCTCCACCGTGCGGGCGGAGCGCTGCTCCTTCGGGATGTAGACGTTCTTCGCGAGCTGCTGCGTGATCGAGGATCCGCCCGTGCCCTCGAGGAAGTCGGTGTCTGCGAAGGGGGTGAAGTTCTCGACGCCGGCGCGGGCGAGGCCGCGCACGTTGAGGCCGTTGTTCGTGAAGAAGCTCGCGTCCTCGGTCGCCACCGTCGCGATGATCACCCACTCCGAGATCTCGTCGAGCGGCACGGGCCTGCGCAGGCCGCCGAACTCGTCGATGAACTCGTAGAGCAGCACGCCGTTGCGGTCGTAGATGCGAGCGCCGCCGCGCGGCAGCGAGGCGAGCAGCTCCTCGGGCGGTGCGACGTAGGCGATGAACTCGTCGTACTTCTGCTTGCCGTAGAGCGCGCCGGTGGCCGCCGCCGCGCTGCTCGCGACGAGCAGCACGCCGAGCAGGCCGACGAGCACCAGCACGAGGCGGCCGAGGCGCCGCCCCTCGCCGTTCGCCGGCGTGTGCCGCCGGCGCCGTGCGCGCTGCCGCCTCGCCCGCTGGCTGATGGTCACCGGGAGGCCTCGGGTTCGGTGCGTCGGATCATGCTGCTCGCAGGTGCGTTCGCGATCGGTCGCCTCCCGCCGGCCTCGATCGTATCCGCTCGGTTCGCCTCGCCGCCACCGCGGGCGCATCACGGGCCATACCCGTGTGGTGCGAGCCGCCCGACCGCACATATAGTGCGATCAACGGGCGAGGCAGCCCGCGAGGCGCCACCGGCGCTCCTTCCAGTCCGACGTCAACAGGCCACCGGAGGTTCCCGTGGATCTGAGCAGCGACGAGGTCCGGCACATCGCCCGGCTCGCCCGCATCGCGCTCTCGGACGACGAGACAGAGCGCTTGCGCGGCGAGCTGTCGAGCATCCTCGGGCACTGCCAGGCGATCAGCGCGATCGACACCTCGGGCGTACCGCCCACCGCGCAGTCCTTCTCGCTCGTCAACGTCGAGCGTTCCGACGAGCCCCGGCCCTCCGAGCCGGTCTCCGAGGTGCTCGCCAACTCCCCCGCGCGCGAGGGCGACTACATCCGCGTGCGCGCCGTGCTCGACCAGGGCCCCGATGGCTGACTCCGCACCGTCTCCCGGAGGGGCGATCGACCTCGATCGCAGCGCGCACGGGCACGCCGCGGCGCTGCGCGCGGGCGAGTACAGCGCGCGCGCTCTGGCCGAGGCGACGCTGGCGCGCGTCGAGGCGCAGGAGACCTCGATCAACGCCTACATCCGCGTCACGCCGGAGGAGGCGCTCGCCCAGGCCGACGCCGCCGACGAGCGGCTGCGCTCGGGCGAGGCGCCGCCGCTGACCGGCATCCCCGTCGGGCTCAAGGACGTGCTCTCCACAGAGGGCGTTGAGACCACCGCCGGCTCGCGCATCCTCGAGGGCTTCACGCCGATCATCGACTGCACCGTCGTCGCGCGGCTGCGCGAGCAGGGCGCCGTCTTTGTCGGCAAGACCAACCTCGACGAGTTCGCGATGGGCTCATCGACCGAGCACTCCGGCTACGGCGCGACCAGCAATCCCTGGGACCTGGCGCGCGTGCCCGGCGGCTCCTCCGGCGGATCGGCGGCCACCGTGGCGGCGCGAGGCGTGCCGATCGCCCTCGGCACGGACACGGGCGGCTCGATCCGCCAGCCGGCGGCGCTGACGGGCATCGTCGGCCTAAAGCCCACCTATGGCCGCGTCAGCCGCTACGGCGTCGTCGCCTTCGCCTCCTCGCTCGAGCAGGTGGGGCCCTTCGCCCGTGACGCCCGCGACGCGGCGACGCTGCTGCAGGCGATCGCCGGCCACGACCCCAACGACGCGACCACCGCCCCCGAGCCCGTGCCCGACTACGCGGAGCGTTTCGATCGCGGCCTCGAGGGCCTGCGCGTCGGCGTCCCCGGCGAGGCGCTCGTCGCCGGTCTCGAGGACGGCGTGCGCGAGGCCTTCGAGCAGGCCGTCGCGCTGTTCGAGCGGGAGGGCGCGGTCGTCGATCGGGCGGTCGCGCTGCCCTCGCTGGAGGTCGCGCTCTCCGCCTACTACATCATCGCGCCGGCCGAGGCGTCGGCGAACCTCGCCCGTTATGACGGCGTCAAGTACGGTTACCGCTTCATGGGCGGCGAAGGCATGTGGGACGAGATGGAACGGACCCGCGGCAACGGATTCGGCGATGAGGTGAAGCGCCGCATCATGATCGGCGCCTACGCGCTCTCGGCCGGCTACTACGACGCCTACTACCGCAAGGCGCAGCAGGTGCGCACGCTGGTCCGCCAGGAGTTCGCGAGCGCCCTCGAGGGCAACGACCTGCTGCTCACCCCCACGACGCCAACCGTCGCCTTCCCGCTCGGCGCGAAGCTCGACGATCCGCTCGCGATGTACCTGAACGATCTGCTGACGATCCCGGTCAACATCTCCGGCAACCCGGCGATCAGCATCCCCGGCGGCTTCTCCGAGGGCCTGCCGGTCGGCATCCAGCTGATCGCGCGGCCCTTCGAGGAGTCGACGCTGCTCGGCGCCGCGCACGCCTGTGAGGCGCTGACCGACTGGGGCGCGCGCCGCCCGCCGCTGGCGGAGATCGGGGCGGCCTCGTGACGAACGACGGGCACAGCGGATATCCGGCCGTGTCGAGCGGGCACGAGGCGCGCCGCGGGCTGCACTCGGAGACGGTGGCCGGTCTCCCGGCCTCGGGCATCCGCCGTTTCTTCGAGCTGCTCGACAGGGCGGAAGGCGTGATCTCGCTCGCCGTCGGGCAGCCGGACTTCGCGACCCCGGCGCAGATCACGAACGCGGCGGCCGAGGCGATGCTCGCCGGGCACACCGGCTACACGAGCAACTACGGCCTGCCCGAGCTGCGCGAGATGCTGAGCAGCCAGCTCGAACGCCTCTACGGCGTCCGCTACAGCCCGGAACGCGAGCTGATGCTCACCACCGGCGTCTCCGAGGCGCTCGACATCGCGATGCGCGCGCTCATCGACCACGACGACGAGGTGCTGACGCCGGAGCCCTGCTACGTCGCCTATCAGCCGGTGGTGCTCATGGCGGGCGCGCGCTACGTGCCCGTGCCGACCTACCCCGAGGACGCTTTCATGGTCACCGCCGAGGCGATCGAGGAGCGCATCACGCCCGCGACCAAGGCGATCCTGCTCGGTTACCCCTCGAACCCCACGGGGGCGGTGCTGGACCGCAAGACGATGGAGGAGATCGCCGACGTCGCGCGGGCGCACGACCTGTTCGTGATCTCGGACGAGCTCTACGACCGCCTGGTCTACGGCGTCGAGCACGTCTGCTTCCCCACGATCGAGGGCATGCACGAGCGCACGATCCTGCTCGGCGGCTTCTCCAAGGCCTACGCGATGACGGGCTGGCGGCTCGGCTGGGTGGCGGCGCCGCCGCACCTGCTCGAGGCGATGATGAAGATCCACCAGTACGTGATGATGAGCGCGCCCACCGCCGCCCAGTACGCCGCCGTCGAGGCGTTCGCCTCGGCCGAGGAGGACGTGCGCGGGATGGTCGCCGAGTACGACCGCCGCCGCCGCATGCTCGTCGACCGGCTGCGTGCGATGGGCCTCCCGACCGTGGAGCCGCGCGGCGCCTTCTACGCCTTCCCCGACATCCGCCCGACCGGCCTCGACGACCTCGCGTTCGCCGAGGCGCTGCTCGAGGAGGAGCACGTCGCGATGGTGCCGGGCTCGGCCTTCGGCGAGAGCGGGCGCGGCTTCGTGCGCGTCTGCTACGCCGCCGACTACGACGACATCGCGGAGGCGATGAACCGCACGGAGCGCTTCGTCGCGCGGCGGCTTGCCGCCTCGGGTCCGAAGTAGCGCCGGCGTGCCCCGGTGAGCGAGCCCGCCCCGGGCGCTCCCGACGACCTCGTCCTCTCGATCCGCGATGTGCGCGCGCAACCCTCCGAGGAGCCCGGCGAGCTGGCGCTGGAGATCGACACGACGCGCGGCACGATCCTCGCCGCGCTTCGCCCCGTGGAGGGCAAGACCGGCTGCGCCGTTTTCCTCGGCGGGGCGATGGGCGGCGGCGACGGGCCCGCCGAGGGCGTCTACCTGCGCCTCAGCCGCGAGTTGACGGCCGTCGGGGTGACCTCGCTGCGGGTCGGCTACCGCCACCCGGGCGAGTTCGACGAGTGCGTGCTGGACGCGCTGGCCGCCTGCTCCTTCCTGCGCGGCATCGGAGCGGAGCGCGCGGTGATCGTCGGGCACTCCTTCGGCGGGGCCGTGGCGATCAAGGCCGGCGAGCTGGCGCCGCTCGCGATCGCCGTGGCGGCGCTCTCGCCGCAGCGCTTCGGCACCCAGACGGTCGAGCGCCTCGCCCGGCCGCTGCTGCTGATCCACGGATCGGACGACACGGTGCTGCTGCCCCAGGCTTCCGAGGACATCTACGAGCGCGCGCAGCAGCCCAAGCGCCTCGTCATCCTCGAAGGCGGCGGCCACTCCCTGCGCGAGGTCGCCGCCGCCGTCCACACCCTGCTCACGGAGTTCATCACGGACGCCGCGGGGGATGTCGAGGAGCCGGAGTAGGACGGCGGGCGGCTATCCCCTGAGAGACCTTTGCGAAACCCCCACAAGCCCAATCCGGCTCCCTCTCCCTGGGGAGAGGGCGGGGGTGAGGGGGGAGGACTCCCGCGCGCCTCCAAAAGCCCCGGTGGCGCAACGCAATTCTGG
>VXMT01000195.1 GCA_009840965.1 Chloroflexota bacterium
CGCTAAGTTGTGCGTCTCCGGCCTCCGCTTCGGCGCGGACGTCAAGGCATACCCCTTCCGCACCCCCACCTAGGTGGGGGGGGTTAACGCCGCGGTCGGCGAGCAGCCGGTGCTGCTCGTCGCCGCCCGCGGCGAGGTGATCACGGAGGGCGTGCATCGCGAGGCTCCCAGCCCCAACGCCTACTACTCGGGCGCGGAGGTTCGCGCCTTCGAGCGCGGCGGCCACAGCTTCACGGCCGGTGACGATCCGGACACCCTGCGCGACGCCGGGGGCGGCCTCTGGCAGGTCACCGAGGAGGCCGTGCTCGGCCCGGACGGCGAGCGCCTCGAGCGGATCGCGGGCCATCTCGCGTACTGGTTCGGCTGGTACAGCTTCTACCCGGAGACGGAGGTCTACGGGCTCGAGTAGCCGGGGCTCCGGCGAGAGCCGGAGGGCTGCCCGATCCGGGAAGCGTCGGCGCGCCGTCTGATTGACATCGCCGGGCCGCCCATAGTAAACGTGGTCACCCTGAACGACCGCTCAGTTAGGCGCCGGCGCGGCCTCGATCGCGCTGGAGCGCGGGCGCGAAGCGCCCACCGGGCGGGCGGCGGGGCCGAACCTGGCAGGAGCACAGGAAGTCCGGAGGGCGCCATGGCGGATCAGAGACTCGCGGTTGTCGGCATCGGCGGCACCGCCTACGGGAACCCCGAGGGCTACCCCGTGACCAGCCTGCACGTGGAGGCGGCCAAGCAGGCGATGGACGACGCCGGCCTCAGCAAGCGCGACATCGACGGCCTCATCGTCTGCGACCACAGCCCGGACGTGAAGACGGCCTACCGCACCGCCGAGCACATGGGCATGGCGACCTGGCCGAAGCAGTTCCTGACGGCCGTGACCAACGGCGGCGTCGCCGCCGCGATGGCCAACGACCTGGCGGCCCACGCCCTGCGGAGCGGCGAGGCTACGAACGTGCTGATCGTGGGCGGCGGGTCCGGGCGCACGCGCCGCCAGGCGCAGGCGGCCCTGGCCCCCACGACCCCGGCCCAGTCCTATACCGAGCGGGTTGCGGGGCGCGGGCAGGAGACGATGTCGCTCGAATTCGACGTCCCCTACGGCCCGTTCGGCGTGATCTCCTTCTACGCGCTGGCGGCTCAGCGACACATGTACGAGTACGGCACGACCTCCGAGCAGATGGCGGCGGTCTCGGTCGCCTGTCGCAAGCACGCCTACATGAACCCCCGGGCCATGAAGCGCGAGCCGATCACGATCGATGACGTGATCAACTCGCCCTACATCTGCGAGCCGTTCCACCTGCTCGATTGCTGCCTGCCCGCCGGTGGATCGGACGCCTACATCGTCACCACCGAGGACCGCGCGCGGGACCTGCGGCACCCGCCGATCTGGATGGACGGCATCGGACACGCGCACTCGGCGTACCACACCGGGCTGCTCTGCACCCGCTCCGACTACGGGTTCGACATGATCCGGCAGGTCGGCAAGGTGGCGGGCGAACGAGCCTTCGCCGAAGCCGGCATCGAACCGAAGGACATCGACCTGGTCGAGCTCTACGACAGCTTCACCATGACCGTGCTGATGCAGCTGGAGGACTTCGGCTTCGCGCCGAAGGGCGACGGCGGCCCCTTCGCCGAGGGCGGCCGCCTCGAGCTGGGGGGCGAGCTGCCGCTCAACACCAACGGCGGCATGCTCTCGATGGGTCAGTCCGGCGTGGGCTCCACGGTGATGTTCATGAACGAGGCAGTGGCGCAGCTGCGCGGAGACTGCGGCGAGCTGCAGGTCCCGGACGCCAAACACGCACTCGTGGGCAGCGTCTCGGGCACCATGAGCAACTACGGCGCCACGATCTTCACCGCCGACTGAGGCGGTTCGCGTCCCAACGAGTCACGGCCCCGGCCCGAGCGGAGAACGGAAGAACGATGGCGACTGAGTACCGCAGAGAGATCCCGATCCCGAGCCCCGTCTCGCAGCCCTACTGGGACGCCTGCAAGCGGCACGAACTCCGGGCGCAGCGTTGCCGCACGTGCAACTGGCTCTGGATGTACCCGAGCCGCATGTGCCACAGCCCGGACTGCAACACCCTGGACGACTACGACTGGGAGCTGCTCGCCGGGACGGGCACGGTCTGGACCTTCACCGTCAACCACCGCGCCCCCAACGCCGAGTGGGAGGGCGACCTGCCCTACGTCTTCGGCGTCATCGAGCTGGACGAGGGCGTCATGATCACCAGCAACGTGATCGGCTGCGATCCGGGCGAGGTGCACATCGGCATGCCCGTGGAGGTCGTCTTCGAGGACGTCTCCGACGAGATCGCGTTGCCGAAGTTCAGGCCTCGCTCGAGCTGACGCCAAACCGGCCGACCCGCGCACCGCGCCACCGGCAAGCGCCCGCCGCGGGCGGGGACTGGGCCGCGCTAGTCGCGCTGCAGGATGGTGCAGCCGAAGTTGGAGGCGACGCCCGAGGCGCCGCCGATGCAGACCATCGGCTTCTCCGCCGCCTGCCGCTCGCCCGCCTCGCCGCGCGCCTGCGAGATGCCCTCGTACATCACCGCGAGCGTCCCGTTGCCCGACTGGCCCTCGGAGAGCAGCCCGCCGTGCGTGTTGAGGGGCAACTCGCCGCCCAGCTCGATGCGTCCGCCCTCGACGAACGGGCCGCCCTCGCCCTTCTCGCAGAAGCCGAAGTCCTCGATCGCGAGCAGGGCGGTGGTCGTGAAGCTGTCGTAGACCTGCAGGCAGTCGATGTCGCTGCGCGAGACACCGGCCTCGCCGAAGGCCTGATCCCCCGCCATCTTGCCCACCGTGCGCACGATGTCGAAGCCCTCGGGGGACGGGGTGCAGAGGTTGCCGACGTGGTAGTAGGACATGCCGTGGCCGGCCCCGAGGATCCAGACCGGCGGCTTCGGACTGTCGTGCGCCCGCTCCGCCGAGGTCACGATGTAGGCGGTGGCGAAGCCGGGGGCGATGTAGGCGCAGTCGAGCAGGTGGTGCGGCCAGCTGATCCAGCGCGAGGTCATGACGTCCTCGATCGTGATCGGGTCGCGCAGGCAGGCCCGCTCGTTCATCGTGGCGTGCTTGCGGCAGGCCACGGCGATGGCCGCCAGCTGCTCGCTGGTCGTCCCGAACTCGTACATGTGCCGGGCGCCAACCGGCGCGTAGATCGAGTAGGCGCCGCCCGTCCCGTAGGGCATCTCCCAGTCGTAGGGGTGCGGGCTGCGCATCGATTCGCGGTAGGGCCGCACGGCCGCGCCCATGTCCCGGCCGCGGCTCAGGTAACTCTCGCGCCAGTTGCCTCCGTCGAGCACCATCACGTAGTTGGCGAGGCCCTGCTGCAGGTACCAGCGCGCCTGGTTGTTGGCGTACCCGCTGCTCATCCCGCCGGTGTGCGGCAGGTCGATCACCTTCGCGTAGCGTCCGAATCCCAGGTACTCGGCGAAGCGGTACTGGAGCCGAGGGTCGGACCCGAAGCCTGCCACCTGCGTGGTGATGATGCCATCGATGTCGCTCTTCCGGAGGCCGGCGTCCTCGATCGCCATCTTCGCGGCCCGGGCCAGCAGTTCGGGGATGGTGTGTCCTTCGACGTTGAAGCCGGTGGTCCGGGCCGCGCCGACGATTGCCGCTTGTCTCGACAGCTTCGACATTGGTCACCTCCGGCTCGTGCGGGGCGCCGCCGGTCGCCGGTGCGCGTGGCCGGGAGCGGCTAGGCCACGGCGCCCGCGTCCCTGAGCGCCCCGATCTCGTCCTCGGAGAGCCCCGCTTCCCGCAGGATCTCGTCCGTGTGCCGCCCGAGGACGGGCGCCGGACCGGCGGGCCCGACCTCGGACTTCGACATCTCGAAGAGCCCGCCGAGCTGCCGCTGCGGACCGGTCAGCTCGTCCTCGAGCTCCACCATCAACTCGGCTGCCTGCGGGTCGTCCGCGACCTCGCTGGGAAGGTGGACCGGCCCAACCGGCACGCCGGCGTCCAGCAGCTCGCTCACGACCTCGTCGACGGTGCGGCTGCGCACCGCCTCGACGAGGGCCTGCCGCGTCCTGGCGGCCTTCTCCGGCACGCCGGGCGCCAGCGGGTCGTAGTCGGGGTGATCGCTGCCGTCGTCGGGGATGTCCAGCACCTCGCGCACCAGCGCGCGCATCACCGGCGTGTAGGCGCCGATGAAGATCGGTCCGTCCTTCGCCATGTAACCGGAGAGGAACGGCCCCCACATCACCGTGAGCCGGGTGCGCATCGCCTTGTAGTCGCGCAGCACGTCGGTGTAGTCGTCGCCCTGGGCGAAGCGTTCGTGCGCTTCCTCGAGGCTGGAGCCCATGATCGCCGCGTCGCTGGCAGGCTCCTCCATGATCAGGTTCCCGATCAGCACCATCGCCGAGCGCAGCAGGGCGACGTCGATGAACTGGCCCTCGCCGGTGCGGGTGCGGTGATGGAGCGCCGAGACGATCCCGATCACCGTCGAGAGCCCCGTGACGGCGTCGATCGTCCCGCCGTGCGTCCCCATCGGACCACCGAACTCGTTGACGACGCCGACCTCCGCCATGTAGCCGGAGTAGGCCTGCGCGACCATGTCGATCAGCGGCTCGTCGACCCGCGGCCCGTGCATCCCGAAGCCCGAGATCTGGGCGTAGATCAAGTCCGGGCGAAGCTGCGAGAGGGTCTCGTAGTCGAGCTGCAGGCGGCGGATCACCTCGGGCCGGAAGTTGATGATCAGGATGTCGAAGGAGGGAACGAGGCGATGGATCAGCGCGCGGCCCTGCGGGTCGCCGAGGTTCACGACGAGGCTGCGCTTGCCGCGGTTGAGGGACTGGAACATCTTGCTCGTACCGGCGACGACCCCCGCCGCGGCCCGCGTGCCCTCCCCTCCCGGTGGCTCGATCTTTATGACGTCCGCACCGAGGTCGGCGAGCACGGTGCCCGCCAGCGGTCCGGCGATGATCTGCGAGAACTCGAGCACCCTCATGCCCTGGAGCGGACCTGGCGCCACGGCTGGGCTCCCTTCGCTGCTCGTCATGCGCGCGCTCCCCGGCCGGCTGGAGTCAGAGAGGTCGCGAGCGCGGGAGCACCGTGTTGAGCCCCCGCGGAATGCCGATCGTACATGAGCGCCGCGCCCTCGGATCTTCGGGTGGCTAGAACGCGACCGTCTGCTGGTACTCGCCGAAGACGCGGCGCATGACGCCCATGATCTCGCCCAGCGTGGCGTAGGCGTTCACCGCGTCCAGGAGGCTCGGCATGACGTTGCTGTGTGGGTCGGCACAGGCCCGCTCCAGCGCGAGCAGCGTGTCGGCGACCTGCTGCTGGTCGCGTTCGGCTCGGACGCGGTTGAGCCGCGCCATGTGCCGGTCGAAGCTCTCCTCGTTGATGCGGATCGTGGGCACCTCGGTCTCGTCGTCCATCAGGTACTCGTTGACGCCGACGATGATGCGATCGCGCGCCTCGACCTCCTGCTGGTAGCGCCAGGCCGCCTCCGCGATCTCGTGGTGGAAGAACCCGCTCTCGAGCGCGCTGATGACACCGCCGAGGTCGTCGATCTTGTCGAAGTAGCGGAGGCACTCGCGCTCCATCTCATCCGTCAGCGCCTCCACGAAGTAGCTGCCGCCCAGCGGGTCGACGGTGTTCGTCGTGCCGGACTCGTGGAGGAGCACCTGCTGGGTCCGGAGGGCCAGGCGGGCGGCGTCGTCCGAGGGCAGCGCGAGCGCCTCGTCGAGCGAGTTGGTGTGCAGGCTCTGCGTCCCACCGAGCGCGGCCGCGAGCGACTGCACGGTCGAGCGCACGATGTTCACCTCGGGCTGCTGCTTGGTGAGGGAGCAGCCGGCGGTCTGGGCGTGGAAGCGCATCCAGAGGCTGCGCTCGTTCTTCGCTCCGAAGCGCTCCGTCATCACCCGCGCCCAGATCCGGCGGGCTGCGCGCAGCTTCGCGATCTCCTCGAAGAAGTCGTTGTGCACGTTGAAGAAGAAGGAGATGCGCGGCGCGATCGCGTCCACGTCAAGGCCGCGGTCGACGCACCACTGGACGTACTCGATGCCGTCCCGCAGCGTGAACGCCAGCTCCTGCGCCGCCGTCGAGCCCGCCTCGCGGATGTGGTAGCCGGAGACGGAGATGCTGTTCCACTTCGGCATCTCCTCGCTCGCGAACTCGATGGTGTCGACTACGAGGCGCATCGAGGGCTCGGGCGGGAAGACGAACTCGTTCTGGGCGATGTACTCCTTGAGGATGTCGTTCTGCAGCGTGCCGCCGAGCTCGCTGCGCGGCACGCCGGCCTTCTCCGCCGTCGCGATGTACATCGCCCAGATCACCGGCGCCGGGGAGTTGATGGTCATCGAGGTGGTGATCTGGTCCAGCGCGATGCCGTCGAACAGCAGCTCCATGTCGGCGAGCGAGGAGATGCCGACGCCGCAGTGGCCGAACTCGCCCGCGGCCCACTCGTCGTCGGCGTCGTAGCCCATCAACGTCGGCATGTCGAAGGCGACGGAGAGGCCCGTCTCGCCGTGGTCGAGCAGGTAGCGGTAGCGTTCGTTGGTCTCCTCGGCCGAGCCGAAGCCGGCGAACATGCGGATCGTCCAGGGCTTGCCGCGGTAGCCGGTGGGATGGATGCCGCGCGTGAACGGGTACTCGCCGGGGTTGCCGAGGTCCCGGCTGTAGCTGTGGTCGGGGATGTCGACGGGGCTGTAGAGGCGCTCGACGGGGAGGCTCGACGTCGTCATGAAGGGGCCGGGAAGCTCGCGCCCGCTGGTGCGGACGCGCTCCTCGTACTCGGCCCGGCTCGCGGCGAGCGCCTCCGGCGAGTCGACATCAGGCACTGTTCGGCTCCGTTCCGTCCTGTCCGATGTTTGCTCCGGCAGGCGCTGCCAGTCACGGGCGGCGCGCCGCCCGGCCGCCGAGTGAGCGTCCGCTCGTGATTCTCGACGGGCCCTTCAAAGTGTGTCAAGCAGCGCTCGACGCCGACGCTGCGACGGGTTACATGCTGCGACACGAGGGGGCTGTCGGCAACGCCTGGGACGGTCCGCACATCGTACATCCAACAACGCGGTCGACGTTATGGCGACCTCATGGTGTTGCAAGGGCCACGGACTCGCGTAGAATCCTTCGACGCAGCGTGTGACCAATGAGTGGAGGAGCCGGAGTGGCCAGCAACGAAGAGCGTCTGATCAGTCTGCTAGACGAGAACCTGACGATCGAAGGACGGAGCCCGGGTGATCCGCTCAACCTCGATCGCAACATCGCCGAGGCCGGCGTGTCTTCCCAGGACATTGCGGCGTTTCTGAGACTCGTGAACGAGGAGTTCGGCACCTCGATTTCGGCCGGCGACTGCGGCGACCTGCTCACCCCGCGCAGCCTCCTGGAGTACGTGGAGGCGAACGCGGCCTGACCACGACAGTCGCCTGCCGGCTGCCGGAACGTGCCGAAGCTCGGACGTTCCCTGTGCCTCTGGTTCGAGCGCCCTGGTGGCAGCAGTACACCAGGGTCGGCTCGGCCACCGTTCTGTACGTCGACCTTGCTCCGGACCCGGAGCGTGAGTGGGCCGCGCTCGCTTGTCTGGATGAAGGCGAGCTGGCTCGGTGGAGCCGTTTCGAGTACTCCGGACCACGTCGCCAGTTTGTCTTGAGTCGGGCCGCGGTCCGCGCCGTGCTCTGCACGGAACTCGGGTGCAGGAATGACGAGTTGGCGTTCGGGGTCTCGCCACACGGTAAGCCCTTCGCCAGGGTACGGGACCGGCAGGCCGACATCAGTTTCAGTGTCAGCCATGGCGGCTGGCACGGACTGATCGCATTAGCAGCTGAGGGGCGCCTGGGCGTCGATATCGAGGAACGCGTGGAGCGCCGCAGGCTCGACCTGCTCATCGAGGCGGCCCTGGGCGAAGAGGAAACCGCCGAGGTGACCTCGGCGACCGGTTCCGAGCAGCTCCACCTGTTCTTCAAGCTCTGGACGATGAAGGAAGCACTGCTGAAGGCGCATGGCGAGGGCTTCCTGCTGGATGCGACGGCGTTCGAGATCCCTCGTGCGATCCGGCTAGGCGAGACAAGCGGTACGCTTCAGTTGCCGCAACTGCCCGGCGTCACCTGGCGCGTGCAGGATGTCGGTGACAAGCGCTTCGCTGCCGCCCTCGCTCACGAAGTCGACGGCGAGGCATCCTCGTAGCAGGGAACGCACGGAGAGCGTGACGAGGTCGGACCACATGTGGGAGCTGCCGGAGCCAAGCTCGACGCTGGACGTCCCGGTCGGCGACGACACCGTCATCACCCTCCGGCGTCACGGGAACCCCGCTGGACCGAGGTTGGTCCTGAGCCACGGCAGCGGCCTGGCCATCGACCTGTACTATCCGTTCTGGTCCCTGCTGACGGACGACTTCGACCTGATCGTCTACGACCTGCGGAACCACGGGCGCAATGCACTGGGTCCGCTCGCGGGTCACCATGTCCCGGCACTGGCGCGGGATCAGGATCTCGTGTTCGCCGCCATCGACGCCCACTACGGCAACGAGCCCAAGATCGGCGTGTACCACTCCGTCTCATCGCTGGTGACGCTGCTGGCGCCCAGCAACGGCAGCGAGCTGGCGGCCCTCGTCATGTTCGATCCTCCGCTTCGAAAGCCGGGGTTGACGCACGAGGAATACGACGACGCATCCCTGCGCAATGCGGCAATGGCACGAGCGCGGATGCGCCAGTTCGCCAGCAGGCAGATCTTGGCCGATCTCGCACAGTTGTCCCCCAACTTCCGGCGCGTGGTGCCGGGTGTGCTTGAACTCCTGGCCGAAACGACGCTCCGCGAGAGCCCGTCCGGAGATGGGTACGAACTGATTTGTCCCCCCGAGTACGAGTCCCAGCTGATGGAGTACGGGCGGATCTATGCGGTCGGCGTGGACCTTCTGGGCTTCGACTGCCCGCTCAAGGTCATTGGCGCGGATCCGACGCTTCCGTACGCGTTCCTTCCCACAATGGATCTCTCAGAGATGGCGGGAGTGAACTATGACTTCCTCCCGGACGCTACGCACTTGCTGCAGCTGGAGCAGCCGGAGAACTGTGTTGCCCTGATGCTCGAGTTCCTCGAGGAGCAGGGACTCATCTAGCGACCCGCCGGGAGAGCACCGCCATGGCAGCGGCAGGGATCAACGAGCAGCTGCAATACGAGGCGCAAGAACCGTGCTCGCCCCTGCTCGCGCTCACCGTGGGGCTCCAGGGCGTCGTGCTGGTGCTGGCGCCGACGGTGCTCATCGTGGTGATCACCGTCCGGGCGGCGAGCCAGGACGACGGCTACCTGACGTGGGCGGTGTTCGCCGCGCTGATCATCAACGCGATCATTACCGCGCTGCAGGCGGGCCAGTTCGCACGCATGGGCGCGGGGCTGGTGGTGATCACCGGTCCCACCATTCAGTTCGTCGTCGTGACCGCGGCCGCTGTCTCGGAGGGCGGGCCCGCGCTCCTCGCCAGCCTGATGCTGGTCTCCTCGCTGTTCCAGTTCGCGCTGGCGGCCTGGCTGCCGTTCCTGCGCCGGATCATCACCCCCGTCGTCTCGGGCACGGTGCTGATGCTGATCGCGGTGACCGTCGTGCCGGTCGCCTTCGCCCGGCTGGCCGAGGTGCCGGACGACGCCCCGGCGGGCGCCGGGCCCGCGGTCGCGCTCGCGACGCTCGTCGCCTCCACGGTGCTGGCGCTGCGAGCGTCGGGTGCGTGGAGGCTCTGGTCGGCGTTCATCAGCATCGGGGTCGGCACCGCGCTTGCCGCGGCGCTCGGAATGTACGACCTGCAGCGAGTGATCGATGCGCCCTGGGTGGGCATCCCGGAGGCGCGGTTCCCGGGCGTCGATCTGACGCCCGGCGTGGAGTTCTGGGCGCTGCTCCCGACGTTCGCGATCCTCACGCTCGTCCTCGGCATCAAGGTCACCAGCGACTGCATGATCATCCAGCAGGCGTCGCGCCGGGAGTCCCGGGCCGTCGACTTCCGCCAGATCCAGGGCGCCCTGAACGCCAACGGTGCGGGCATGGTGCTGGCCGGCGTCGCCGGGACGCCGCCGACATTCGCGTACTCCTCGTTCAGCGTGTCGCTGATCAGCCTCACCGGGGTCGCGTCACGGCGCGTCGGCTACGCGATCGCCGCGATCTTCCTGGTGCTGGCGTTCTTCTCCAAGTTCGCGGCGCTGCTCCTGACCATTCCCGACCCCGTCATGGGGGCCTACCTGCTGCTGCTCCTCGGGCTGTTCTTCGTCGGCGGCATGCAGACGGTCGTCCGCGACGGGCTCGACGCGCAGAAGGTACTCGTGGTCGCGCTCGCGTTCGCGGTGGGCCTCGGCGTCGACGGGCAGGACATCCTCGTCGAGGAGTTCGGCGAGACGCTGGGGAGCCTGCTCGGCAACGGCGTCATGGCGGGCACGCTGGCCGCGATCGTGCTCACCGCGTTCATCGAGTGGACCAATCCCCGACCCGAGCGCCTTCGCGCCGAGCTCGGCATGGCGGCACTGCCTCGCGTCGACGAGTTCCTGCGCGGCGTGGCGGCGAGCCTGAAGTGGAACGAGGCGTCAACGGAACGCCTGCGCTCGGCCGGCGAGGAGACGCTCTCGACCCTCGTGATGTCCGAGGATGGCGAGTCGACGACCGGCGAGGCACGGCTCACCGTCACCGCGCGTCCCGCGGGCACGGCCGTCGACCTTGAATTCGTGGCCGCAACCGATCAGGAGAACCTCGAGGACCGCATCGCCTACCTGAGCACCGAGCTGCAAATCCCGGAGCCCAACGAGGTGTCGCTCCGCCTATTGCGGCACTACGCCTCGGCGGTTCGCCATCAGAAGTACCACGGGCTCGACATCGTCACGGTGCGAGTCGAGGGGTCACCGTAGTGATGGACGAAAGCGATAGGATTGAGAGGCGGCGCGTGCGAACCTTGCCCGTGTGCCGTCCGCGCGTGACGGCGGAGGAACTCCCATGACCGAGCCGCTGGCGATCATCGGCATGGCCTGCCGCTTCCCCGGCGCGCCGGACCTCGACGCCTACTGGGAGCTGCTCGAGGAGGGCCGCAACGCCGTCAGCGAGTCGGTCGCCGGTTCCGGCATCGGGCGTACCAGCGACGCATTCGGCGACCGGGAAGGCCAGAGCGATCTTTGCCGCTACGGCGGCTTCCTGACGGACGTCGACCAGTTCGATGCGGCGTTCTTCCGCATGTCTCCGCTCGAGGCGCAGATCGTGGACCCGCAGCAGCGGCTGACGCTGGAGACGACCTGGCGGGCGCTGGAGGACGCCGGGCTGAACCCCGATCGGCTCAGGGGCACGCGTACCGGCGTGTTCACCGGCGTCAGCAACATGGAGTACCGCGAGGTGGTCTTCCGCGCGCTGGATCATGCTCCGGAGTCCGTCGGACGCGCGGCCAGGCTCTACGCCAACCTCAGCACCAACCTCAACGGCATCAGCGGCCGGCTTGCCTTCCTGCTGGGCCTCCAGGGCCCCGCGATGGCGGTGGACACCGCCTGCTCGTCCTCGCTGGTCGCCACGCACGAGGCGGCCATGGCGCTGCAGCACGGCGAGGTGGACATGGCCGTCGTCGCGGGTGTCAACCTGATCCTCGACCCGCGCCGCTCGGAGTCGTACGCGGAGGCGGGGACACTTTCGCCCGAGGGCCAGTGCAAGGCGTTCGATGCGTCGGCGGACGGCTGGGTGCGCGGCGAGGGCTGCGGCGTCGTCGTCGTGAAGCGGCTGCGCGATGCGGTTGCCGACGGCGATCGTATCTGGACCGTGCTTCGCGGCTCGGCGGTGAACCACGACGGCGCCAGCACGAACTACGCGGCGCCCAACGACCTCGCACAGCGGCGGGTCTTCCGCGAAGCGCTGGACAGGGCCGGTGTCGCGCCGGGCGCAGTGGATTATGTCGAGGCGCACGGCACGGGAACGCCCGTCGGCGACCCGATCGAGCTCTCCGCCGTGGCGGCCGTGTACTCCGAGGGACGCGACCCCGAACGCCCGCTGCTCATCGGCTCGGCGAAGTCCAACCTCGGCCACCTCGAACCGGCTGCCGGCGTGGCCGGCCTGATCAAGACGGTGCTGGCGATCCACCACGGGGTGATCCCGCGTCACCTGCACTTCAACACCCCGAACCCGGCGATCGAGTGGGACCGGCTGCCGGTGCAGGTGGCTGCGGAAACCACCGCCTGGCCGGATCGGCCGGACCATCCGCGGCTGGCGGGCGTGAGCTCGTACGGCATGACCGGCACGAACGCGCACATCATCCTCGAGGGCTACGAGGGCGCCGAGGCCGGAGCCGACGCCGAGCCGGGCCGGCCGTCCGCCGTCGCCAGTCGTGTCGGGGTTGCGCTGCCGGAACCCTTCGAGGATGTCGATCTGCCGGAGGGGCCGTTCAGCGAGCGGTCCGCGATGATCCTCCCACTGTCGGGCAGGGACGAAGCCGCACTCCGCGAGCTCGCCGGGAGCTACGTCTCCTGGCTCGATCGCGCACCCGCGACGGACGCCACGATCCCGGACATCGCGTGGACGGCAGGCACGGGTCGCAGCCACTTCAGCCATCGCACGGCCGTGCTCTTCCGCGACGAGGAGTCCCTGCGTGACCAACTGACCGCGCTGGCGGACGGCGCCACGAGGGTGAGGCCGGGCTCGGCGAGCAAGGTGGCCTTCGCCTACACCGGGCAAGGCAGCCAGTGGCTCGGCATGGGCCGCGACCTCTACGAGACGGAACCGGTCGCACGGGCCGTGATGGACCGCTGCGAGGCCGTGCATCTCGAGGAGCGGGGCGAGTCCCTGCTCGACGTCATGTTCGGACGCGATGGCGCCAAACCGGTCCTCGACGACACCGACTGGGCCCAGCCCGCCCTCTACGCGCTCGAGTGCGCGATGACGGCACTGTGGGCGAGCGTCGGCGTCCGGCCGGATGTCGTGATCGGGCACAGCTTCGGTGAGTTGCCCGCCGCGCAGACGGCGGGGGTGTTCGGCCTCGAGGACGGCATGCGGCTGGCGATCGTTCGTGGCCGACTCATGTTCGACACCGAGCCGGGAGCGGGGGTGGCCATCTTCGCCCCACGCGCCGACGTCGAAGCGGCAATCGAGGCGATCAACGCCGCGTCCGAGCGCGGCCTGCTGGGCATTGCCTCCGACAACGGGCTCAACCAGGTCGTGACCGGCCTCGCGAGCGAGGTCGACGCCATCTCGGCGCACTTCGAGGCGCAGGAGATTCGCGCGCGGCGCATGGACTTCACACGGGCCGCCCACAGCCCGCTCCTGGACCCGATGCTGCCGGAGCTCGAGGCGTCCGCGAACGCGATCGACACCCGACCACCGGGGGTGGAGTTCGTCAGCAACATCGACGGCGAGGTCCGGGACGCGGGTGTTGCCCTCGACGGCGCGTACTGGAGCCGACACGTGCGCCAGCCGGTGGCGTTCGCGGACAGCGTCGGGACCCTGGCCGAGATCGGCGTGGACACCGTGATCGAGATCGGGCCCCACGCCGTGCTCGGGCCGATGATCGAGATGATCTGGCCGCAGCCGCCGGGCACTCCCGGGGCAGTCGTCGTGATTCCCACCATGCAGCGCCCGGAGGAGCGGGGCGGCAGCGAAGCGGCCAGCGGGTTCACGGAGGCCGTCGCCGAGGCGTACACGGCCGGCCTCGATCTCTCGTTCGAGGGTCTGTTCACGGGTGAGGAGCGCCGTCGCGTCTCGATCCCCGGATACCCCTTCCAGCGCAGTTCCTACTGGTTCACGGCGCCCCGGCAGCGCCGCGCGGCCGTCGGCCATCCGCTGCTCGGCCTGCGGCACGAGTCGCCGAACGGCGAGATCTCGTTCGAATCCGAGATCGAACCGTCGAACCCGCCATGGTTGGAGGAGCACCGGGTGTTCGGGCGCGTGGTCGCGCCCGGAGCGCTGTACGCCGCGCTGGCGGCCTCGGCGCTGCTGTCCGAGGGCGCCACAGTGCTCCTGGACGACCTCCAGCTGTTCAGCCCCCTGATCTTCCCGGAAGGCGCCGACGGCGAGGAGCAGAGGCGCCGACTGCAGGTCATTCTCGGGCGGCCCGACGAGCAGCAGCGTCGGAGCGTCGAGATCTTCAGCAGGGGCGCCGACACGGAGTGGACGCTGCACGCGAGGGGTAGCGTCCCGGCGACGGCTCCGCTGGACGGAGCGGGAGCCGCGATCGACGTCGAAGCCGCGAAGGCCGGCCTGACTAGTGGCGATCCGCGCGATCTCTATCGGGTGCGAAGCGGCGCCGGAGTCGAGCTTGGCCCGCCGTTCCGCGGGCTGACCGCCCTCTGGCAGGGGCCGGGTGAGGCGCTCGGCGAGATCGCCCTGCCGGGCCTGGTGGACCGGAACGGGATCGAGATCCACCCGCTCCTGCTGGACGCCTGCTCCCAGGTCATGTCGGGGGGGCGCAGCACCGCCGAAGGCGACACGACCGTCTACATGCCGTTCGGCTGGGAGCGGCTCTGGCTGACCGGCCCGCTCCCCGAGCGCCTGGTCTGCCGAGCGGAGCTGCGCGACGCGGGCGCGAGCGCCTCGGACGAGCCGGCCGAGGTGATCAAGGCCGACCTGTGGATCTACGACGAGGATGGCGTCGCCATCGGCGAAGTCAGCGGCTTCACGGTGAAGCGCGCGACGCGCGCAGCCCTGCTGTCCGCGCTGGACACGATCGACGACCTGATGCACGAGGTCGTCTGGCGCGAGCGCCCCCTCGGCGAGTCGGAGGAGTCGGCGGAGCCCGCCGAGCACGCCGACGCCGATGGTGACTCACCGGGCGTTTGGATTCTTGCGGCCGACCAAGGCGGCGTCGCCGATCGCCTTGCCGCCTCGCTGGCCGGGCGAGGCCAGACGGTAGTCCTGGCAGGCGACGCAGCTGGCGCCGTACCGCCGCTCGCCGAGCCCGGCGCCTCCAACGCAGCCGTGGACGCCGGCAGCCGCGAGTCCTGGCGGGCGCTGATCGAGGGAGTGCCCGAGGGCGCGCCGCTGCGAGGAGTCGTGCACCTCGCGGCGCTCGACGGGCACGGCGCGCGTGCCAGCACCGAGGAGCTGCGGGACGACGTGACGCACGGCCTCGGGAGCGCCCTCGCGCTTGTCCAAGGATTGATCGATGCGGATGCAGCGCCGGACCACGGCGTCTGGTTCGTGAGCCGCGGCGGACAGGTCCTGCACGAGGAGCAGCGTGGCGAGCTCGCCGGCTCGATGCTCTGGGGCTTCGGCAAGGTCGTGACTCGCGAGCTGGCCCAGCTGCCGGCGAGAGTCGTCGACCTCGACCCGGACGACAACGAGATCCCCGACGCCTTCATCGACGAGCTGCTCAGCCCCGACAGGGAAGACCTCGTCGCCTACCGGGCGGGCACCCGGCACGTGCAACGGATCGTGCGAGGCAGGGACGGCGCCGCGCAGGCGACCCCGCCCGACGACGCCGCCGACGATGCAGCCAGTCGTGTTCGCGGCGACCGCACGTACCTCGTGACGGGCGGGCTCGGCGGCGTCGGCGGCGCGACCGCCGGGTGGCTCGCGGACAACGGCGCCCGGACGATCGTGCTGAACGGACGCCGCGCGCCAGGGGACGCCGCCGAGGAGGTCATCCGCTCGCTGCGCGAGCGCGGCGTCGAGGTGCACGTGGAGCTGGCCGACGTCGCGGACATGGAGCAGCTTCGCGCGATGCTCGCGCGCATCGACGCAAGCCTCCCGCCGCTCGGCGGCGTGGTCCACAGCGCCGTGGCGCTGTCGGACGCGGCGCTCATCAACCAGACCTGGGCCGGGTTCGAGGAGGCGATCTGGGCGAAGGTGCTCGGAGCCTGGGAGCTGCACCGCCAGACGGAGGACCGCGACCTCGACCTCTTCATCCTCTACACGAGCATGGCGGGTGTGCGCGGCAATCCCGGGCAGTCAAACTACGCCGCCGCGAACACGTTCTGCGACGAGCTGGCGCGCCACCGGCGCGCGCTGGGGCTGCCCGGCCAGTCCGTCCAGTGGGGGGCCTGGGGGAGCGTCGGCGGCGGCGAGCAGCGGCGCGACCGGCTCGAGAGCGTGGTAGCGGCCTCTGGCTACGACTGGATGACCCCGGCGCAGGGCATTCGCGCCCTCGATCGACTCGTGCGGGAGGACCTGGCGGTCGCTGGCGTCACGCTGATCGACTGGGACGTCTACGCGGCCTCCCTGCGCACCGTCCCGCCGCTCATCGAGGAACTGCTCTCCGCACCGGCGGAGTCCGATGGAGACGAGGCAGCCGGGGATCTGATCTCGCGCCTGCGGGAGGCGCCCGAGCAGCAGCGCTACGGGATCGTCGAGGAGGCCGTGCAGGGCCTGCTCCAGGAGCTGCTGCGGATGCCCTCGCCGCCCGCCCCCAACGTCACGTTCTTCGACCTCGGCCTCGACTCGCTGATGGCGCTGGAGCTGCGGGCGCGGCTCAACCTCACCCTCGGCGGAGCGCACACAGTCTCCAACACGATCGCCTTCGACTACCCCGACACGGCGAGCCTCGCCGGTCACCTTGTCGAAGTGCTGGACAGCGAGGGCGAGCAGGCGCCGCAGCCGGCAGCGCTCCCCGCGGCGCCGCGTGCGCCGCGGCAAACCGCCGAGGACGCGATCGCCATCGTCGGGATGGCCTGCAAGTTTCCCGGCGCCGATGACCTCGCGACCTTCTGGGAGCTGCTTGAAGCCGGCGCGAGCGGCGTGAGCGACGCACGCAACGGCTCGGGCCCTTGGGCCGACTTCTTCGGAGACGGCTCTACCGGGAATGACCCGCATCGCCGCGCGGGCTTCGTGGAGGGGGTCGATCAGTTCGACGCCTCGTTCTTCCGCATCTCGCCAATCGAGGCGCGCAATATGGACCCGCAGCTGCGGATGCTGCTCGAGACGACCTGGCACGCGATCGAGGATGCGGGCATCGATCCCGACACGCTGCGCGGCAGCCGCACCGGCACCTACGCCGGGATCGGCCTCGGCGAGTACCGCGACGTGATGACCTTGCGCGGCAAGCCCATTGGCTACGTGGGCATCAACGGCAGCACGGCGATCGGGCGCGTGGCGTTCACGCTCGGGCTTGAGGGGCCGGCGCTGCCGGTCGAGGTCGCCTGCGCGTCCTCGCTGGTCGCCGTGCACCACGCCGTGACGGCCCTGCGCCACGGTGAGATCAACCTCGCGCTCGTCGCCGGCGTGAACGCCGCGCTCTCACCCGATGCGACGCTCAAGATGGCCGAGCTCGGGATGCTCTCGTCCGGCGGCGAGTGCCTGACGTTCAACGCCGGAGCGGACGGCTTCATTCGCGGCGAGGGCTGCGGCGTCGTGATCCTCAAGCGCCTGGGCGAGGCGCTGGAGGACGGTGACCGCATCTGGGGCGTCGTCCGCGGCTCGGGTGTCAACCAGAGCGGCGTGAGCGCCGGCCCGACCGCGCCCAGCGGACTGGCCCAGCAGCACGTGATCGAGCAGGCGCTCTCGAGCGCCGGCGTCGATCCGGCGGACGTCGACTACCTCGAGGCGCACGGGACGGCCTCGGAGCTGGGCGACGCGATCGAGCTTGAGGCCGCGGCGGCCGTCTACGGCCGCGGACGCGAGGCGGAGCGCCCGCTGCTCGTCGGCTCGGTCAAGACCAACATCGGCCACACGGAGTCGGCGTCCGGGATGGCCGGCCTGATCAAGGCGGTGCTGGCGATGCAGCGCGGGGTGATCCCCGCTCACCTGCACTTCCGCGAGCCCTCACAGCACATCGAGTGGGAGCGGCTGCCGCTAGAAGTGACAGACGCCGCGACGGAGTGGCCGCAGCACCCCGACCGGGAGCCGCTGGCGGCGGTGAGCGCGTTCGGCCTGACCGGGGCCAACGCCCACGTCGTGGTCGAGGGCTACACCTCGGATGGCCCCGCTCCGGGCGCGTGGGCCCCCGGGGCGCCGCAGCCCGTCGCGCTGCCCTCGCCGGACGGCGAGGAGCTACCCGGGCCCGAGCAGATCGAGGGCGAGGGCGCCACTCGCTTGCTGCCGCTGTCGGCCAGGTCAGACGACGCCCTCCGCGACCTCGCGCGCGAATACCTCGCGTGGATCGAGTCGCAGGAGGGCGCTCCGGCAGAGTCGACGCTGGCGGACGCGGCGTGGACGGCCGGTGTCGGGCGCAGCCACTTCCCCCACCGCGCCGGGGTCGTGTTCGCGGACGCGGACGCCCTCCGCGACGGCCTGCGCGCGATCGCGGGCTCCACCGACAGCCCCGAACCGCAAGTGGCCCGACGGGTAGGCTTCGCCTATGACGCCGAAGTCGACACGTCGCCCTCGGCAGCCCGGGCGCTGTACGACGGCGAGCCCGTCGCCCGAAGCGTCCTCGACCGCTGCGAGGAGGTCTTCCGCGCCGAACGCCAGACCTCCTTGCTCGGCGCAATGTTCGGCGAGGACGCGCCCGACGGCCTCGAGGATGCGGCGTGGCAACAGCCCGCGGCCTACGCCCTGCAGTGCGCGCTCACGGCCCTCTGGGCGAGCGTGGGGATCCAGCCCGACGCCGTGCAGGGACACGGCGTCGGCGAGCTGGGGGGCGCGGCCCCCCCCCGGGGGGGGCGCCGCCCGGGCGGGGGTGGCCGCGCCGGGGCGGGGGGCCGGCGGGGAGACGGC
>VXMT01000264.1 GCA_009840965.1 Chloroflexota bacterium
CGACATCGTGAAGCAGTTCGTCACCGAGGCGCTGACGCTCAGCCTCTTCGGCGGCGTCGTCGGTATCGCGATCGGCATCGGCGCCTCGTTCGCCCTCGATGGGCGCGAGCTGGGCGGTCAGGAGATGACGACCCTGATCCAGCCCTGGAGCATCGCGATGGCGTTCCTGGTGGCGGCGGGCGTGGGCTTCGCGAGCGGCAGCTACCCCGCCTACCGCGCGACGACCGTCGACCCGATCGCCGCGCTCCGCAACGAGTAGCGCGAGGCCGGGCGGCTCCGGCGCGACGGGTGCCGGAAGTCAACAGAGGACTTACGGAGACCTTACGCGGCCCTCGCTAGCCTCTCCGCATGCCCTGGAGTTGCAGACGCGGCCGAGCGGGAGGAACCGCCAGATGAGGCTACGAACGAAAACCGCAATCGCCGCGCTGGCCGGTGGCGCCGCCGCCCTGCTACTTGTCGGCAGCGTGATGGCCCACCCGGGCTTCAGGATCGTCGACCGCGTCGACGTGCTCGCCGAGGCACTCGGCATCAGCGCCGAGGATGTCGAGACCGCGAAGGAGGACGGCACGCTGCGCGACCTCCTCGACGACGTCACGCGCGACGACCTCAAGGACGCCTACGAGACCGTCGCCGGCGAGGCGATCGACGCCGCCTCCGAGGCCGGCGAGATCACCTCGGAGCAGGCGGAACGGCTCGAAGAGCTCGTCTCGGCCGGCCGCGAGGAGCTGGACGAGAGCGACCGCGAGGCCCTGAAGGGCGCGCGCGGGGTCGTTGAGGTGGATGTGATTGCCGTCTACGCCTCGCTGCTCGGCAAGACCAGCGAGGAGGTCGAGGCGGCGAAGGAGGACGGCACGCTGCGCGACCTGCTGGCGGACGTGAACCGCGTCGCCCTCGCAGCCGCCCTCGTCGACGCGCGGGATGCGGCGATCGACCAGGCGGTCGAGGACGGCGAGATCAGCGAGGCGCAGGCGGAGCTGCTGCGCGACGGGTACGGCGCGTATGGCCGGGGCCACAAGCGCGGCTGGCACGGCAAGCGCGGCGGCCACGACGGCCGTGGCTGGCGCGGCGACTGCGGCGACAAGAACCTCGACGGCGACAAGGGCTCGACGGGCATCGCCAACGGCGGATCCGCGTAGGCAGTCACCCCCTCGGACTGCCAAGCGTAAGAGGGGCGCCCGTCGGGCGCCCCTCATCCTGTCTGGCGTTCGGCGTCCCGGTCAGGCGCTGGACGACTCGTTCCACAGCCGCAGACCGAGGGGCACGAAGACCAGCGGCAGCACGACGTCGATGAACACGAAGACCTGCGAGTCGGGCGTCTGGTCGCCCGCGGCCCAGTTGACCTGCACCCAGTTCCAGTAGAAGAGCAGGGTCAGCGCCACCGTGAGATAAAGCGGCAGGTTTGCCTCGATGAGCTCCCGCACACCCGCCTGGGCGTCGCTGCGGCGTTTCGCCTCGTACGTGACGATCACGGCGAGCGGGAGGCTTACTGCCCGTGCCCAGTCGAAGACATGCCAGAGGACGGGCTGGCCGCTCTCCCAGTCGTACAGCACCGGGTCCAGCACAAAGTGGACCGCGAGGCTCGCGCCGACGACCGCGAAGAGCACGGCGAGCAGCCGTTTCAGCACCTCCATGGGATCGGCATCTCCTCCCCTACGCGGCCCGCCTCTACATCTCCGCCTCGTTCCAGAGCCGCAGACCCAGCGTGACGAACAGCAGCGGCAAGACGACGTCGATGAACACCCAGACCTGCGAGTCCGGCGTCTGGTCGCCCGCGGCCCAGTCGATCTGCACGGCGTTCCAGAGGAACAGCAGCGTCAGCCCCGCCGCGACGTAGAACTGCACGTTCGCAACGAGGTACTCGCGCAGGTCGGAGCCGGCATCGGCTGCTCGCTTCGCCTCGAAGGTCACGAAGAGCGTGATCGCGAGACCGAGCGCCATCAGCCAGTCGAGCACGATCCACGCGACCGGGACGCCGTCTTCCCACTCGGTGTCGTAGATCAGGGGGTCGATCACGAAGTGGACGGCCACGGCGGCCCCCACGAGTGCGAGGTATGCCCCCGCCAGGCGCTTCGTCATCTCGAATCCCCTTTCGCTCGCAACAGCGTGCCGCTGATACTCGGTCGCCAGTCTACTCGCCTTCCCAGCCCACCGACTCACACGCCATCGGCAGATCGCCAACACGACGACGCTGTGCTAGCGTGCGCGCTGGCGCAGAGATCGGGGAAGCCGGTGCAAGTCCGGCGCTGTCCCGCAACTGTGAGCCGCGCCGTCGCCCTCGGGGCCGGACGCGGTGAGCCAGAGCACCGGCCTGTGCCATGTCGAGACCCTGCGAGGACAGGCGACGGCATGCTGCACGAAGCGCCCGCCAACGGGCGACCCCGGTTGTAGCATCGTCACATTGCCTGCCCCCTCGCACCGAAGGGGGCTTCAGCGCCGTTCGGCGTGTGCCCCCCAAGTGCCGGGAGGCGCGCGCTCATGCTGGATCGATTGGTTCGTAGTACCCCTGCTCACCCGTGGCGCCGGCTGTTGCCGGCCCTGCTCGCCGGGCTTGCGCTGCTCGTGCTGCTCGTCGCGGCCTGCGATGGCGACGAGCCCGCAGCCCCCACGACGCCGGCGGCGACCGCGACGCCTGCGGCCGCCACCGCGACGCCGGTCCCCGCGACCCCGTCGCCGACGGCCACTCCTGCAGCGCCGGCGCCGACGCCTACCCCAACACCGACTGCGACACCCACCGCGACCGCGACGCCAACGGCCACGCCGACCCCTACGCCGACGCCAACGCCGACCGAGGCTCCAACCTTCCCGCTGACCGTCGAGGACTCGGCGGGGACGGAAGTTACGCTGGAGGCTCCGCCCGAGCGGATCATCTCCTACTCGCCGGGCGCGACGGAGCTGCTCTTCGCCATCGGGGCGGGCGACCGAGTGGTGGCGACCGACGAGTTCTCCGACTTCCCGCCGGAGGCCGAGGAGCTCCCGAAGGTCGCCTACTCGAGCCCCGACCCGGAGCGCGCTCTCGCGCTCGAGCCGGACCTGCTGATCATGGCCAGCCGGCAGCGCGAGCAGATCGAGCAGTTCCGCAGCCTCGGCATGACGGTGCTGTTCCTCGACTCCGCGCAGAACATCGAGGGCGTCTTCGAGACGGTCGCGCTCCTGGGGCTGGTCACCGGCAACGAGCAGCAGGCCGCGGACCTCGTCGCCTCGATGCGCGGCCGGATCGAGGCAGTCACGGCGGCCCTCGAGGAGGTCGAGGAGGGGCCGCTCGTCTTCTTCGAGCTGACGGCGGACCTCTATACGGTCGGGACCGACACCTTCGTCGGCGAGCTACTGACGCTCGCGAAGGCGCGCAACATCGCCGAGGGAGCGGCCTCTTCGTTCCCGCAGCTGTCTGCGGAAGCGATTATCGACGCCGCCCCGGACGTGGTGCTGCTCGCCGACGCCGCGTGGGGCGAGAGCTACGAGACGGTGTGCGCGCGCCCCGGCTGGGACGCGATCCCGGCCTGCGTCAACGAGCGCGTGCATGGCGTGGACGGCGATCTGACGAGCCGCCCCGGCCCGCGCATCGTCGACGGCCTCGAGCAGATCGCCCGGCTGCTCTACCCGGATCGCTTCGAGTGAGGCGCGAGCCCGTCGGCGCGCACACCGTCGAGGGTGCTCTCGACCCGATCCCCGGGTCGGCCGTCGCACGGGCGCTCGAGGCACTGCGTGGCCTGGGTCCGGCCGCGGCCGCGCTGGCGCTGCTCGCGGCGGTCGCGCTCGTCGCGCTGACGCAGGGGGCCGCCTCGATCCCGCCGCAGACCGTGCTGCGCACCCTGCTCGACGCCTTGCCAGTCGTCGAGGTGGAGGCGAGCGCGCCGGCGACCTGGGAGCGGATCGTCGTGGACATCCGGCTCCCGAGGGTGATCGCCGCGGGCATTGTCGGCTCCGCGCTGGCCTACTCGGGCGCCTCGTACCAGGGGGTGTTCCGCAACCCGCTCGCGGGGCCGTTCCTGCTCGGAGTCGCCTCTGGCGCGGCGCTTGGCGCGGCGATCGCGATCATCTCGCCGCTGCGGGTCGACGCCTACGGCTTCGGCTGGGTGCCGGTCTTCGCCTTCGCCGGGGCGCTCGTCACGGTGGTGCTCGTCTACCTGCTCGCGACGGGCAGCGGGCGTCTCGACAACGTGACGCTGATCCTCGCCGGGGTCGCGCTCTCCGCCGTCTTCGGCGCGGCGACGGCGTTCATCCTGCTGACCGGTGGCGAGCAGGCGCGGCCGATCTTCTCGTTCCTCTTCGGAGGCTTCAACACGGCGAGCTGGGAGCGCGTCGCCTGGGCGGCGCCCTACCTCGCCGTCGGGGCCGTAGGCGTCGCCGTCTACGCCCGCACGCTGAACGTGCTGCAGCTCGACGAGGAGCAGGCCGCGCATCTGGGCGTCGACGTGACGCGCACGAAGCTGATCGTGCTGGCGGCCGCCTCGCTGATGGCCGCGACGGCGGTTGCGATCGCCGGCGTGATCGGCTTTGTCGGGCTGCTCGTGCCGCACGCCGTGCGCCTCGTCTTCGGAACCGACTACCGGCGGCTGCTCCTGCTCTCCGCCCTCTTCGGCGCCTCGTTCCTGATCGCCGTCGACACCTTCGCCCGCACGCTGCTTGCGCCTCAGGAGCTTCCGGTCGGCGTGGTGACGGCGCTGATCGGCGGGCCCTTCTTCCTCTGGCTGCTGCGCAGCCGCAAGGCGGAGGTGCTCTGATGGCCACCGCGGCCCCAGCCCTGTCGCCCGCCCGCGCCGCCGAGGCGCCCGCACTCCTCCTCGAGGCACGCGACGTCGCCGTGGAGATCGACGGCAACTCCGTGCTCGACGGCGTCAGCCTCGATGTACGGGCGGGCGAGATCGTCGGGCTCGTCGGGCCGAACGGAGCGGGCAAGAGCACGCTGCTGCGCGCCGTCACCGGCCTCGCCGAGCTGCGGGGTGGCGAGATCCGCGTCGGCGGCGACGGCCTCGAGGCGCTCGCGCGCCGCGAGCTGGCGCGCCGTGTGGCCGTCGTGCAGCAGCTCCCCGAGGCCCCGGCCACGCTGCGCGTGCGCCAGCTCGCACTGCTCGGCCGCCACCCGCACCTCGGGCTGCTCTCGCGGGAGTCCGCCCGCGACCATGCCATCGCCGAGGATGCGCTGCGCGAGGCGGGCTGCCTCGAGCTGGCCGGGCGCGAGCTCGGAACCCTCTCCGGAGGCGAGCGGAGGCGCGCCTTCATCGCCCGGGCGCTCGCGCAGCAGGCGCCGCTCCTACTACTCGACGAGCCGACCGCGAACCTCGACGCCGGGGCGCAGCACGAGGTGCTGGAGCTGGTCGCCGACCTCGCGAGGCGCGGGAGCGGCGTCGTGCTCGTGGTCCACGACCTGACGCTGGCGATCGCCTACTGCGACCGGCTCGTGCTGCTCGACCGCGGGGTTGTCGTCGCGTCCGGGCCGCCCGAGGACGTCATCACGCCGGAGATCGTCGGCCGCCTCTACGGCGATGCGGTCACCGTGGTGGCGCACCCGCTGACGGGCGCGCCGCTGGTGCTGCCGTCACGGCTGGGAGGCTGAGATGTCCGAGGTTGAACAGCCGCGAGGGCGGCACGAGGGCCTGGCGCGCAAGCGCGAGCCGCTGGTCCTGCTCTACACCGGGCACGGCAAGGGCAAGACCAGTTCCGCCCTCGGCGTGACACTGCGCGCCTGGGGCCGCGGCTGGAAGATCTGCTGGCTGCAGTTCATCAAGTCGAAGACCGCCAACTACGGCGAGACGCGGTCTGCCGCCCGCATGGGCATCGAGATGATTCCGCTCGGGGACGGTTTCACCTGGCTCTCGAAAGACATCAACAAGGACATCGCGCTGGCCCGCGAGTGCTGGGCGCTCGCGCGCGAGAAGCTCGAGTCGGCCGAGTACGACCTCGTGGTCCTCGACGAAATCACGTACCCGATCAGCTACGGTTGGCTGGACGTGGAGGAGGTGATCGCGACGCTCCGAGAGCGCCCCGCGGACGTGCACGTGATCCTCACCGGCCGCGACGCCGCGCCGGAGCTGGTCGAGTTCGCCGACCTCGTGACGGAGATGACCGAGGTGAAGCACCCCTTCCAGCAAGGCATCAAGGCCCAGCCCGGCCTCGACTTCTGAGCCTGGAGCGCGGCAATGAACCGGGCGCTCACCCTCGCGCTGGCCATCGCGATCGACCGCGTCGCGGGCGACCCGCCGACGCGCCTCCACCCCGTCGGCGCGCTGGGCGCCCTCGCGAGGGCGCTCGAGGTTGTCGCCCCGGCCCGCGCCGAGGGGCGGCGCAGGTACGGGCTCGGCGCCGCGGTCGCCCTCCCGCTGCTCTCCGCCACGACAGCCGCGCTGCTCCCCGCGCTGTTCGGCGCGCGGCGAGGGCCTGCGCGCACGGCTGTGGATGCCGGCCTGCTCTCGCTCGGCTTTGCGCTGCGCACGCTTCTGGACCGCGTCCGGGAGGTCGAGGACGCTCTCGGGCACGACGATCTCGAGGAGGCGCGAGCGCTGCTCGCGAGACACCTCGTGAGTCGCGACGTGAGCAGCCTCGGGCCGGGCGAGGTCGCGGCCGCGGCCATCGAGTCGCTTGCCGAGAACCTCAGCGACAGCGTGATCGCCCCGTGGCTCTGGTACGCGGCGGGCGGGCTGCCGGCAGCGTGGGTCTACCGGGCGGCGAACACCCTCGACGCGCTCTGGGGCTACCGCACTGAGCGCTACCGGGACCTCGGCGAGGCGGCGGCGCGAGCGGACGACGTGCTCAACCTCGTTCCCGCGCGGCTGACCGCGCTCGCGATCTGCGCTGCCGCCATCCGGCACGGCGCCGGTGCGCGCGCCCTGCGGCACTGGCGCCTCGACGCGGGCCGCACCGAGAGCCCGAACGCGGGCCACCCGATGGCGGCGATGGCAGGCGCGCTCGGCGTGCAACTCGGCAAGCGCGGCGTCTACGTGCTCGGCGAGGGCCTGCGCGCGCCAACCAGCGCCGACATCAGCCGGGCGCGCCGCATCGCCTCGGAGGCGGCGGCGCTGACTGCGGGCGCGTTGATCGCGGCACTCGCCGCGGCGAAGCTGCGGCCGTGAGCCGCATCGTCCACGGCGGACTGAGCGACGCCGACCTCGCGGCGGCCAGGGCGGGCGCCGAGGGCGTGATCGACCTCTCGGCGAACCTCCACCCGGACGGACCGCACCCCGCCGTCATCGAGGCCGCGCGCAACGCCGCGATCGATCGCTACCCGGAGCCCGACGCCGCCTCGCTGCGCGACGCGATCGCGGAGTCGATTGCTTTCGAGCCGGAGCAGGTGCTGGTCACGGCGGGGGCAACCGGCGCGATCCACCTTGCGGCGCGCGCGCTGCTGCACCCCGGCGACGCCTGCACGGTCTTCACCCCCGCCTTCAGCGAGTACGAGAGCGCGGCGCGAGCCGCCGGAGCGCACGTCGTCCGCCACGCCGCCGCCCCGCCTGAGTTCGTCCCGCCCTCGGACTCGCCCCCTGCCCCGCTCGTGATGCTCGGCAATCCCGGCAACCCGCACGGCGCCTACCTCGAGGCCGGCGCGGTGCGGCGCCTGGCGGCGGAGAGCGGCGGCGTCCTGCTGCTTGACGTTATCTACGAGCCGTTCGTGGAGGGCGCGTGGGGCGCCAACGAACTCGTGCGACAGGGTTTCCCCGTGCTCGCGGTGCACTCCTTCACCAAGCTCCACTCGATTCCCGGCTTGCGTGTTGGTTATGTCACCGGCTCCACCGAACTGATCGCTCGGCTCGCCGCGCTACAGCAGCCCTGGGTCGTCGGCGCTCCCGCCCTCGCCGCGGCCCGCGCGGCCCTGCCGCTCGACGCCTCGCGGCGCGCGATTACCCACGAGGTGGGTGAGACCCGCGAGGCGATGCGGAGCTTCTTCGGCGTGCGGGGCATCGCGACCGCGCCCTCGCGGGCGAACTTCGTGCTCGCGCGCGTCGGCGACGCCGGCACGCTGCGCGCCCGGCTGCTGCGACGCGGCTTCGCCGTCCGCGAGTGCGGTTCGTTCGGCCTGCCCGAGTGGGTGCGCATCGCCACGCCGTCCGCGCGAGACCTGCCGCGCCTCCTCGCCGCCATCGACGAGACGCTGGAGGAACGGACGTGACTCCCGAGGCGCGGCTCGCGCCGGTACTGCTGGTTGCCGGGACGGCCTCGTCGGTCGGCAAGTCGGTGCTGGTGGCAGCGCTCTGCCGGATCTCCCGGCAGGACGGAGTGCGGGTCGCGCCATTCAAAGCCCAGAACATGTCGAACAACGCGGCCGTCACCCCCGACGGCCTCGAGATCGGGCGCGCCCAGGCCGAGCAGGCGCGCGCGGCGGGCCTCGAGCCCAGCGTCGAGATGAACCCGGTACTGCTCAAGCCGCAGGGCGACCGCACATCGCAGCTCGTGCTCCTGGGGCGACCCGCGGGCCGCCTGCACAGCGCCGACTTCCCCTCTCGCAAGCGCGATCTCTGGCCGGACGCGGCGCGCGCCCTCGACAAGCTGCGAGGGCGCTTCGATCTCGTGATCGCCGAAGGCGCGGGCAGCCCCGCCGAGCCGAACCTGCGGGCGGGCGACCTCGCGAACATGCGGGTGGCGCGCCACGCGCGGGGGCCGGCGCTGATCGTCGGCGACATTGACCGCGGCGGCGTCTTCGCGCACCTGCTCGGCACCCTCGAGCTGCTGCCCCCCGAGGATCGCGCCCTCGTGCGAGGCTTTGTCATCAACCGCTTCCGCGGCGACCCGTCGTTGCTCGGCCCGGCGATCGAGGAGCTCCAGGAGCGTACGGGCGTGCCGGTGCTCGGCGTGATCCCATGGATCGACGATGTCGGCGTGGCCGAGGAGGACGCGGTCGCCCTCGAACGCGCCGCTTCGGCGTCAGGCGCGGCCGCTGTGGGCGAGGTCGATGTCGTGGTCGTGCAGCTGCCGCGGATCGCCAACTTCGACGACTTCGATCCGCTCGTCCGCGAGCCGGGCGTGCGCGTGCGCTACGTGCGCAGCGCCGGTGAGTTCGGGCGCCCCGACCTCGCGGTGCTGCCGGGCACGAAGGCGACGGTGGCAGACCTCGGCTGGCTACGCGAGCGCGGCCTCGACCGCGCGATCGAGGCGCATGCGGCGGATGGCGGCGCGGTGCTGGGCATCTGCGGCGGCCTGCAGATGCTCGGCGAGCGCCTTGTGGACGAGGACGGCGTCGAGGCCGCGCCCGGCACTGCGCTGCGCGGCCTTGGCCTGCTGCCCATCGCGACGCGCTTCTCGGCCGAGAAGACGACGCGCCGCGCCTCGGGCGAGGTATTCGCCTCCGCGGGGCCGTGGGAAGGGGCTTCGGGCCTGCCGGTCGAGGGCTACGAGATCCACATGGGCGAGAGCGCCGCGACGCGTGAGGACGGGGTGCGTCCGCTGCTGCGCCTGGGCGGCGAGCCGGACGGCGCGGTCTCCCCCGACGGCCGCGTTGCGGGCAGCTACCTCCACGGGCTGCTGCACAACGACCGGCTGCGTGCCGCCCTCTTGCACGCCCTCGGGCGCCGCGGCCGCGGCATCGACGCGTCCGAGGAGCAACGACGCGAGGAGGCGTTCGATCGGCTCGCCGCCGTCGTGCGGGAGCACCTCGACATGCAGCAGGTGCGTGAGCTGGTTGGCCTCTGAGGCACGGCTGTCCGAGGATGGAGCTACCGCGAGCGCGCGCCACGCGCCCGGGCAGCGGGAAGGCCAGACGATCAGCAGCGGAGCAGGCGCCGGACGGCGCTTCTACCTCGATCTGCACTCGCACTCGACCGACGCCTCGGACGACGCCGGCGGGACCGTCGAGGGCTATCTCAAGTGGATCGTCGCGCGCCGCAAGCGTGGCTACGTCGTCGACGGCTTCGTGCTCACCGAGCATCGCCAGTTCGACCCCGCCGTCTCCTACGACGCGCTCGCCGAGCAGTACGAGGTGGTCGTGCTGCGCGGCGCCGAGCTGGAGACCGAGGTCGGCCACGTCCTTGTCTACGGCATCAGCGAGGAGTTCTCGCGGCGCTTCGATCTGTCCTCGGTGCGCCTTCCCTCCGAGGAGATCTTCCGCGTCGCCCGCGAGACCGGCGGCTTCGCCGTCGGCGCGCACGCGGGCCGTGCGAGTATCGGCCTCGCCGAGCACGTCGCGGGCGGCTACAACGTCGAGGGCGTCGTCGAGGCGGTGGAGACGCTCAACGGCGGCAGCTCGGACGCGGAGAACGCACTCGCCCTCGAGCTGGCGCAGGAGCACGGCCTCGGCTGCGTGGGCGGCAGCGACGCGCACTACGTGAGCGCCATCGGCCGCTGCCTCACCGCCTTCGCCCACCCCATCGCCAGCATCGAGGACCTCGTGGCGGAGCTGGCCTCGGGCGACTACTACCCGATCACGATCGAGGAGACGCGAGAGGCAGGCAGCGCGTAGCCAGTCCGGGGTTCCCTGCTGCACAGTTGTGTGCATCTAACTAGACTAGTCTAGACTAGTCCATGTATTGATGGAGGGCTGCCATGACGACCCCGCAGCGCGCCACACCCGACCGCGTCTGGACCGTCGCCGAGGCCAAGGCGCGGCTGTCCGAGATCCTCAGGCTCGCGGAGGAACAGGGGCCGCAGCGGATCGGCGCGCGGAAGCCGTTCGTCGTCGTGCCCGAGCACGTCTGGCGTGAGCGAGTCGAGCCTCGCAAGCCCCTCGGCCAATGGCTGGTCGAGAACATGCCGCGCGGGATCGAACTGGAGTTGCCCAGCCGCCACGAGCCCGACCGGAGGATCCCATTCGTTGACGATGACGAAGAGACGGCATGAGCAGCGCCCTGCTCGACACTAACGTGGTCTCGGAGATCATGAGGCCCGCGCCCAGCCCGCGAGTTCTTGCCTTCCTTACTGAGGAGCCCGATCTGTGGCTCGCGGCAATCGTGATCCACGAGCTGGAATTCGGTCTCGCCCGGCTTCCACCCGGCAGCCGCCGTGATCGGATGCGCGCCGTGATGGTGGGCTTCATCGGCATGTACGAGGATCGTGTACTCCCCCTACGGCGCGCGGAGGCTGAACAAGCTGCCCTGCTGCGGGCAACGGCCCGCCAATCGGGCCGCACGCTTCTCCTCGCGGACGCCCTTATCGCGGGAACAGCCGTGGTCAATGATCTCGCGGTAGCCACGCGCAACGTAGCCGACTTCGACTACCTCGATGTGGGCGTCATCAACCCGTGGGAAGCAGCCTGACCGCGACCGCCCTCAGTCGAACACCAGCAGGCTGCGCGCGCCGTCGCCCTCGTCCATCGCGCGGAAGGCGTCGTTGATGCTGTCGAGCGGGATGCGGCGGGTGATCATCTCGTCGAGGCGAAGGCGGCCCTGCTCGTACAACTCGAGGTGGTTCGGGATGTCCACGCGGAAGGCGTTCGAGCCCATCCGCGAGGTTTGCAGGCGGCACTCCGGCCGCAGCGCCTCCCACGGGAACTCGATGCTCGAGCCCGCCGGGAGGACACCGACGAGGGTCGCCGTGCCGCGGATCGCGAGGCTGCGCACGGCCTGGTCCACCAGCATCGGCAGCCCGACGGCCTCGAAAGCGTGGTCCACGCCGCGGCCGCCAGTCAGCTCGCGGATCGCTGCCACGGGGTCGGTCTCCGTCGCGTTGACCGTGTCGGTGGCGCCCAGCTCACGCGCGAGATCGAGCTTCGCGTCGAACTTGTCGACGGCGATGATCTGCCGCGCCCCGGCGACCCGCGCGCCCTGGAGGATCGAGAGCCCCACGCCGCCGCAGCCGTAGATCGCCGCCGTCTCGCCCGGCTTGAGGCCCGACGTGCGGATCGCGGCGCCGAAGCCGGTGGTGACGGCGCAACCGACGATCGCGGCCGTCTGGAGCGGATAGCGCTTGTCGATCTTCACCACCGAGTTCTCGTGCAGCAGCATCGCCTCCGAGTGGCTGGCGATCTCGGAGCCCTGGCGCACCGGCACGCCGTCAATCGAGAGCCTTGGCGCATCCTCGGCGCCGCGCATCAACGTGTCCTCCTTGCTGGTGCAGAGGTTGGGGTGACCGCGCAGGCACTGCTCGCAGCTGCCACAGAACCCGGAGAGGCAGGCGACGATGTGGTCGCCCGGTTCCACGTAGGTGACGTCCGGGCCGACCGCCTCGACCACGCCCGATCCCTCGTGCCCGAGGACGACCTTGTCGAAGCCCTGCCAGCGGGCACCGACGAGGCCGTCGAGGGAGTGCTTGTCGCTGTGGCAGACGCCGGAGGCGGCGGTGCGCACGAGCACCTCCTTGCCGATCGGATCGGCGATCTCGACCTCCTCGACCATCATTGGCTCGTGCGGTCTGCGGAAGATCGCCGCGCGCATCAGCATCGTCGCCACCTTTTCCGCCCGCTCAGGTCAGCCGAACAGCACTAGGCTGCGTGCGCCCTCGCCTTCGTCCATCCGGCGGAAGGCGTCGTTGAGGTCGTCGAGCGCGATGCGGTGGGTGATCATCTCGTCGAGGCGGAGGCGGCCCTGCTCGTACAGCTCCATGTAGTGCGGGATGTCGTAACGGAAGGCGTTCGACCCCATCCTCGAGGTCTGGAGGCGGCACTCCGGGCGCAGCGCCTCCCAGGGGAACTCGATGTTCGCGCCTGCCGGGAGCACGCCGACGACCGTCGCCGTTCCGCGGATCGCGAGGCTCTGCACGGCCTGCGTGACGAGCATCGGCAGTCCGACGGCCTCGAAGGCATGGTCCACGCCGCGGCCGCCCGTCAGCTCGCGGATCGCGGCGACGGGGTCGGTCTCGCTGGCGTTGACGGCGTCGGTGGCGCCCAGCTCGCAGGCGAGGTCGAGCTTCGCGTCGAACCTGTCGACGGCGATGATGCGGCGCGCCCCCGCGACGCGCGCGCCCTGGATCACCGAGAGCCCGACGCCCCCGCAGCCGAAGACCGCCGCCGTCTCGCCGGGCTGGAGGCCCGACGTGCGGATCGCGGCGCCGAAGCCGGTAGTGACGGCGCAGCCGACGATCGATGCCGTCTCCAGTGGGTAGCGCTTGTCAAGCTTCACGACCGAGTTCTCGTGCAGCAGCATCGCCTCGGCGTAGCTCGCGATGTCGTAGCCCTGCCGCACGGGCTCGCCGTCCTTGGAGTACCTCGGCGGATCCGCTGCATCCCGCATCACCACGCCCCTGCCGGTGCAGAGGTGCGGGCGGCCGCGCAGGCACTGCTCGCAGTTGCCGCAGAACCCGGAGAGGCAGGCGACCACGTGATCGCCCGGCTCCACGTACGTCACGTCGGGGCCGACCGCCTCGACAACGCCGGAACCCTCGTGGCCGAGGATGGCGCTGTCTACGCCGCGCCAGCGGTCGCCAACGAGGTCGTCGATGTTGTGCTTGTCGCTGTGGCAGACACCGGAGGCGACGGTGCGGACGAGCACCTCCTTGCCGATCGGTTTGGCGATCTCGACATCCTCGATGGTCAGGGGATCGTGTGGCTTCCTGAAGATCGCCGCGCGGATCTGCATCGCTTGCGTCCCTTCGCCGTGCGCCGCGCGCAGGATACCCGACGCGCGCTCCGCGTCGGACGCCCGGCTACGCGCTATCATGGCCGGGGCAGGCAGCGGACCCGCACGGGCAGGCACGAGGGGCACGTCATGGACTGGAGCGACAGCGCGGAACAGGCCGCATTCAGAGCCGAGGTGCGCAACCTCGCCACGGAAGGCCTCCCACCGCTCTACCGGCGCATGGCCGAGCAGGGCCGCAACGAGGCGAACTGGCAGTCCGACCGCTCCTCGGACGATCCGGCGCGCCGCGAAGCCGCGGAGGGCTGGGCGAATGCCCTCTCCGGCCACGGCTGGATCGCCCCCCACTGGCCGAAGGAGTACGGCGGCGCGGGCCTCGGCCCGATGGAGCAGTTCATCTTCAAGCACGAGCTCGCGATGGCCGGCGCGCCCGAGGTGGGCGGCCACGGCGTGATGACGCTCGGCCCGACGCTGATCGTGCACGGCAGCCAGGAGCAGAAGGCGCGCTACCTTCCTCCGATCCTCTCCGGCGACGTCGCCTGGGCGCAGGGCTACTCGGAGCCCGGCTCCGGATCGGACCTCGCCTCGCTGCAGACCTCGGCGGACCGCGACGGCGACGAGTACGTGATCAACGGCCAGAAGATCTGGACCTCCGGCGCGCACTCCTCGGACTCGCTCTTCCTGCTCGCGCGCACGGACCGCAACGCGCCGAAGCACCGCGGCATCTCCTTCATGCTCGTCGACGACATCCACACCAGCGGGTTGCAGGTCCGCCCGCTCGTCGACATGGGCTGGCGGCACGAGTTCAACGAGACCTTCTTCGAGGGCGTGCGCACGCCCTCGACGCACGTGGTCGGCGAGGTCAACCGCGGCTGGTACGTGGGCATGACGCTCATGGACTTCGAGCGCTCCGGCGTGGCCGGGGCGGTGCGGCTGCGCGCCGACCTCGACCGCTTCGTCACCGAGCTGCGCGGCGAGGAGCGCTGGCGCTCGCGCATCGCGCGTTACCCGGTGCTGCGTTCGGCGATCGCCGAGCGGCTCGCGGAGACCGAGGTGGGCTTCAACTTCTCGGCGCGCATCGCCTCGATGCAGGACCAGGGCATCGTGCCGAACTACGAGGCCTCGATCGCGAAGGTCTTCGTGAGCGAGACCGGGCAGCGCATCGCCCAGACGGCGTCTCGCGCCTTCGGCCTCTACGCGAACCTCTGGGACGCCGACGACCCGCGCGCGCCGCTCCACGCCGGACCGACTCAGGAGTACGTGCGGCGAGTAGCCACGACGATCTACAGCGGAACGTCCGAGATCCAGCGCAACATCATCGCGACGCGCGGTCTCGGATTGCCGCGCTCGTAGCGGCCAGCAGCCGCAGCACGTGAGTCCCGAGCAGCGCACCGTCCGCCTGCTCGGCGTCGATGTCGGCGGCACGTTCACCGACTTCCTCTACTGGGACGGCGAGGCGCTGCGCATCGCCAAGCGCCCCTCGACGCCCGACGACCCCTCGCGCGCGGTGCTGGCCGGGATCGCCGAGGCGGGGTGGACGCCCCGGGAGGTGGTGCACGGCTCGACGGTGGCGACCAATACGCTGCTCACCCGCAGCGGGGCGCGCACCGCGCTGATCACGACCGGGGGCTTCCGCGACACGCTCGCGATCGGCCGCCAGGCGCGTCCCGACCTCTACGCGCTCCACCCCACCCGCCCGCCGCCCCTCGTGCCCGACGAGCTGCGCTTCGAGGTCGCCGAACGTATCGCCGCCGACGGTGAGGTCGTCGAGGCGCTCGACGAGGAGGGCGCCGAGCGCGTGCTGCGGGCGATCGCCGAGGCCGGCGTGGACGCGATCGCGATCTGCCTGATCTTCTCGTTCGTGAACCCGGACCACGAGCGCCGGAGCGCCGGGCTGGCGCGCGCCATCGAGGGCGTCTCCGGCCTGCACTGCTCCGTCTCGCACGAGGTGCTGCCCGAGCACCGCGAGTTCGAGCGGATGAGCACGACGGTCGCGAACGCCTACGTCGCCCCGGCGATGACGCGCTACCTGACTGCGCTCGAGGGCGGACTCGCGGACGCGGCAGGGGGCGCGGCCCCGCGGCTGCGCATCATGCAGTCGAACGGCGGCAGCATCAGCGCCGCACAGGCGGGCCACGAGGCCGTGCGCACCGTGCTCTCCGGGCCGGCCGGAGGCGTCGCCGGGGCGTTCGAGGCCGCCCGCGCCTCGGGCATGGAGCACGCGATCACCTTCGACATGGGCGGGACGTCAACCGACGTCAGCCTCTGCCCCGGCCGCATCCTCGAGCGCGGCGACCACGACGTGGACGGGATGCCGATCCGCACGCCGGCCGTCGACGTGCACACGGTCGGAGCGGGCGGCGGCTCAATCGCGTGGATCGACGACGGCGGCGCGCTGCGCGTCGGCCCGCAGAGTGCGGGCGCGGACCCCGGTCCCGCCGCCTACGGCCGCGGCGAGCTGCCCGCCGTCACCGACGCGCACACCGTGCTCGGGCGGCTGCGGCCCGATCGCTTCCTCGGCGGCGGGATGGCGCTGCACCCCGACCGCGCCGAGCGCGCGCTCGCGACGATCGCGCCCGCCTTCGGGGGCGACGTGCGCCGCGCCGCGCGGGCGGTGATCGAGGTCGTCAACGCCAACATGGTGCGCGCCCTGCGGCTGATCTCGGTCGAACGCGGCTTCGACCCGGCCGACTTCGCCCTCGTCGCCTTCGGGGGCGCGGGGCCGCTCCACGCCTGCGAGGTGGCCGCCGAGCTGGGCGTGGAGACGGTGATAGTACCGCCCGCGCCCGGCGTGCTCTCCGCCTCCGGCATGCTCCACGCCAACGTCACGAAGGACCTCGCGCGCGGCTTGATGCTGCGGGTACCCGCCGACGCCTCCGGCACGCTCGAAACGCTGCGCGAGGCCTTCGCGGACCTTGAGTCGGAGGCGAGGGCTGCGCTCGCCGAGGACGGCTACCGGCGCGGCGTGCGCATCGAGCGCAGCGCCGACCTGCGCTACGCCGGGCAGTCGCACGAGCTGACCGTGCCGCTCGGACGCTCGCTGGGCGCGGCGGCGCTGCGGCGCGCCCTCGCCGAGGCGCACGAGGAGCGCTTCGGCCACGCCGACCCTGACCGCGACGCCGAGATCGTCGTCGCGCGCGTGAAGGCGCGCGCACCGGGCTTCCGCGGCGAGGCTCAGGCGATCCCCGAGCACGGTGAGGATCAAGAGGAGACGACTGCCACCGTCGTGTGGGACCGGCCGCGCCGCACGCGCATCCTCGAGCGCCACAGCCTCGGCACCGCGGGCGTTGAGGGACCGGCGATCCTCACGCAGCTCGACACGACGACGCTGGTCCCGCCGGGCTGGCGCGCACAGCCGGACCGGGCAGCGTCGGGCAACCTGATCCTGCGCGAGGCCGGGGGAGGGCGGCGATGAGCGAGATCGATGCGGCCCGCCTCGCCATCTTCGACTCGCTTGTCTCCTCGGCGGCCGAGGAGATGGGCGCGACGCTGCGTCATACCGCGCTCTCGCCCAACATCAAGGAGCGCGCCGACTTCTCGTGCGCGGTCTTCGACGCCGACGGGCAGCCGCTCGCGCAGGCCGCCCACATTCCGGTGCACCTCGGCGCGATGCCCGAGTCCGTGCGCGCCGTCGAGGCGCTCGCCCCTTGGACCGAGGGCGATGTCGCGGTCCTCAACGACCCCTACCTCGGCGGGACGCACCTGCCGGACGTCACGATGGTCTCTCCCGTCTTCGCAGCGGATGGGCCGCGCGGACGGCGCGCCCGGCCGATCGGCTTCGTCGCGAGCCGCGCACACCAGGCCGACATCGGCGGCAGCGCGCCGGGCTCGATGCCGGTCGCGCGCGAGCTGATCCAGGAGGGCCTCGTGATCCCGCCGCTGCGCATCATGCGAGCTGGCGAGCCCGTCGAGGAGACGCTGGCGCTGGTGCTGCGCAACGTGCGCACGCCGGACGAGCGGCGCGGCGACTTCGCGGCCCAGATCGCCGCGCAGCGCGTGGGCGGCGAACGGCTGCAGGCGCTCGCCGCGCGCCTCGGGCTCAGGCAGTTCCGGCGCTCCTCGGAAGCGCTGCTCGACTACGGCGAGCGACTCGCCCGCGCGACGATCGCGACGCTCCCGAACGGCGTCTACCGCTTCGAGGACGCGATGGACGACGACGGCTACGGGGACGGGCCGCTGCCGATCGTCGTCGAGGTGACGATCTCGGAGCGCGGTCTGCACCTCGACTTCACGGGCACGGCGCCGCAGCGGCCTGCCTCGATCAACGCCGTCGCCGCAGTGACGCGCTCGGCGTCGTACTACGTGCTGCGCTGCCTGCTGCCGCCGGGCGCACCGACGAACGCCGGGCTGTTCCGCCCCTTCAGCTTCACCCTGCCCGAGGGCAGCCTCGTGAACGCGCGGCCGCCCGTGGCCGTCAACGCCGGCAACGTCGAGACCTCGCAGCGCATCGTCGATGCGGTTTGGGGAGCGCTCAGCCAGGCGCTGCCCGAGCGCATGCCCGCCGCCTCGAGCGGCACGATGAACAACCTCGCGGCCGGCGGCATCGACCCGCGCAACGGCCGGCCCTGGGCCTACTACGAAACCACTGGCGGCGGCCTCGGCGGCGGCCCGGATGGGCCCGGCATGGCCGCCACGCACAGTCACATGACCAACACGCTCAACACCCCGGCAGAGGCGCTCGAGCTGGCCTACCCGCTGCGCGTCGTCGAGCAGAGCGTGCGCCGCGGCAGCGGTGGCAGCGGCCGCCACGAGGGCGGAGACGGCATGATCCGCCGCACGCAGTTCCTCGGCGAGGCGACCGTGACGATCGTCAGCGAGCGCCGCACGACGGCGCCCTGGGGCCTGCGCGGCGGCTCACCGGGCGCTCCCGGACGCAACGCCCTCGAGCGTGACGGCGAAGAGATCCCGCTCGCTGGCAAGACAACCTTCGACGCCCGGGCGGGCGACGTCGTGCGCGTCGAGACGCCGGGCGGCGGCGGCTGGGGCGAGCCCGCCGCCTCGTAAGCCTCGCCATCCTCCGGCCCCCTCTCCCTGGGGAGAGGGCGGGGGTGAGGGGGAGGACTCCCGCGCG
>VXMT01000260.1 GCA_009840965.1 Chloroflexota bacterium
AGTCCTCCCCCTCACCCCCGCCCTCTCCCCAGGGAGAGGGAGCCGGATCGGGCTTATGGGAGTTCCGCAAGGTCTCCTGGCGGGAGAGGGTCAAGGTGAGGGGGAACGCCGCGCCTCGATGAGTTGACGCGTCAGCTCGGCGTGGGCGGCGTGCTCGGCGGTGTGCTGCACGGTGAAGAGCAGCAGGGCGCGGCCGGTCGTCGCGCCGCGGCGCGGATGCTCCCGAGGCTCGCCGAGCTCGTCATCGCTCAGCGCGACCAGCTCCTCGGCGATCCGCGGGCGCAGCTCGATCCAGCGCGCAACGGGCGCGTCGGCAGTCGCGTCCGAGGCGACGAACTCCGAGTCGCGATCCCGCTCGTAGGGCAGCCCGCAGAGCACGCCGAGCAGCGTTTCGTCGAGCGCCCCGAGCATGTGCGTGGCGAGCACGAAGAGGCTGTTCGTCTCCTCGCCAGCTGGCCGCCAGTTCAGCTCGTCGGCATCGAGGTCGTCGAGCGCCCCGATGATCCGGTCGGTGGACTCCTCGATGGCCGCCCAGAGGCGGCCGGCCTCGCCATCGCTCATCGCTCACCGACCTCCTCGCCACGCGCTGCCGGGGATTGTAGCGGCGGACCCGGCGCTTCCGAGTGGCGCGCCGCATCGACAGCGACGGGGTGGCGAGCCTAAGATCGCGAGCACGGCAGGGTAGCTCAGTGGTAGAGCAGCGGACTCATAAGCCGTCGGTCGCCGGTTCAAATCCGGCCCCTGCTACCAACCCCCGCACACGCTCGCGCGCCTAGCGGCCCTTCCAGACCGGCTGCCGCTTCTCCGCGAAGGCGCGCTTCGCCTCGGCGGAGTCCTCCGTCTTCGAGAGGATCGCCGTCTGCGTCTGCTCGTAGCGGTAGCCGTTCTTGATGTCGGTGTTCTCGATCACGTTGAGCGTGGACTTCACCATCTGCACACCGAGCGGCATCTTCGAGGCGACCACGCGCGCCTCGGCCATCGCCTCGTCCATCAGCTGCTCCGGCGGCACCACGCGCAGCACCGCGCCTGCCATCAGTGCCTGCTGGGCGCTGATGCGCTGGCCGGTCATGTTCGCCCAGCGCAGCCAGCCATGCGGGAAGACGCGGCCCATCTGGCTCGCGCCGCCGAGCAGCCCGACGTTGACCTCGGGCAGGCCGAACGTCGCGTTCTCCGAGGCGATCAGGAAGTCGCAGCAGGCCGCCAGCGCCATGCCCGCGCCCAGCGCGTGCCCGTTGATGGCGCCGATCACCGGCACCGCGCACTCCACGATCGCGTTGTAGCGCTCGCGGGCGGCGCGGCTCGTCGCCAGCCGCGTGCCCGGCGCAGGCGTGGTCCCCGCCTCACGAGCCCCGCGCTTCACGTCCGCGCCCGCGCAGAACGCCCGCGTCCCGGCGCCGGTGAGGATGCAGACGCGTACGTCGTCGCGGTCCGCGAACGAGTCGAGCATCTCGATCATGTTCCAGTCGCGGTCCATCGCGTTGACAGGCGGGTTGTCCATGGTGATCACCGCGATGTAGTCCGATACCTCGAGGTGTAGTTGCGACATCTCGTCCCCCTCTCGCGCCCGGGCCGGCTCCGGGAGCGCAGCCATCGAGGCGCCCCGGACGCCACTATACTGATAGGGAGGCGGCATCCTCGCCCCGCCTGGCTGACGCTGGAGTTCACGGGAAGCGGCGGCGAGCCATGACCCGCATCCATCAGCCGGAGAGCGGCCTTCGCGCCAGCGACCTGCACCGGCGCATGTATCGCGACATGCTGCTCTCGCGCGAGATCAACGATCGCATGCTGATCCTCAACCGCCAGGGCCGGGCCGCCTTCGCGGTCACCGGCACCGGTCACGAGGCGGCTCAGGTCGGCTCCGCCCACGCGCTCAAGCGTGGCGTCGACTGGGTGCTGCCCTACTACCGCGACACCGGCGTGATGGTCGTGCTCGGCATGAGCGCCGAGCAGATCATGCTCAGCCTCTTCGCGAAGGCGGACGACCCCAACTCCGGCGGACGCCAAATGCCGAGCCACTGGTCCTTCCCGGAGGAGCGCGTCGTCACCCGCTCCAGCGTGATCGGCGCCAACCTGCCGCACGCCGCCGGCATCGCCTACGCCTCGAAGCTACGAGGGCTGGACGAGGTCGCGGTCGTCTACTTCGGCGAGGGCGCCACCGCCCAGGGCGACTTCCACGAGGCGCTCAACTTCGCCGCCATCCACCGGCTGCCAGTGCTCTTCTTCTGCGAGAACAACGGCTACGCCATCTCCGAGACCAGCGAGAAGCAGATGTCCGTGCGCCACGTCGCCGAGCGCGCCCGCGGCTACGACATCCCCGCCTCCACCGTCGACGGCAACGACATCCTCGCAGTGCACCAGGAGATGCGCTGGAGCGTCGAGGAGCTGCGCCGCGGCCACGGCCCGAAGCTGATCGAGGCCAAGACCTACCGCCTCGTCCCGCACACTTCGAGCGACGACGACCGCCGCTACCGTCCGCGCGCCGAGGTCGAGGAGTGGGCGCGCAACGACCCGATCGACCGCTTCCGCACGCGCCTGCTCGAGGCCGGCACGCTCGCCGAGGAGGAGGCCGAGCGCTACGCCGCCGAGGTCCGCGAGGAGGTCGACACCGCCGTCGACCGTGCCCTCGCCGCACCCGATCCGGAGCCGCAGTCGGCGCTGCGGCACGTTTTCCACGAGGAAGGCGACGCGCCATGACGGAAGCGACCTACATCGAGGCGATCCACGCGGCGCTCGAAGAGGAGATGGAACGCCTGCCGACGATGGTGATCCTGGGCGAGGACATCCAGGAGGGCGGCGTCTTCCGCGTCACCGACGGCTTCCTCGATCGCTTCGGGCCCGAGCGCGTCCTCGATACGCCGCTGGCCGAGTCGAGCATCGTCGGCGTGGCGATCGGGATGGCGCAGAACGGCGCCGTGCCCGTCGCCGAGATCCAGTTCGCCGACTTCTCGTTTCCCGCCTTCAACCAGCTCGTCAGCGAGGCCGCGCGCTGGCGCTACCGCTCGAACGGGGCGTCGGGCTGCCCGATCGTCGTGCGCATGCCGTACGGCGCGGGCATCCAGGGCGCGCTCTATCACTCCCAGTCGCCCGAGGCGTTCTACGCGCACGTGCCCGGCCTGAAGGTCGTCGCGCCCTCGACGCCGCACGACGCCAAGGGGCTGCTCAAGGCCGCGATCCGCGACCCCGACCCGGTGATCTACTTCGAGCACAAGCGCGCCTACCGGCTGATCCGCGGCGAGGTGCCCGACGAGGACTTCGCCGTGCCGATCGGCAAGGCCGCGCTGCGCCGCGAGGGCGTCGACCTGACCGTGATCGCCTGGAGCATGATGCTCCACGAGTCCCTCGAGGCGGCCGAGGAGCTCGCCGCCGAGGGCATCGAGGCGCGCGTGCTCGACCTGCGCACGCTCGCCCCGCTCGACCGCGACGCCATCCTCGAGGCGGCCCGCGCCACCGGGAAGGTGCTGATCGTGCACGAGGACAACATCAGCGGCGGCCTGGGCGGGGAGATCGCCGCGCTGATCGCGGAGCACGCCTTCGATTACCTCGACGCACCGGTGCGCCGCCTCGCCACGCCGGACATCCCGGCGATGCCGTTCAGCAAGCCGCTCGAGGACTACTGGCTGCCCTCGAAGGAGCGTATCGCCGCCACGATGCGCGAGCTGGCGGCCTACTGATGCGAGGCCGCTGATGCCCAGCCTGACCATGCCCAACATCGGCGAGGGCGTCACCGAGGGCGAGATCGTCCGCTGGCTCAAGCAGCTCGGCGACCCGATCGCCCGCGACGAGCCGGTCGTCGAGATCGAGACCGACAAGGCGATCGTCGAGATCCCGTCACCGTTCGAGGGCACGCTGACGAGCATCCTCGTCGCCGAGGGCGAGACCGTCCCCATCGGCGCGGCCATCGCCGAGATCACGGCCACCGGGGACGAAGCGCCCGAGGCCGCGGCGCCCGAAGCCGCGCCATCGGTACCCGCACCCGCACCGGCCGAGCCGCCCCCATCCGCGAGGCCAGAGCGCCCTGCGGGGCGCTACTCGCCGGCGGTGCGCAGGCTCGCGGCCGAGCACGGCCTCGACCTCTCGCTCGTCTCCGGCAGCGGCGCGAACGGGCGCGTGACGCGCCAGGACGTGCTCCGCTTCCTCGAGGGCGCACCGCCGGCCGAGGCCGCCGCGCCGCCCTCGCCACCTCCGCCCGCGGCTCCGGCCGCCGCCCCGCCGCCGGGCGAGGGCGAGCCGGTCCGCCTCAGCGCCACGCGGCGCGCCATCGCGCGCCACATGAGCGAGGCGCACGCGACGATCCCCGTCGCCTGGATGGCCGTCGAGGCCGACGTGAGCGGCCTCGTCGAGCTGCGCCGCCGCGCGCGCGACGCCTTCGAGGAGGCGCATGGCCTCCGCCTCACCTTCATGCCCTTCTTCGTGCAGGCGATCGCACGCACACTGCGCGAGCATCCCGCGCTCAACGCCAGCTACTCCGAGGACGGCGTGCTGCGCCACGAGCGCCTCGACATGGGCATCGCCGTCGCCACCGACTCCGGGCTGCTCGTCCCCGTGCTGCGAGCCGCTGGCTCGAAGTCCCTCGCCGAGCTCTCGCGCGAGTTGCAGGACCTCGCCGAGCGTGCCCGCGCCCGCACCCTCACCCGCGAGGAGCTCGTCGGCGCGACGCTCACGATCGACAACACCGGCGCCTTCGGCTCGCTGATCTCGCAGCCGATCGTCCCACTCGGCCAGGTCGCGATCGTCACCACCGAGGCGATTCGCCGCGAGCTGCGCGTCGTCCGCGGCGACGACGCGTTCGCCGTGCGCTCCGTCATGAACCTCGCGATCAGCTTCGACCACCGCGCCCTCGACGGCGCCGAGGCAGGCGCCTTCATGGCCACCCTGAAGACCCGCCTCGAGGCGATCGGCCCCGACGACCCGCTGGACGCGGGCGCATGAGCGACCCCATCGTCGAACGCCTCGCGGGGTACGCGAGCAGCCTCGAATTCGAGGACCTGCCGGGCGAGGTGGTGCACCAGGTCAAACGGCTCGTCATCGATTCGATCGGCTGTGGGCTGGGAGCGAGCGACGCCGCCCCGGTGCGCGCCGCCCGCGAGCTGGCCCTCGAGGTGCGCGGCTCGTCGCCGGCCACGCTGCTCGGGACCCGCGAGACGACCACGCCGGAGATGGCCGCCTTCGTGAACGGTGCGATGGTGCGCTACCTGGACTTCAACGACACCTACACCGGCAAGGACGCCGCCCACCCGTCCGACAACATCCCCGTCGTCCTCGCCGCCGCCGAGGCGCACGAACGATCGGGCCGGGAGCTGATCGCGGCTATCGTGCTGGCCTACGAGGTGCAGGCCGCCTGGGCGGACAGCTTCCAGCTCGCCTCGGGAGGTGTCTGGGACCAGGCCGCCTACGCCGCGATCTCCGCGCCGCTCGGGGCGGGCAAGGTGATCGGCCTCACCGCGGAGCAGCTCGCGGAGGCGCTGCGCATCTCCGTGGTCAGCAGCATGACGCTCGCCGAGGCGCGGCGGGGGACGATCTCCCACTGGAAGGGGGCGGCCGTCCCGAACGCAGGCCGCAACGGCGTCTTCGCGGCCCTGCTCGCCCGGCGCGGGATGACCGGTCCACCCAACGTGTTCACCGGCACGCACGGGTTCTTCGAGGGCGTGACGGGCGCCCCGGTCGAGCTGGCGCCCCTCGCACGCGAGGCCGGCAACGACCGCGCGTTCCGCCTCATGGAGTCGCGCTTCAAGCGATTCCCCGCGGGCTTCTTCTCCCAGACGGCGATCGAGGGCGCGATCGAGGCGCGGGAGGTGCTCCGCATCGCCGACGTGAGCGAGGTCGACCGGGTCCTGATCCGCACATTCGAGAGCGGCAAGCGCGTCATGGCGGGCGACCCCACGCGCTGGCGTCCGGAGACGCGGGAGACCGCCGACCACAGCATCCCCTACGTCGTGGCCTGCGCGCTTCGCTTCGGCACGCTCGAGCCCGAGCACTTCGAGGACGACGTGCTGCGCGACCCGCTGTTGCTGGACCTGATGCAGCGCATCGAGGTCGTGCGCGACCCGGAGTGCGACGCCGCCTGGCCGGAGGCCATCCTCAACATCCTCACGGTCCGCACCTTGGACGGCCGCGAGCACACGGCGTCCGTCCCCTACTACACCGGCCACTTCAAGCGGCCGATGAGCGACGCGCAGGTCGAAGCCAAGTTCCGCCGGCTCACGACCGGCCTGCTCGACGAGCCTCGCCGGCAGGCGGCGCTGGACCGCGTCTGGCGCCTCGACGAGGAGACCGACCTCGGCTTGGTCATGGCCTCGCTCGCGATCGTGTAGGGCAACTCTGCCCTGCCGCCGCGAGTAGCGCGCTGAATCACGCTTCGAACGCTGGTGATGCCCGTTGAGCGGTGCGGTCCGGCCAGTACTTCACCGACCGCAGGTACTCCGTCGCTTCGGCACGCTCGGTGAACTCCAGCAAATTGCCGAGTTTCGCTTCCAGCACGTGACGGACATCTGAGGGGGAAGTGAAGAAGAACTCTTTGCGGGGGTTAGTTTGATTCACGGACACAGCTGCAAAGTGATCGTGAAGTTCCTTCTCGAGAGTTACAGCATCTTCAGAGAAGAACAAGGCATGCACATCGAAACGGAAAGGCACGGAGGCTCCACTGAGTTCGTTGACGCGGTCGAGAGGGTCGAGTCTGCGAGTGAGGCCGATCTTCACAACATCGTCACCAAACGCACCACGGTTGGAGATCACGTATACGTAGCCAGCGCGGACATTCGCCGCTCGATAGTCATTCTGTTCTATCGCCTTCTCGATATCAGCGAGTTTTGCTTCGAGATCAGCGTCGACCTTCCCAGTATCGTAGAGCGTCGCGAGCGCACCCTGGATGTGGGTGCGTTCCTTCTCCAGCCGAAGGCGCTCATCAGCCAGTTCCTTCTGGACGCGTCGCTCTTCCCGAAGTCGTGCCCTTTCTTCCCTTGCAGCCTCTCGCTCTTCCTGTTTCTTCATAAGCCAATCGGCCGTTAGCTCGATCTCTTCGACCCGGAGCTGATGGTACGAGTCACTGATGTGCATCTCCATCAATCCGCCGAGTTTCGCGATCGACGATCGGGAAGCCTCCAAGCGCTTCTTTGCGGTCACTACATTCCCGAGCCGCAATGATCGAATGCAATTGTCTGCCTCAGCGTTGTAGGCCCGCAGCATCAGTTTGGAGAGATCGCCGGTCATCTTGCGACCTTTAGAAACCGAGTTGTCGAACGTGAACAGATTCGATGTCTCGATCGCGCTTCTCGCTTTCACCATTGCTGCGATTCGTGAGCTCAGGTCATTCAGGCGGATCTTGAAAGCGGCAGCATTCTCAAGTGGATGGTGGTACCGGTAGATGCCAACACCCTGGAGCACGCGCTCATCGTCGAGCAAAACGAAGTCGTCAGCATCAGCACCGCTGCCAGTTCGCTCAAGCCGCGCACGGAGATCAGCATTCTCGGCTTCGAGTTGGGCGATCCGCGACGCTACTATGGCCGCACCGCCATCCTCCGCGGCAGGCGGCGACTCCGCGGAACCTGGCTGATCGACAGTTCCTGCCGCATTACCATCGGCGGGTAGCCAAAGCTGCCAACCTGGAGGAGGTGCTGGCCAACTGGGATCAGGTACCCATCCCGCGGGAGGCCGCCAGCCTGTCGGCGGCCGCGGCCAGCCCGGCGGGGGGTTGAAGGTCAAGTGTTTACTAGTCACCGCTTGCGAACTCCGCCAGTGTTCGCTGCAACCAGATCGTATGGGTTCTTCGAAACGGCCGCATTTAGGTGAGTGAGGGTTGCCAGCGGGACCACCTCACTCAAGTCGAACTCGACGAATGTCGCCCGCTCAACCGCCACCGCAATGAATGGGACATAGGTCATCTGCCCAGTTGCCGGGTCGATCGTCTCGGTTCCCAGTTCAAGTGAAATAGCCTTTATCAAGCCTCGTCGATCCGCCTCGAACACCTCGTGGAGCGAGCGAATGGCGACCTGATGCACGGCCCCTGCGTAGCGCTCCTTCATGCTCCGCTTAGGTAGAGTGGTACTGGTGATCTGATCGGTAGACCTCGTGTACTTGAACGCCTTGACCGCTGGCACACTGCTCGGCCCCGGAATGAGTACGCGCATCCTAAGCTCCGCAGTCGACGGCTCGAACTCACATGAGTGCTCGGCCATGAACTGCTTCGGGTACACCGAGTTGGCGAGGACGATCGAGACATACTCCTGAACGGCTTCAACGGTTCCGTAAGCAAGATTCGCAATCAGCGTGTCAACTGCCAGGTTGTGTTCGGCAACCTCCGCTTCACGCTCATCACACTCGGACTGGTATCTGGCTCGTTCCCGCTCAAGCATCTCGGCCCGCTCAGACTCGGCTCGCTGATGCTCGGCTTGAGCGATCTCGCGTTGAGCCTGCCGGGATTCCTTCTGGACTTCCCACTCGGCGCGGGCGTTGGCGTAGGCACTCTCGGCCGCTGCGATTCGTGCGGCATGCCTTTGCTTCCTGCGAAAGAAGCCTCTGGGAGGCGGCGGAGTCTCGAGCACTGGCTCCTCGGGATCTGGAATCAGGACCGGTGCCGGGATCGCTTGCTCGAGGTCAGCACGGTCAAACGGAGGATGCTCAACCTCTCGCCGCAGCGATTCAAGGTCGACATAGTCATCAACACCGAGTGTCGCAGCCAGCAGATTGTCGATTTCGTCGTAGGTCTCAGCGAGCCCAAGGTTGAGCTCCTCCACCTCAGCCTGCATCGCCGCGACGTGCGCCTCCCTTGCTTCCTTCTCTGCTTGCTTTCGAGCGGCTTCCCGCGCCCGCGCTGCTTGTGCTCGCTGTCGTTCCTCAGCCTTGCGAGCCTTTTCCACACGCCGGATCGCGGCTTGGTGCTCCTTGACAGCAACACGTTTCTGTCGCTCCGCGTCCCTCGCAGCGACACGCGCCTGACGCTGAATCTCTGCGAGAAAACCTCGTCGCGCCATCCCACCGGCCCCCCTCCGCTAGGTGTGTAGTGGGCAGAGACTACACGAAAACGTCCGCAGACTGACGATTGTTGGCATGCCAAGAAGGGAGGGCGGACCAGTAGTTCTCACACAGCGACAATCCTGGAAAGGAAATCGATCTACCGCTTCGTTCGCGCTGATCGCGAACGCCTCGTCGCGCTGGACGAACACCTCGTGCGACGCCAGCCCGTCGGTCTGCGAGACGCGCGACCTCGGGGCCAGCCGCACCGCCGACTGGCATAACGAAACCCCGTAATCGCATCGCCCGAGGTGCTACCCTGCCGCCGTGACACCAGGCGCACGGCTCGGGAGGGCGCAATGAGCGAGAACGGAACGGCAGCACGGTACGCCGACCTCGGACTGGAGGCTGGGACGCCCGAGATCGAGTCGGTGGGGCCGATCGCGTTCGGGCCGGACGGCATCCTCTTCGTCGCGGACAACGCCAGCGCCTCGATCTTCGCGCTCGGCTTCGGCCCGGCTGGTCCCCGGCCGGACTCGCTGGCGTATGACATCGAGGACCTGGACGACCGGCTTGCCTCGCGCCTCGGCTGCTCGCGCGAGGACGTCTCGATCCGCGACATCGCGGTGTGCCCGCTGACCGGCGAGGTCTACATGTCCGTGATGCGGGGCAACGGCTCCGCCGCCATCCCCGTCATCGCCCGCGTCGGCGCTGACGGCGTGGTCGTGGACGTGCCGCTCGAGGGCGTCCCGTTCGCCCGCACGGCCATCGAGGACGCCCCTGACCTCGGCGACGAGCGCATCGACGTCCAGGTGCTGCCGGACGACAGCGCCGCGGGCGAGCAGATCGAGACGGGATCGGGCGTGACCCTGCGCATCGCGCGCGAGGGACTGCGCACCGTAACCGTCACGGACCTCGACTACGTGGACGGCGCGCTGCTCGTGGCGGGCGCCTCGAACGAGGAGTTCTCCTCGACGCTGCGCCGCATCCCCTTCCCGTTCAACGGGGCGGCGCAGTCCAACTCGCTTGAGATCTTCCACGTTTCGCACGGAAAGTACGAGACGGCCTCGCCGATCCGCACCTTCGTCCCGTACGACGGAGACGGCAGCATCCTCGCGAGCTACACCTGCACGCCGATCGTGCACTTCTCGCTCGACGAGATGGAGCCGGCGACGCACGTGATGGGCTCTACGGTCGCGGAGCTCGGTTCGATGAACAGCCCGACCGACATGGTCGCGTACCGGCGCGACGGCGAGGAGTACCTGCTGGTCGCGACCGCCCGCCTCCCGCTGGTGCGCATCGCCTGCGCCGACATCGACGGCCAGGAGGCGCTGACCGAGCCGGACGAGCCCGTCGGCGTGCCTCGCGAGGAGCTGGACCACGCCGACGTGGTCCGCATGACGAACCTCGACGACGGCAGCGTGGTGATGCTGCAACAGAACGGCGCCGGCGCCGTCTCGCTTCGCTCCTACGAGTGCGCCGCGCTGTAGCCACCGAGCCGCGCGAAGTCCGGCGATGACCCGCCGGCGAGGGCTCGCGATCGAGCTGTCAACCGCCGAGGGGTCGCCCCGCGTGCGGCTCTTGGGCCTCGACCCGGCGACGCTACGACGCCTCGCGGCGCTCGGCGAGCGCGAGCTCGCTCGCGAGTTCCCGGTCTACAGCAGCGATCACGCCCGCTCGGATGCACTTCCGCCCGAGTCGATGGCCGGGCGCTACGAGGTGGGCGCGGACGCGCTGACGTTCGTCCCGCGCTACCCCCTCGTGCCGGGCCTCGACTACGCGATGGGCGTGCACGCGGACGGGGGCGAGCCGCAGCGCCTCGCGTTCCGCCTGCCGAGCGATCGAGGCGCGCCGACGACCGAGGTGCTCGCGACGTACCCGAGCGGGGGCCGCCTCGTGCGCAACCAGCTCAAGCTCTACATCCAGTTCTCGGCGAGCATGAGCGAAGGACAGGTCGGCCAACACCTCCACCTCGTGCGCGACGACAGCGGCGAGCCAATCGAGGACCCCTTCGTCCCGGAGCCTGAGCTGTGGGACCGCGATCGGCGCCGCCTCACGCTGCTCTTCGACCCCGGCCGGCTCAAGCGCGGCCTGCTCCCGCAACTCGAGGCGGGCTACCCGCTGCAGGAAGGCGTCGCCGTCCGGCTCGTGGTCGACGACGGCTTCCGCGACGCCGACGGCAACCCCCTGCGGGAGCCCTTCGAGCGACGCTACGAGGTCGGCGGCGACCTGCGGGCCCGCGTGGACCCTCACGACTGGGAGTTCCGCCCGCCCGCCGCCGGGACGGCCGAGGCGCTGCACGTGCGCTTCGACCGCCCGCTCGACCACGCGCTGCTGCAGCACTGCATCGAGGTCCGCGACGACGCCGGCCGCCCCGTGCGAGGGCATCCGCAAGTCGGGCCCGCCGAGCGCTCGTGGGCCTTCACCCCCGCCGCGCCGTGGCCCGAAGGCGACTACCGCCTCGCCATCGACCCACGCATCGAGGACCTCGCCGGCAACTCGCTCACCCGCCTCTTCGACCGCGATCTGGAGCGTGACGAGGCGACGGTTGATGCCGCCCGGACATCGATCTCGTTCGCGGTCCGCGCCCGTCTCGAGGGCAACTGACGGCGGGCGCTTGCCCCAGCCCCGTCCCGGTGCCAGACTCCCCCGCTCACCCTCGGACGTGATTGCGGGCATCGAGCCCACGCGAGCCGGGACCACTGGAGACGAACGTGCGCTACGCGTGGGCGATGGCCGGGGCCTGGTCACAGCAGTGGTCCGAGATGGCCACCACGTTCAGGGATCCGCTGTTCTACATCCGCGACATCCCGCAGATCGCCGTCCTCGCATGGATCGTCACGCAAAGCGACGACCCGGTCGTCGCGACCTACGTGGTGGTCGGGGTCGTGCTGCTCACGACCTCCAACCGCTCGCTCTTCCAGATGGGTTGGTCGCTCTCGCACGAGCTGTTCGGGGGGACGCTCCAGCACGTCGTGCTCTCGCGCACACCGATGGCGCTCGTGCTCTTCGGGAAGGCCGCGGCCGCAGCCAGCTCCGCCTTCTTCTCGGGCCTGATCGCGCTGCTCGTCGCCTGGTGGATGGCGCGCGGCCTGATCGAGGTCGCCGATCCGGCGCTGCTCGTCCTCTCGATCTGCGTGGCGATCGTCGCGATCATCGCGACCGGCTTCATCTGGGCGCCTCTGTTCGTGCTCGTCGGCACCCGGCCCGGCTTCTTCAACGCGATCATCCCCTTCGCCGTGGTCTTCGGCGGCTTCATCGTCCCGATCGACTTCCTCTCGCCCACCGGCGAGGCCGTCGCGCGCGTGCTGCCGACCGCCTGGACGTCCGAGGCCGTCTACTACTCGATCCGCGACGGGTCGCCCGAGACGGGACGCATCCTCGCCAACCTCGGCGTAGGTCTGGCTATCGCGTCGCTCTACCTCGCCGCCACCTGGACGCTGTTCCGGATCGTCGAGCGGCGGATCCGCATCTCGGCCACGCTGGATCTCGGATAGATGAGCACCATCGGCAACTTCGCGACCCAGTCGTATCTCTCGTACCGGGGCCTGTTCGGCTGGCTGAACTGGCCCGCGTACACCTCGAACGTCTTCATCCGGCCGGTGCTGCTGATGGCGATGTTCTCGCTGGCCGGGCGCTTCGCGGGGGACGAGGGGGCGGCGCAGCGCTACGCCGTGGGGATGATCGCGCTGTCCGAGATGCAGATCGTGCAGGGCGGGATCACCCAGACGTTCCACTACGAGCGCCAGTTCGGGACGCTCTGGGTGCTGTTCAGCTCCGCCGGCAGCCGCATCGTCGCGTACCTGAGTCGGGGCGTGCTGCACTACGGCAATGCGCTGCTCAGCGCCGCGACGACGCTGGTCTTCGCATGGTTGCTCTTCGGCGTCGCGCTCCCCGAGGCGGACTGGGCCGTCGTCACCGCCGCGGTCGTGCTGATCGCACTCTCGAGCATGACGTTCTCGCTGATGATGGGGAGCTTCGTGATCGTGCTGCGGGACTGGTTCAGTGGGCCCGCGCTGTCCTACGGTCTGATCATCGCGCTCACCGGCGCCTTCATCCCGAGGGATGCGCTGCCGGCTCCCCTCGATGACCTTGGCCTGCTGCTGCCGCTGACCTGGGCGCTGCCCGCGCTCCGCGACGCGCTGGGCCAGGGCGAAGCCGACGTGACGCGCGCGCTGCTCGGCGAGTTCGGCGTCGCGATCGCCTACCTGACCATCGGCCTCGTGCTGTTCCGGGCCGTCGAGTGGCGCGCGCGCACCAACGGCACGTACGACACGGTGTGAGGACGGACCGATGAACGAGCAACCGCAGTACGCCGTCGAGTGCGAGGCACTCGGCCGCATCTACCGCTTCTCGAGAGGCCTCGGGCGCGGCGGCACGCAGGAGACCGTCGCGCTCGACGATCTGAACCTCACGATCACGCCCGGCTCGGTCTTCGGCCTGCTCGGCCCCAACGGCGCGGGCAAGACCACGACCGTGCGCATCCTCTCGACGCTGCTCACGCCCACGAGCGGGACGGCGCGCGTCCTTGGCTACGACGTCGTGGAGGCGCCGAAGCGGGTGCGCGAGCGTGTCGGCCTGATCCTCGGCGGCGACCGAGGGCTCTACACGCGCCTCAGCGGACGCCAGAACCTCAGCTACCACGCAGCGCTCAACCACATGGACCGCAGGCGGGCACGCGAACGCCGCGAGGAGTTGCTCGCCCTCGTGGGCCTCGGCAACGCCGCCGACACGCCGGTCGAGCGCTACTCGCGAGGCATGAAGCAGCGCCTGCACATCGCGCGCGGGCTGCTGACCGAGCCCGATGTCGTCTTCATGGATGAGCCGACGATCGGCCTCGATCCGATCGGGGCGCAGGAGGTGCGGACGATGATCCCGGAGCTCGCCGCCGCCGGGCACACGATCCTGCTGACGACGCACTACATGTTCGAGGCCGACCAGCTCTGCGACGAGGTGGCGATCATCAACGAGGGCAAGCTCGTCGCGCGCGACACCCCTGCCGCGATCCGCCGCCGCTTCGCCGCCTTCCGCGTCGTCGAGCTCGCCGTGCGCGAGCCCGACCTCGGCCTCGCCGAGCGCCTCGAGGCCCTGCAGGGCGTCGAGCACGTCGCGGTCGGCTCAGACGGCGCACTCCAGACCTTCTCGATCCGCGTCCCGCCCGACGCCGACCTGCGCAGCGCCGTCGAGGAGACCGCGGGCCCGGACAACGTCGAGAGCCTGCTCCAGCGCAACCCCACCCTCGAGGAGGCCTACCTGGCCCTGCTCAGCTAGCCGCGCTGGCGGCGCATGACGCGGTAGATGTTGTTGCGCTGCACCTCGCTGGCGCCCTCGTAGATGCGGGCGACGCGGATGTCGCGGTAGAGGCGCTCGATCGGCGATTCGCGCAGGTAGCCGACGCCGCCGTGCATTTGCAGCGATCGGTCGACCACCCGCTGCGCCGCCTCGCTGGCGTATACCTTGCAGATCGAGGCCTCCGCCGCCACGTCCTCGCCGGCGTCGAGCTGCAGCGCCGTGCGGTAGATCAGCGACTCCGCCGCCATGACCTCGATCGCCATGTCGGCGAAGGCGTGCTGCGTGACCTGGAAGTCGCCGATCGTCTGCCCGAACAGCTCGCGCTCGTGCGCGTAGCGCCAGCCCAGCTCCAGCGCCTCCTTCGCCACGCCGAGGCACATCGCCCCGATGCCGACGCGTGATCCGTTGAGCACGGAGAGCGCGAGCCGGAAGCCGCCGTCCGCCTCACCGACGAGGCTCGCGCGAGGCGTGCGCACACCGTCGAGGATCACGTGCGCCGTCGAGGAGGCTCGCAGCCCCATCTTGTCCTCGAGGCGCGCGACCTGGAGGCCGGGCAAGCCTCCCTCTACGGCGAAAAGAGAGATGCCCTCGCGGCCCCGTTCCGGCGAGGTCTTGGCGAAGACGAGGTAGACGCCGGCGCGGTCGCCGTTGGTGACGTAGGCCTTCTCGCCGTCGAGGACGTAGTCGTCGCCGTCGGCGCGCGCGGTCGTGTGCAGCGCGGGCACGTCGCTGCCGCCGCCGGGCTCGGTCAGGCAGAAGGCGCCGACGACCTCGCCGCTGACGAGCCCGCGCAACCAGCGCTCGCGCTGCCCGTTGCTGCCGAACTGCTCGATCAGCGGCGCGGACAGACCGGTCGACGCGGCGAGCACGAGCGCCGAGGAGACGTGCGCGCGCGACAGCTCCTCGAGGGCGATCGCGAATCCGATCTGGCCGAGCTCGGCGCCGCCCCACTTGGCGGGGAAGGGCGTCCCGAAGAAGCCGACCTCGCCGAGCAGCGCGATCACTTCGTCGGCGATGCGCTCCTCGGCCTCCATCTCGTCGACGCGCGGGCGCAGCTCGCGGTCGGCGAAGTCGCGCGCCGTCCGGCGCAGCGCGGCGATCTCGGGCGGCAGTCCGGCGTCGGCGTCCATCGAGGGCCCTCGCTACGTCCAGGCGGCTCAGCGCGCGCGGCCGCCGCCGTCGATGTTGTAGATCGCGCCGTTGATGTAGGAGGCGTCGTCGCTCAGCAGGAAGCTGACGAGCGCGGCGACCTCCTCGGCCTCGCCGTAGCGCGCCATCGGGTTGCGCATCTCGTACTGGCGGCGGGTGGTCTCAGGGCTGTCCGGCGTGCGGCTCGCCTCCAGGCGGCGCATCATCTGCGTATTGATCGGCGAGGGGCAGACGGCGTTGACACGCACGCCCGCGTCGCCGAACTCGATCGCCGCCGTCTTCGTCATCCCCACGACTCCGTGCTTGCTCGCCCCGTAGGCGACAATGCCCGGGGTGGCGCCCAGCCCGGCCACCGAGGAGGTGTTGACGATCGAGCCGCCGCCGCGGTCGATCATCCCCGGCACCACGTACTTCATGCCCAGCCACACGCCCTTGAGGTTGATGGCGATCACGCGGTCGAACAGCTCCTCCGGGTACTCCGTGAGCGGGTGCACGGTGCCCTCGATGCCCGCGTTGTTGAAGAAGGCGTCGATGCCGCCGAAGTGCTCCGTGGCGCGCTCGACGTAGCGTTCGACCTGCTCGGCGTCCCGCACGTCGGCCTCAAGGGTCAGCACCTCGGCGCCGGCCTCGCGCACCGGGGCCGCCGCGGCGACGAGGTCCAACGCATCGAGGTCGACGAGCACGATGCGCGCGCCCTCGCGGGCGAGTCGCAGCGCGGGCGCGCGGCCGATCCCGCCCGCGCCGCCGGTGATCAGAGCCGTCTTGCCCTCGAATCGCCCGTCCATCGTGTCCTCCGCTTCGCGAGTGCCCGGATGCGCGTGTTGAGTCCGGATGCAGCCTAAACGAATGTCGGCGGTTCGTACCCGCCGAGGGCTCGCCTCGCCCTCAGGCCGCCGGCACGGGCGCGAGCCGTGCGTCGACACTGAGCAGCGCAGCCTCCGCGGTCGTGATCCCCTCGCGCTCCGCGAGGTGCAGCAGCTTCAGCGTGGTCGGTCCGACGCGCGCGACGAGCTCCTCGATGCGATCGGCGCCGCCGCCGGCGTGGTCGACACCGGCGGCAATCACGCCGCCGGCGCTCACGATGTAGTCCGGCGCGTAGAGGATTCCGCGCGCGGCCAGCAACTCGGCGTCGGCGGGGTCGTGCAGCAGCTGGTTGTTCGCCGCGCCGCAGACCACGCGGCAGCGCAGCTGGGTGATCGACCGCGGGTTGAGCACCCCGCCGAGCGCGTTCGGCGAGAGCACGTCGCAGGGCTGCAGGTAGGCGCCCTCGAGGGCGATCGCCTCACCGCCGATCTCGCGCGCGAGGTCCACGGCGACATCCTCGAACAGGTCGGCAACGGCGACGTTGGCGCCCGCGGCGGCAGCCCGGCGCGCCACCTTGCCGCCGACCTTGCCCGTGCCCACGACGACGACGCGTCGGCCGGCCAGCAAGCTGTTGCCGAAGGCGAACTCGCATGCCGCGTGCATCCCGTTGATCACCGTGCGCGCCGTCGGCTCCGAGGTGTCCACGTCGTGCTCGTGACCGTGCGCGACGCCCGCGATGTAGCGGGTCTCCTCGGCGATCGCACGCAGGTCGTCGAGCGTCGTGCCGACGTCCGTGGTCGTGACGTAGCGCCCCCCGAGGCGCTCGACGAAGCGGCCGTAGGCGGCGAGCTGCTCCGCTGGTTTGGCTGCGGCGTCGCCGACGATCGCCGCCTTGCCGCCGCCGTAGTCGAGGCCGGCGACCGCCGACTTCGCGGTCATCGCGGCCGAGAGCCGCAGCACGTCGATCAGTGCCTCGCCGATGTCCTCGTAGGGCCGCCAGCGCGCCCCACCGAAGCCCGGACCGAGTACGGTCGAGTGCAGCGCGACCAGCGCGCGCAGCCCGGACGCGGCGTCGTGGTGGTAGTAGACCGCCTCGTGGCGATCGGGGTCGTAGGGGAGGCCCGTGCGATCGCCGTCACCGTCCGGCGCGCGCGTCGAGGTCCAGCGCAGCAGGTCGCCGTCCAGCTCCTCGGCGGGGCCGAGCAACCCCTCGAGGGCGGCGCGATCGTCGTGGAATGCCGGGCTCGCCGCGTTCGCCATGGCTTAAGGATAGCGCCGCGCGGCCCGAGGATCGCTACGCCTCTCCGAGGGCTTCCTGGAGCAGCGAGGCGTGCCCCGCGACGAAGGCGGCGGTCGCCTCGCCGAGCGGCGTCGCGCCGCGCAGCAGATCGCCCGCCTCGTCGATGTCGTCGCGCAGCGAGGGCAGTTCGAGCCAGGCGACGGCCAGCCCTGCCGCCTCGCCGATCGCGCGGTGGCGCGCCGCCGATCCGACGCCGAAGGCGGGCGCGATCGCGTCCGGCGGGCGCAGCCCGAGCAGCCCCGTCCCGCCGGCGCGCCACGGCGGCCCCCCCCCCGCGGCCGCCGCGAGCGGCCCGCTAGCCGCGCGCAGCCCCCGGGGGGGTGGACGCGGCAGGTGGGGCCCCGGCC
>VXMT01000242.1 GCA_009840965.1 Chloroflexota bacterium
CCGCGCGCACCGGCGGGGCCTCGCCCAGGGGGGTAATCTCGATCGCCATCAGCTCCCCGCTTCCCTGCGTCGCGGCGCGCCGGGGCTCGGGGGCGACGGCGGGGCCGCGAGCCCGCGTATCCTAGCGAGCAGCGCGGGTCACCGCGAGCCGGGCGCGGGATCGCACCGGCCAACGAGCAGGAGCCGCCGCCTGACCGAGTCCAGCCCTCCGCCGCCCGAGGGGTTCTCCGCCCCGCCCGTGCCGCGCATCCGCGCGATCGCGGTCGGGCTGCTGCTGCACGAGGACCGGCTGCTCTTCGCCGAGGGCCACGACGCCGTCAAGGGCGAGACCTTCTACCGAGGCCTGGGCGGGGAGATCGAGTTCGGCGAGGCGGCCGCCAAGGCCGTCGTGCGCGAGTTTCGCGAGGAGCTGGGCCGCGGCGTGCGGGTCGTCGCGCAGCTCGGGACGATCGAGAACCGCTTCACGCTGCAGGGCGAGCCCGGCCACGAGCTGATCGTCGAGCTCCTCGTCGAGTTCGCGCCCGGCGAGGCGCCGGACGACTTCGAGCCGCTGACGGCGGACGAGGGCGGGCACCCCTTCACCGCGCGCTGGTTGCCGCTCGCCGAGGTGCTGGCCGGCGCCTGGCGCGTCTACCCCGAGGGCGTTCCGGAGCGCCTGGCGGGCTGGCTCAACGCCACCTTCGCCTCGCCGTAGGCGCGCTACTCGTCGAGGGCCTGCACCGCCTCGGTGACGTGCGCGGCGAGGCGCTCGATCTCGTCGGCGGCCTCGATGCGGCGGCCGTTGGCGCGGCGGACGTAGAAGGCGTCGACGATCTCGTGGCCGAGGGTGTTGACCTTCGCCATGTGGATGTCGAGCCCCACCTCGTGCAGCACGTTGGTGATCGCGTAGAGCAGGCCGAGGCGGTCGGCGGCGCGGATCTCGAGGATCGAGTAGTCCTCGGAGCCGCTGTTGTCGACCGTGACGCTGGTGGGGATGGGGGCGGGCGGCTCGCCGCGGTAGGCCTCGCGCGTCTCGGCGAGGCGCTGCTCGATCGGGAACTCGCCGGCGATGGCGCTCGGCACGGCCTCGCGGATGCGCTCCCAGCGCTCGTCGTCGATCTCCCGGCCGCGCGCGTCGCCGAGGTGCATGACGTCGACGGCGATGCCGTCGTCGCGCGTGAAGGCGGTGCCGCCGAGCACGTTGACGTGGTGCACGGTCAGCGTGCCGGCCACGGCCTGCAGGATGCCCGGCTGATCGGCCGTGACGATCGTCAGCCGATCGATCGAGCCGAGCCGGTCGTGATGAAGCATCGGCGTCATGGCGCGGCCGGCGCCGGGGTCGGGGGAGTCGAGCACGCCCTCGGCGATCAGCCCGATGTGGCGACCGATGGCCAGCGGTTCCATGGAGAGCAGGTAGTTGACCGGCATCTGGTCGAGGTGCGTCTCCACGGCCCGGGGGGCGACCCAGCCGCTGAGGCCCTGGACCACCGCGCGGCGTCGCCTCGCCACGGCGGTGCGCAGCGAGACGTCGGAGAGCGCCTCGCGGACGCGCGTGTAAAGCGAGCGCATGAGCTGCGCGGTCCAGGCGTTCCAGATGTCGGAGCCGCAGGCCTTCGCGTCGGCCACGGAGACGAGATAGAGCAGGTTCAGCGTGCGCACGTCGCCGACCTGCTCGGCGACGTCGCGGATCACGCGCTCGTCGGCGATGTCGCGCCGCGTCGCCACCATTGGCAGCAGCAGGTGGTGCCGCACGGTGGCGGCGAGCAGCCCGGCCGTCTCGTCGCCCAGGCCGGCGCGGTCGGCGAAGTGCTCGGCGATCACCGCGCCGACCTCGCTGTGCGGGCCCTCGTGGCCCTTGCCGATATCGTGCAGTAGCGAGGCGATCAGCAGGTCGCGAGGGCTGTCGAGCTCGGAGGCGGGCTGCGCCACGCTAGGCTCGTCGTCGCTCTCGAGCAGCGCCATCGCCTCGCTGACGGTGCGCCAGCTGTGGACGTCGACCGGGTGCCGGTGGAAGGGGGCGACGTGGGGCTGGTTGCGCAGCACCTCCCACTCGGGAAGCAGGCGCTCCAGCCACGCGCTGCCCGGCAACGGGTCGAGCGGGCCCCCCGGGCCGGCCTCGCGGAGCGCCGCGACCAGCCGCTCGAGGTCGCCGCGGCCGACGTGCGCGGGCGCGGCGTCGGGGCGCGCGCCGTCGCCCTCGGCGGAGCGCCGCCAGGGTTGCAGCCAGCCGCTCCAGCGCCGCCCGCTCGATGCGGCGGCGGCGCGCAGCGCCTCGCCGGCCGCGGCGTCCACCGCGCGCATGCCCGCGCTCAGTCGCTCGCTCCACTCGCGCTGCTCGACGCCGAGGCGCTCGCAGGCGGTTTCGAGCAGATCGCGTCGCGCGCGGTCGTTGGCGCGATCACCGAGCGAGTGCAGCGCGTTCCGCGTCGCCAGTAGCAGCTCGCGCGCCTCCGCGAGCTCGGGTGCGGGCTCGGGCGGCTCGTCGCCCTCGGCGATCGCCTCGGCGGAGGCGAGCCAGCGCGTGAGTTGCAGCGCGCGCAGACCGCCGCGGCTGGTCTTGAGGTTGGGCTCTTGCAGCTGCCAGGGCTCGCGCGCCAGCCTCGCCTCGTAGGTCGCGGCGAGCTCCTCGCGCATCCACGTGCGCCCGCCCCGCACGGTCTTGCGCCAGCCTCGGCGGAAGCGCTCGAACAGCGCCGCGGCGCCGGCGACGAGGCGGGCATCGAGGAGCGAGGTGAAGGTCTGGATGTTGTCGCGGGCGGCCGGCTTCACCTGGCGCAGGGTGCGCGCGGAGTGGCCCACCTGCAGGCCGCTGTCCCAGAGCGGGTAGAGCATGGCCTCGCTGACCCAGCGCTCCGGCTGACAGTCGAAGAGCAGCATCATGTCGATGTCGGAGTGGCGGCACTGCTCGCGGCGGCCGCTGCTGCCGACCGCAACGACGGCGACGCCCTGCGGCGGCAGGGCGCCGGCGAGGCTGCGCAGGCTCTCGTCGAGGGCGTCGCTCAGCTCGTGGCAGAGCGCGAGGCCGGCCTGCTCCGGGGGACGCGCGAAGGCGCGCCCGGCTGCTGCCGAGCGCGCCTCCAGGAATGGCTGCAAGGCCGGAACCTGAACCATTCCGTGCGTCTCCCCGTACTTGCCGGGGGAGAGGTTCCCTAGAGGGCGTCCTCCCCTCGCTCCCCGGTGCGGATGCGCACCACGTTGTCCACCGAGAGGACGGCGATCTTGCCGTCTCCGATGGAGCCCGTGCGCGCCGTCTCCTCGATAGTCGAGATTACGGTCGGGGTCAGTCCATCGTCGACCAGCACCTCGATCCGCACCTTGGGGACGAAGTCGACTTCGTACTCGGCCCCGCGGTAGGTCTCGGTGTGGCCGGCCTGGCGGCCGAAGCCCTGGATGTTGCTGGCGGAGAGTCCTCCGACGCCCGCAGCCTTGAGGGCGTCGCGGATCTCGTCCAGCTTGAACGGGTTGATGTAGGCGATCACGAGATTCATCTTCGGCTACTCCGTCAGCACGTAGCCCTGCTCTTCGTGCAGGGATACATCGAGGCCGCGGCGCTCCTCGTCCTCGGAGACACGCAAGCCCATGGTCCGATCGATGATAACCGCGATCACGTACGTGACGACGAACGAGAACACGAGCGCGACCACGATCGAGATCGCTTGCCGCAGCAGCTGCTCCACGTTGCCGAAGAACGCGCCGTCGGTGCCGCCGATCGCCGCCTCGGCGAAGAGGCCGAGCAGCAGCGCGCCGACGATGCCGCCGATCATGTGGACCGCGACCACGTCGAGCGAGTCGTCGAAGCCGTAGCGGAACTTGATCTGCAGTGCGAGGAAGCAGATCACGCCCGCCGCCGCGCCGATGACCAGCGCCCAGAGCGGACTGACGAAGCCCGCCGCCGGGGTGATCGCCACGAGTCCGGCAACCGCGCCCGAGGCGAAGCCCAGCGTGGTCGGCCGGCCGTGCTTGACCTGCTCGGCCAGCGCCCAGGCCAGCGCCGCGACGCCCGCCGCGATCTGCGTGGTCAGGAAGGCGTTGCCTGCCGCGCCGTCGGCTGCGAGGGCCGAGCCGGCGTTGAAGCCGAACCAGCCGAACCACAGCATGCCGGCGCCCAGCACCGTGAAGGGTAGCGCGTGCGGGCGCATCACCTCACGCCGCCAGCCGAGCCGCGGACCCAGCACCATGACCAGCGCCAGTGCCGCGACACCGGCGTTGATGTGCACCACCAGGCCGCCGGCGAAGTCGAGCGCCCCGATGCCGGGGATCTCCGTGTCCGTCGAGCCGATGAAGCCGCCGCCCCAGACCCAGTGGGCCATGGGTGCGTAGACGACGATCGACCAGATCGCGATGAAGACGACCCATGAGGTGAACTTCATGCGCTCGGCGACCGCGCCGGAGATCAGCGCGGGCGTGATGATTGCGAACATCAGCTGGAAGAGCAGGAACACCGAGTCCGGGTAATCTCCCCCGTCATCGAGTCCTATCTCCGTGCCGAAGCCCAGCTCGCCGAGCGCGAAGAACTCCAGGTCGCCGATCAGTCCCAGGCCGCCCGCGTCCCCGCTGAACGCCAGCGAGTAGCCGATCACGATCCAGGTGACCGTGACGACGCCCATGGCCACGTAGTTCTTCATCAGCATCGCGAGGACGTTGCGTCCGCGCACCATGCCTCCGTAGAAGAACGCGAGCCCGGGCGTCATGAACAGCACGAGCGCGGTGCTCGTCAGCAGCCATGCTGTATGGCCAGTATCCATACTCCGCCCCTCCCTTCACCGCCGCGTGGCGGATGAGAGCAGGATGCGTCTGGAGTGTTACCGCCGATTTACGCTTCTGTTAAGCCGGATTTACGCCTGTGTTTCGAATACGTTGCGGACCCCGCCCCGCGGGCGCGCCGTGCGGGCAGCGCTCGCGCCCCCTACAATCGCGACCAACACCGCGCGCGCCGCGGTCCCCCGGGCGGGAGAGCGACCATCAGCGACGGGACGGCTGCCAGCGAGGTGACCGGCGTCGGCGAGGCGCCGGAGATGGAGAGCGTCGCCGCGCGCCCCTTCCTCAAGTGGGCCGGGGGCAAGACCCAGATCCTCGAAGAGCTCGTCGCGCGCGCTCCCGAGCGCATCGACACCTACTATGAGCCGTTCCTCGGTGGCGGCGCGCTGTTCTTCCGCCTCGCCGCCGACCCGGAGCGCCGCCCCCGTCGCGCCGTGCTCAACGACCTAAACCGCGAGTTGATCGCCGCCTTCCGCGTCGTACGCGACGACGCCGGGGCGCTGATCGAGCAGCTCGGCGAGCTGGAGCGCAGTTACCTCGGCCTCGACGCCGGGGGGCGTGGCGAGCGCTACTATGCCGTGCGCGAGGAGTACTGCGAGCTTGTCGCGGACGGTGGCGCGAGCGACGTCGAGATCGCCGCGCGGCTGATCTTCCTCAACAAGACCTGCTTCAACGGCCTCTACCGCGTGAACCGGCGCGGTGAGTTCAACGTGCCACACGGGCGCTACGCGCGCCCGCGAATCCTCGACGCCCCGGTACTTGAGGCGGCCTCGGCGGCGCTCGCTGGCGTTGAGTTACTCACCAGGGACTTCGAAGAGGCCTGTGCTGGCGCGGGCCCGGGCGACTTCGTCTACTTCGACCCGCCCTTTCAGCCACTGTCGGACACGGCGAGCTTCACCGCCTACACGGAGGGCGGCTTCGGGCGCGACGACCAGCTACGGCTGAAGTGGTGGGTCGACGAACTGAGTCGACTCGGCGTACCGGCGCTCGTCTCGAACTCTGCGGACGAGTGGCTCCTCGGCGTATATGAGGGCGGTGGGTACGTAGCCAGTGAACTGGAAGGGGCGGAGCCCTTCTGGCCCGATTTGGGTCGCGCCGAGGAAGTCGAAACGAATCGGCTAATCAACTCGCGAGGGGATCTCCGACAGGACTTTGTCGAACTCTTGATCTCCAATCATGCGCTGCTGGCGGCGAGCGAGAACGAGAAGAAGAGCTGAAGCCACGTCTCGATGTCGCCCAAGCCACCGCCCGGGTCACAACGATCGTCCTCCTCGGGTGACATTCGTGCACGAGACTCCGTATGGCCGCCTCGGAGCCTCGCCCTAGGAAACTGATTCGGAGGTAACCCTTGCCCCGTGACAAACGACAACGAGCTGCGTATGAGTTCTTCCTCGCGCAGCTAGACGCCAATGAGGCGTTTACGGTCCAAGACCTCGTTGCCGCTACTGGCTGGGCCGAGTCGAGCGTCACGACCTATCTCAATAAGCAGTACCACGAACTCGTCGAGCGTCGGCCGGGCGAGACCCTCCGCGTGAGACCGCGGTTCCGCCGGATTAGTTGGGAACGATTCCGCCGACTCTCAACTCAAAGGCGCCAGATCTTCCAAGAGTACCGGCGCCGGAGTTACGACGCAGTCGTCCAGTACGAGTTCTTGCTTCCGCTCACGCGGGAGGACCAGCTTCGAGAATCGCTTGACTCACTGTTCTTCGTGGACGCGATTCGCCAGCGGCTTGATGAAATCGACATCGACGAATTACGGAGTTGGGTCGGCCAGAAGCCGGAGGAGCGCGTAGGGGACTACCTCCAGAGGCTGACGGAAGTGGTCGGAAGGACCTTCGGCGGGTACTCCGTGAGCCACGTCAATGGCCGATTCCGGGACAGGGATCTGCTGACGCGTGAGGATGCGGCGCGGCTTGTCGCCGGGCGCGACGCCTACATCATCGACGAGACGACCGCGAGCGTCCGCTTCATCGTGCCCATCGCTTCGACCGAGCGCCAGCATGAGGGCACGTTTGCGGATTCAGGCGTCGACGTGCCGCATGGACAAGCTGCGAACGACGCAGCCGAGGAAGTAGGACTAATCCGGCGGCTCTTCTTCGGGCTCTTCGTAGAAGCAGTCGTGTCATCCATTCAAGGCGAGGCCGAGATCTGGCTAATCGAGAGAGGTCCGCAGGGCGAGAGACTGTTCGTCTGGGAGAGGCTTGCTCCTTAGTTGAGCTATACCGCCTCAAGTGCGAAGTAGAGCCTGAGCCACATCTCCAGATCCTCAAGTTCCACAGCCTTCCCACTGGCGACCAGGAACGATTGCATGTTCGTCGTGAACCCCGGTCCCGAGAAGCAGACGATGCCCTCAATCGGCCATGCCCTGATGTCCTCGATAGTGGCCGGAATCTTCTCCTCGGTGGTACCCCGCGATACCTGCCACTTGCACTCGATGCCTAGTGACCGCCGGAGCTCAGGCTCGGTGAGCACTACGTCGATCTTGCGCTCGGCGCCCCAAATGCGGCGCCCGACCTTCACCTGCCGTCTCACTTGCAGGCCAAGTTCCCTGCCGATGGCGGCCACGGCGGCCTCGAGGCTCTTCCCGCTTCGGGCTTCGGGTATAGCCATCGCCTCCCCCTCACGCGTGCCGGATGTCGGTGTGCGCGGCGATCTCCGAGAGGCGCATCGTAGCAATGGGCCGCGTTAGCGAGGTGCTGCCCGCTCCCGATCGGCGCGCTAGAATCGCAGCACTCCCCGCAGCTCCGAGGTGACCTCATGGCCTGGTACGACCTGCTTGACTGCGAGCTCGGGACGCTCTTCGTGGGCGGCTCCGGCGCGGGGCTGCACCGCGTCAACTTCCTGCGCGGCGAGCACGCGCTGGACGACGAGGTGCTGAGCCTCGAGGCCGACACGGGCGAGGCGGCCGAACAGGACTCCGAGGCCGCTCGCCCGGCCCTCGAGGCGCTCGCCGCCTACTTCGGCGGCGCGTCCGGCGCGTTCGACGAGCCCTGCGCGCTGCCGCTCGCGCCGTGCGGCACGCCCTTCCAGCAGCGGGTCTGGGAGCAACTGCGCGCGATCCCGACAGGCTCGACGCGCTCGTACGGCGAGATCGCGGCTGCGGTCGGCAAGCCCGGCGCGGCGCGCGCCGTCGGCGGGGCGGTGGGCAGCAACCCGATCTCGCTGATCGTGCCCTGCCACCGCGTCGTGGCCTCCGACGGCTCGATCGGCGGCTTCGCCTCCGGGCTGGACCGCAAGCGCTGGCTGCTCGCGCACGAGGGCGTCGCGGGCTACGCCGCGTAGACGCGTCGGCTCAGGCGATCCCGAGGTGGTCCAGGATCTCGGGTAGCCGCTCGATCTCGATGTCGGGGCGGACGTCGTGGGCCGGCACCAGCGGGTTGGTGCGTTGCGCCGTGTGCAGCCCCGCGCGCTGCGCGCCGAAGATGTCGTCCCACGGCCGGTCGCCGACGAAGAGCGCCATCGAGGGGTCGCGCAGGCCGATTGCGGCGAGCGCGGCCTTGAAGGCGCTCGGGTGCGGCTTCATGTAGTCCAGCTCGCAGGTGTAGAGCCGCGCGTCCAGCAGCCCGTCCAGTCCGTCGCGCCGCAGGAAGCGCTCGTGGAAGCGCCGGGGCCAGTGCGTGTTGGAGAGCATCGCCGTGCGCAGTCCGCGTGCGCGCAGCGCCTCCAGTGTCGGCGCGGCCTCTGCGTCGTGCTCGATGTGCGGCGTCCAGGCGTTCAGGTACGCCTCGGCGGCGGCCTCGAGGGCCGAGGACGGGGCGCCCGCGCCGAGCCGCCGGTGCGCCTCGACGACGATGCCGGCGAGCGCGCCGGCATGCGGGTGCTCGTGCTCGGTGCGATCCCAGAACTCGGCCTCGACGGCGCCCAGCAGCTGCGTGATCTCTTCCGCACCCTGCTCGGCGTGCGGTGCGAGCACCTCGGCGGCGGGACCCCACAGCGACTTCGTGCTCACCGAGGTCGCCCAGGTGGAGAGGGTGCCGCCCCAGTCAAAGATCACCGCCTCGATGCCGGCCTCGCGCAGGGTCACTCGCCACTCCTCGCTGCTTCCGACCAACCCGCGCAGCATCGCACGTCTCTCGTCATTCCGGCGAAAGCCGGAATCCAGGCACGCCAACCCATTGCCCCGCACCCAAGCCGGGGAGAGCGTGGGTAGCGCCCTCGTCGGCTACGCTGGATCGTGCTGGCGACTGGACGGGCGGCGATGGACGGCGCGGCGATCCGCTTAGAGGGCCTCGTCAAGACGTACGGCGACGTGCGCGCGCTGGACGGCATCGACCTGACCGTGCCGCGCGGCGAGGTGTTCGGCTTCCTTGGCCCCAACGGCGCCGGCAAGACGACCGCGATCCGCATCCTCATGGATCTGATCCGCCCCACGGCCGGCCGCGCCGAGGTGCTCGGGTTCGACGCCCAGCGCGATAGCCTCGAGGTGCGCCGCCGCTGCGGCTACCTGCCCGGCGACCTCGAGCTCTACAACTCGCTCAGGGTCGACGCCTGCCTTGATCTCGTCGCCTCGCTGCGCGGCGGCGTCGACGCGCGCTACCGCCGGGAGCTGGTCGAGCGGCTGCACCTCGATCAGGAGCGGCGCATCGGCGCGCTTTCGCGCGGCAACCGGCAGAAGGTCGGGCTGGTGATCGCGCTGATGGCGCAGCCGGAGCTGGTCGTGCTGGACGAGCCGACGAACGGACTCGACCCCCTGCTCCAGGAGGAGGTCGAGGCGATCCTCCTTGAGATCGTCGCCGACGGGCGCAGCGTCTTCTTCTCCTCGCACGTGCTCGCCGAGGTCGAGCAGCTCGCACGCCGCGTGGCGATGCTGCGCGCGGGCCGCATCGTCGCCATCAGCGATCTCGCCGAGCAGCGCCGGCTCGCGCCGCGCCGCGTGACCGTCGCCTTCGCGGAGCCGCCGTCCGCCTCGGCCTTCCAGGGGCTAGACGGCGTACGCCTCGTCTCGCTCGATGGCCGCGACGCCGTCTTCGAGACGCACGACGAGATGCATGCGCTCGTCCAGGCGCTGGCCGGGCAGCGCGTGCTGACGCTCGAAACGCACGAGATCACGCTCGAGGAGCTGTTCCTCTCCTACTACGAGGAGCCCGTGCATGCCTGACGCGACGATCCTGCGCAAGACGCTGCGCGATCTGCGCTGGCACATCGTCGGCTGGGGACTCGGCCTCGCCACGCTGGCCGCCATACTGGTGCTGCTCTTCCCCACCATCGCCGAGCAGTTCGAAGGGATCGAGCTGGAGAACCTCGGGTTCGGCGAGATCGAGGACGTCTCGGACCCACGCCAGTTCCTGCAGCTCGAGTTCTTCACCTGGTCGCCGATTCTGATGACGGTGTTCTCGATCATCGTCGGCGGCGCGTTGCTGGCCGCCGAGGAGGGCCGGGGGACGCTCGAGGTGCTGCTCTCGCAGCCGCTCTCGAGGCGCGGATTGTTTCTCGGCAAGCTGGCCGGCGCGGCGATCGCGGTCGTCGTGATCCTCGCAATCGCGGGCATCGGCTTCCTGCTGTCCGCGCCGCTGGTCGACCTCAAGGGCGAGGTGACGGGAGGCGAGCTTGCGATCGCGCCGTTCGTGCTGCTGCCGTTCGCGTGGTTCGTGATCGCCGCGACGGTGCTCGCGGCGACGCTGACGCCGACCCGCGGCCGGGCCGCGGGGCTGATGACCTTCGGGGCGGCCGCGAGCTACGTGCTGAACATCATCGCCGGCCTCGCCGAATCACTGTCGTGGCTGCGCTTCTTCAGCCCGTACTACTACTCGGACACGCAGCGCGTCTTGACCGACGGCCCGGTCTGGCAGCACCAGGCGCTGCTGCTCGTCGCGGCGACTGCCTGCGTCGCGCTGGCCCTCGTGGCTTTCGAGCGGCGCGAGATCGGCGTCGGCCGCTCGCCGCTTGCCGCGCTGCTCGGCCGCGAGCGGAGCGCCGGGGGCGAGGCGGAGGCCGCCCCGGAGCCGCGCCCGGCGCGCCAGCCGTAGCGCGATCGAACCTGCGCCGGACGCACATCGGGCCTCCCGAGGAGGCCCGATTCGTGTGTTGTGTGCCCTGGATGTCGGGATGGTCCCCGTGCCGGCTCTAGCCGCGGGCGGGGCGCTGGGGCTCTCCGCCTCGGAGGTGGGACCACCCGGTCCTAGTGCGAAGCTGCTCTGCCCAAGGGTCTGCTCCTTACGGCTTACGCGCGCTCGGCGCTTCTGAGGAGAGTTCTGACCCAACTCGGCATCGGGTCTCCCTTCCTCCGTCCCCTGCCTCTGCGGGCATCATGCAACTCCGCGCATGCCCTTTGCAACATTGTGAACGTGCACGCATTCACAAGGTGTCGGCAGGCCGCCTGAGGATCGCGCGCGTCTCGCGCAGCGCCGCGCGGATGTGGCCGCCTTGCCGCACCAGCATCACTGTTGCAAGCACCATGTAGATGAGTGCGATCAGGATCCGCACCTCGGAGATCGGGATCACGAACTGGACCAGGAAGAGGCCGAGCAGCGCCCCGGCCTCCCAGCGGTTGAGGCTGAGGCTGACCATGATGGCGACGGCGAAGAGCGACTGTGCGGCCGTGAGGAACACCTCCTCGCTCTGGCGACCGTCGAGCGGCAGTCCGCCCAGCGTATCGCCCGAGATCGAGAAGGCGACCGGCAGGCCGCCGAGCAGCAGCGTCCACTGGTTCACCTTCGATGAGAGCAGCGCCGCCATGCCCATCACCGCGCGGCCGCGGAAGGCAAGGATGCCGGCCACGAGGAACTCGGGCGCCTCGGAGGCGAGCGGCGCGAGCCACTGCACGAGCAGGAACTCGTCGATGCCGAGCTCCGTGCCGGTGTGGATCAGGCCCTCGGCGAACGGCTCCGCCGCCGCGAGGATCGTGGCCGCCGCGAAGACGAAGATCGCGGCGTTGAGCGCGCGGCGCGGCCGTTTCTCGAGGTGGCCGATCCACTGCGAGGGACCGACGAGATGGGGCTCGTCCCCCTCGTTGCGTGCGACGCCGTACACGTAGACGGCGAAGATCGCGAACATCACGACGGTGTCGACGAGGCTGATCGAGCCCTTGAAGGGCAGGATGAACGAGTAGGCCGTCGCGGCGCCGAGGGCGATCACGTCGAGCGAGTGCGCGGAGGTCAGCCGCAGCACGCGTCCTCGCGTACGCAGCCAGAAGATCAGGAAGACGGCCGACCAGCCGACGCCGATCAGCAGCCGGTTCGCCCCCGTCATGTTCGCGACCGCGAAGGGCGCGAACTCGGGGTCCTGCCCCGCCTTCCAGGCGAAGGCGAGGTCGACGGCGTACTCCGGCAGGACGGCGATCAGGGCAATGGCGGCGACGGCGAGGCCCTGAGAGACATCGACCTGGGCGGCCTCGGCGGCCCAGGTCAGCAGGAACGCCGCCGCCACGATGCCGGAACCGAACAGCAGCGTGTCGCTGACCGTGCCGAGGTGCGTGCCGCTCGCGCGCAGGGCGAGCGCGGGAAGGCAGCACACCGCCATGATGCCGATCAGCGTGACCGCGCTGCGCATCGCGCCTCCCGAGGAATCGCGCATCTCCCGACGCGGCGTGCCGCCCGATGGTAACGGGGCGTATCGTTACAGCGGACCGCACGGGTGCGAGGGGGAGGCCGCGATGCTGCGAAGAAACGAGACCGCACCGGAGTTCACGCTGCGCGATCTGGATGGCGGCGAGTGGCGGCTCAGCGACCAGCCCGAGGAGATCCTGATCGTGACCTGGATCCGCGGCGAGTGGTGAAGCGTCTGCAATCGCTACCTGCAGGGTCTGCGGGAACGACTCGATGACTTTGCCGAGCAGGGCGCGCGCTGGGTGGTGATCGGCGACGACGCTCCGGAGCAGCTGCGCGCGCTGCCGGAGCGGCATGGCCTGGAGGGCGTCACCTTCCTCCACGACCCCGGCGGCGAGGTGGGCGCGCGCTACGGCGCGATGCGCACGCCGGAGCCCGCGAGCGCGCACGGCGGCCACACGGAGCCGGCCGTGCTGGTGCTGCGCCCGGACCGCACGGTCTACCACGCCTCGTATGCCGTCGGCTCGATTGGGCGCATGCCCGTCGACGACGCGCTACGCGCCGTGCGCTGGATCCGCGCGGAGGAGCAGGCGGCGGGCTAGCCCCCCAGCGGGGCGCGATCGAGGGCGGCGCGGGCCTCGTCCATGAGGTCGGCCAGCACCTGCTCGACGCTGCGCTCCTGCGAGATCAGGCCGACGCCCTGACCGGCGGCGACCGTCTGGAAGTCGCGCACCTCCCAGTCGTCGATCGCCTGCTGGATCTTCGCGACGAGCATGCCCTGCAGCGGCATCTTGAGCGGGTCAGGCGCGCCCGGCGCGGACCAGGCATCGGTCCACTTCGAGCGCAGCATCGAGGCGCGCTTGCCGGTGGAGGCGCGGCTCTGCACTGAGTCCTCGGTCTGCGCGGCGATCAGCCGCTCCTTGACGTGCGGGAGCACGTCCGACTGGTGCGTGCTCTGCCAGATCGTGCCGCACCACACCCCGGCCGCGCCGAGCGCGAGCGCGGCCGCGAGGTGCTCGCCGCTGGTCACGCCGCCCGCCGCGAGGATCGGCGTGTCGTACTCGCGCGCCATCCTCGTCACCGTCGGGACCAGCGAGAAGGTGCCGATGCGCCCGCTGTGGCCGCCCGAGTCGCCGCCCTGCGCGATCAGCAGGTCGACGCCCGCCTCCAGCTCGCGGCGCGCCTGGCGCGGCATGCCGATCAGCCCCCAGATCTTCGTCCCCACCTCGTGCCCGCGTTCGAGCACGACGGCGGGGCTGCCGAGGCCGGAGGCGAAGATCGGCACGCGCTCCTCGAAGATCACGTCCAGCTGGCGGCGGACACGCTGCAGCAGGTCCGCGCCGAGCACTGCCTTGACCGGGCTCTTCGGGTCCGGGATGTCGTTGTCGCGCTGGAGGCGGTCCACGAAGTCGCGGTGCTCCTCCGGGATCATCGCCTCGAGGTCCTCGGGGTTTCCCTCCTCGAAGGAGGCGGGGAGCAGCGTGTCGATGCCGAAGGGGCGGTCGCCGACCTGGTCGCGGATCCAGCGGATCTGCTCGCGCGCGTCCTCGGGCTCGAGCGGGCTGATGCCGAGCACGCCGATGGCGCCGGCGTTGCTGGCGGCGGCGACGACCTCCTTCGTCAGCGCGAAGGCGACGATCGGGATCTCGCAGCCGTACTCCTCGCAGAGCCGGGTGCGCAGCGGGTCGGCTTGTGCGTCCGCCATCGGGACGGCTCCTGCTAGCGGCCCACCCAGTTCGGGGTGCGCTTCTCGGCGAAGGCGGTCGGGCCCTCCTTCGAGTCCTCAGAGCTGAAGACCTTGTCGGCGATCCACTGGTAGAGCCGGAAGCTGTTGGCGAGGTCGGCCGTGGACCAGTGCTGGATCTGCGCCTTCGTCGCCGCCACGGAGAGCGGCGCGTTGCTCGCGATCATCTGCGCCAGCTCGATCGCCCGAGGCATCAACTCGTCCGGCTCGACCACCTCGGTGACGATGCCCCACTGCAGCGCCTGCTCCGGGTCCACTCGGTCGGCGGTGAGCAGCAACTGGCTGGCGCCGGAGAGGCCGATCAGGCGCGGCAGCAGGTGCAGCCCCGGACCGGGGATGATCCCGCGCTTCGCCTCGTAGAGCCCCACGTAGGCCTCGCTGGACATGATGCGGATGTCGCAGCCGAGCGCCGTCTCGAGGCCGCCGCCGACGGCGAGGCCGTTGATCGCGGCGATGAACGGCTTGGGGTTGGAGCCGTAAGGGTGCGGCATGATCTGGCCGTCGAAGGCCGTGCCGGCCGCGCTCTGGCCTCCGGACACGCGCTCTGCCGCTTCCTTGAGGTCCATGCCCGCGCTGAAGGCGCGCCCCGCTCCGGTCACGATGCCGACGCGCATCTCCGGGTCGGCGGTGAAGTCGTTCAGCGCCTCCATCTGCTCGGCCCGCAGACTTCCGCCGAGGGCGTTGAGCCGCTCCGGTCGGTTCATCGTGAAGACCGCGTAGTGGTCGAACTTCTCGTACAGCAGGTCCGGCATCGCGCACCCCCTCGTGCGTTGTTCACGTTGCGGCGGGATTGTACCCGTTGTGGCGGGCCCTCGCGGATCCCCGGCGCGCACGGCTCGCGGCCGCGGGCTATCATCGCCCGGCGGAGGCGCCGAGGAGTGCGGAGGACGCGATGGAGCAGCTCGCCGGCCGGGTGGCCGTCATCACCGGCGCGGGGCGCGGCGGCGGCCGCGCGCTGACGCTGGAGTGCGCGCGCGAGGGCATGCGCCTCGCCATCGCGGACCTCGACGGAGACCGCATCGAGCAGGTCGCCGGGGAGGCGCGGGCGCTCGGCGCCGAGGCCTTCGCGATGGCCGTCGACGTCTCCGAGCGCGACGATATCGAGGCGCTGGCCGAGCGTACCTACGCCGAATACGGCGAGGCGAACCTGCTGCTGAACCACGCCGGGGTCTCCGTGCGCGGTCCCACCGTCGACGCCTCCGAGATCGACTGGGAGTGGACGTTCGCGGTGAACCTGCGCGGGGTGCTGAACGGCATCCGCGCCTTTGTACCGCGCATGCGCGAGCAGGAGGGCCCCGCGCAGATCGTCAACACCGCCTCGCTGTCCGGGCTGGTGGCGCGGGCGAACGAGCACGGCGTCTATACCGCCTCGAAGCACGCGGTGGTCGGCATGACCAACGTGCTGCGCGACGAGCTGGCGCCGGAGGGCATCGGCGTCTCCTGCTGGTGCCCGGGCGGGATGGCGACGAACCAGACGAACTCCAACGAGTACCGCCCGGAGAAGTTCGGCGGCTACTACGAGTTCGCCGCACCGAGCCTGGGCAAGCTGCCCAACCCGATGCAGCCCGAGGATGTCGCTCCCCGGGTGCTGGCCGGGGCGCGCGAGAACCGGCGCTACATCATCACCCACCCGCACCGGATCTCCGACGTCACGGACTACTACGACCGGATGTTTGCCGACTACGAGGCCGGCGCGCGGATCGCCGACGAACTGACGAGCGGCGCATAGCGGGAGGCAGGCAGCGATGACGCTGACGCTCGAGGACCGCGAGGCGATCCGCGACCTGTTCGCGAGACAGAACCTCGCCTACGACCGCCGCGAGGCGGAGCGCACGGCGGCGATGTTCACCGAGGACGGCGTGCTGGAGTTGATGGGCAGCGATCTCACCTTCAGCGGCCGCGACTCGATCCGCGCCTACATGGAGCGGCTGCTGGAGGTGACGGGCGACGACTACCGGCACTGGACGAACAGCCTCGCCATCGAGCCTGTCGAGGGCGCGCCGGACGAGGCGCGCGTCGAGTGCTACATCGCGGCCTTCGGGATGCAGGACGGCAGCTTGCGGCTGGCCGGGCGCTACTTCGATCACCTGCGCAAGGTCGATGGCGAGTGGCTGTTCGCGCACCGCCGCTACGAGCGTGAGTACAACCTCGGCACGCACAGCAGCTCCTCCTGGAAGCTGCGCGAGTAGGCGCTCTACGGGCTTCCCGATCCGGTGCTATGCTTCCCGCCGTCTGAGATCCGAGCTGCATGACGAAAGGACTCCCCATGGTGAACACGACAGACGTAGGAGGCGTGAGCATCGAGTACCCGGCCGAGGGAGTCGGCCTGGTGGAGATCAACAACCCGCCGATGAACATGTGGTACCTCGGCCTGGCCAAGAAGATGGCCGACGCGATGGACGAGGTCCGTGAGTCCGGCGCGAAGGTGCTGATCCTCGCCTCCGGCACGCCCGGCTACTTCCTGGCGCACATGTCCCTGCAGGACAGCATCGACATTGCCGAGGGCCGCGAGCCGACCGGCGACTTCGGTGGCATGGCCCGCTGCGGAGCCGAGTTGCGCCTGGGCCCGATGGTCTCGATCGCAGTCAACAACGGCCAGTGCTGGGGCGGCGGCTGCGAGCTCTTCTCGACCGCCAACCTGCGTGTCGCCGGCGAGTCGGCCACCTTTGGCCAGCCCGAGGTGATCATGGGCTCGATGGCCGCGGGCGCGGGCACCTCGCGCATTCCTCGCGTGATCGGCGAGGCGCGGGCGATGGAGCTGCTGCTCGACGGCCGCCCGATCTCGGCGCGCAAGGCGCTGCACTGGGGCTTCGTGAACCGCGTCTTCCCGGACGACACGCTGCGCGAGGAGACGATCAAGTGGGCGGCGCTGATCGCGTCGCGCCCCGGCTACACGCTGCAGGCGATCAAGCGCTCGATCGGCAAGGGCCTCGACCTCGCCTCGCACAAGGAGGCGTTCGCCAACGAGTACCAGGTCAACCGGGACATGATCGACCCGCACGCGGAGGAGAACATGGTCCTGCGCAAGGCGATCCAGGAGCGCTACAACGAGGGCGCCGACTCCTGGGATGCCTGGCAGATCGAGCGCGAGGTCATCGACTGGGACGACTAGCCTCGCCACCGGGCCCGCCGGGCCCGGCGTCGAGCCTTGACGTTTGCGCGCCCCCGCCCCCGCGGGGCCGCACACAGTTGGGGGGAGGCGGGGGCCGCGC
>VXMT01000143.1 GCA_009840965.1 Chloroflexota bacterium
GTCGAGGCCACGCCCGCGCCCCGAGGACCGTCCGGCCCCCTCTCCTGGGGGAGAGGGCGGGGGTGAGGGGGCTCGCCTGCTCGCTCGATGAACAATGTGGTTCCGAACCCTCGCGCGCGTCCTGTGCGGGGGCCTTCGCCCTCACGTCCCCTGGGTCCGCGGCCAGCCCCGCAGCGATCGAGGACACCCGCTACCTCCCGTCCGGCGCCCCCGTCCCCGTCATTCCGGCGAAAGCCGGAATCCAGGCACGCCAGCCCACCACGCCGCATCCGAGCCCGGGATTGCGTCGAGCAGTGAACGTCGGGTTAGCGCCGGGTGGGCTCGGACCACAGGCCGTGTGCCCGCACTCACGCCTCCGGCGTAATCGTCTCGACGGCGCGCCACATGTACCAGGAGCCGACGGTACGGAAGGGAGACCAGGGGGCGCCGATCTCGCGCGCCCTCGCGGGCGTCGGCGTCTCGGGCAGGCCGTAGGCCGCCTGCATGCCTTTGCGCACGCCGAGGTCGCCGACGGGCAGGACGTCGGGGCGGCCAAGCTCGAACATCAGGAACATGTGCGCCGACCACTCGCCGATGCCGCGCACCGCCGTCAGCCGCTCGATCACCGTCTCGTCGTCGAGGTCCTCGAGGGCGGCGAAGTCGAGCGAGCCGTCCACGCAGTGCTGCGCGAGGTCGCGCAGGTAGCTCGCCTTCTGGCGCGAGACGCCGGCGCCGCGGAACTCCTCGTCGCTGGTCGCGAGGATGGCGTCCGGCTCGGGCGTGCGCTCCTCGTCGCCGTAGAGGGCGAAGAAGCGGCGCTGGATCGCCCGCGCGGCCGCGCCCGCGAGCTGCTGGAACATGATCGAGCGCACCATCGAGGCGTAGGGGTCGCCGCCCGGCCGCGGCCGGTACGGCCCGTGCTCCTCGATCAGCGCGCCGACGACGGGGTCGGCCTCGCGCAGGTGCGCGTAGGCGGAGCGAAGCGAGAAGCGCATGCGGCGCGGCATCGCCGCATCCTACCCGCCATCAGCCGCGCGCGCCCTCGCGCCGATCCGGGAGGTTGGCGAGCCACTGCTCCGTCTCGCGAGGTGAGCGCAGGCGCACGAAGCTCAGGTGCGCGTTGGCGGGGTCGACCATCGCGGCCTCGTACTGGCGGCGGCGGCGACGGAAGGTGCGCAGGAACCAGAGCAGGATCGAGTCGCGGCTCGCGAAGGACTTGCGAAAGGTCTCGCGGTTGCCGTGCCATAGCTCCTGCCGCCTCGCGGCGCGCAGCACCGTGCGGCGCAGCAGCCGCCAGCCGCTGACGAAGAACGCGTAGTCGAGCCAGACGACGGTCTGCGCGCGGTCCCAGGCGAGGTCGCGCATCACTGCCGAGTAGTTGCCGTCGAGGACCCACGCTGCGCCCTCGGTGGCCGCCGCCGTGCGCTCGGCGAAGACCTCGTCGGGCACCTCGACCCAGTTCTCTGCGAAGTGCAGGGCGTCCAGCTCGACATGCGGCGCACCAAGCCGCGCCGCCAACTCCCCCGCCAGCACGGTCTTCCCCGCCCCGGTACTCCCGACGACGAGGATGCGTTCGCCGATGCCATCGGTCACTCGCCGCCTGACCCTCCGCGGCGCCTCAGCAGACGACTCGCCGTCCTCGATCGACCCTGCGCCGCCGAACCCCTGTCGCGGGAGCGACCTACATGTACTGGCCGCCGTTGGGGCTGAGCTGGGCGCCGGTGAACCAGCCGCCCTCGGTGCAGAGGAAGCGGACCACGGCCGCGATCTCCTCGGGCTCGCCGAAGCGGCCGAGGGGAATCTGGGCCTTGATGTTGTCCTGGATGTTCTCCGGGAGCGCGGTCACCATCTCGGTCGAGACGAACCCGGGGCAGACGGCGTTGACGGTGATGTTGTTGCGCGCCAGCTCGCGGGCGGCCGTCTTGGTGAAGCCGATCATCCCCGCCTTCGTCGCGCCGTAGTTTGCCTGCCCGATGTTGCCCATCTGCCCGATCACCGAGGAGATGTTGATGATCCGGCCGTAGTTCGCCTCGCGCATGTGCGGCACGGCCGCGCGCGTGCAGTAGAACATCCCCGAGAGGTTGGTCGAGATCACCTCGTCCCACTCCTCGACGGAGAGGCGCGAGAGCGTGCGGTCGCGGTTGATGCCCGCGTTGTTGACGAGAATGTCGACCCTGCCGAGCTCCTCGACCGCCGTCTCGATCAGGTCCGAGGCGGACTCGGCGTCGGAGACGTCGGCCTTCACGAGGACAACCGTGCCGCCGAGCTCGTGGATCGCGTCGCGCGTCTCCTCGGCCGCGTCGGCGTTCGCTACGTAGTTGACGACGATCTGTGCGCCTTGGCGCGCCAGCTCAAGGGCGCACGCGCGCCCGATCCCGCGGCTCGCGCCCGTGACCACCGCTACCTGTCCGTCGAGTGCACCGGCCACGTCACACCTCCCGCTGCCGAGCGCGGCGACCGGCCGCCCAGCGCGGCCCGGACTCGCCAACAGGCGTGTTGTAACGCAGGAACGGCTTGCGCACGACCGCTAGGCGGTCAGACGACGGTCGGAGGGACGTACTCGCCCCACTCCTCGCGCAGCACGCCGCACATCTCGCCCAGCGTCGCGTAGCTGCGCACGGCGTCGAGCACCGGCTCCATCAGGCTCGTGTCGCCTCGCGCCGCCTCGCGCAGCCCGGCCAGCGAGGAGCCGACGGCGGCCTCGTCGCGCGCGCCGCGCACCTGCGCGAGCCGCTTCAGCTGGGCGTCGATCACTGTCGTGTTGGGGCGGAAGATCGGCGTCGCGTCCTCGTCCTCGTCGACGTACTGGTTGACGCCCACGACGATCCGCTCGCCGCTCTCCACCTCACGCTGGTAGGCGACCGAAGCCTCCTGGATCTCGGACTGCATGTAGCCGCCCTCAATCGCCGAGACGGCGCCGCCGATGTCCTCGACGCGGTCGAGGATGGACTGGGCCTGAGCCTCCAGCTCGCCGGTCAGCCACTCGACGTAGTAGGAGCCGGCGAGCGGGTCGACGGTGTCGGCCGCGCCGGTCTCCTCGGCGATGATCTGCTGCGAGCGGAGCGCGAGCTGCTGCGCCTCCTCGGTGGGCAGGGCCAGCGCCTCGTCGTAGCAGGAGAGCGCAAGCGATTGCACGCCGCCGAGCACGGCGGCGAGCGCCTGCACGGCCGAGCGTGTGAGGTTGTTGAGCGGCTGCTGCGCGGTCAGCGTCGAGCCGCCGGTCTGGGTGTGCGTGCGCAGCGTCATCGCGTTCGGGTTGGTCGCGCCGTAGCGCTCCTTCATCGCGCGCGCCCACATGCGGCGCAGCGCGCGGAACTTCGCGACCTCCTCGAAGAAGTAGTTGTGCGTGTTGAAGATCCAGGAGATGCGTGGCGCCACCTCGTCGACCGTCGCGCCCTGCGCGATGCTGCGGTCGAGGTAGGCGAAGGCGTTCGCGAAGGAGAAGGCGATCTCCTGCGCGGCCGTCGAGCCGGCCTCGCGGATGTGGTAGCCGGAGACGGAGATCGAGTTGAAGCGCGGCGCCTCGCGCGCGCAGTAGTTGATCAGGTCGGCTGCGAAGCGCACCGAGGGCCCGGGCGGGAAGATGTAGGTGCCGCGTGCGACGTACTCCTTGAGCACGTCGTTCTGAGCCGTGCCGGTGATCACGCTCGGCTCGTGGCCCTGCTTCTCCGCCGCCACGATGTACATCGCGACGATGATCGGCGCGGGCGCGTTGATCGTCATCGAGGTCGAGATGCCGTCCAGCGGGATGCCCTCGAACAGCGTCTCCATGTCCGCCAGCGAGTCGACGGCGACGCCGACCTGTCCGACCTCGCCGGCGGCCATCGCGTGATCCGAGTCGTAGCCGGTCTGGGTCGGCAGGTCGAAGGCGACGGAGAGGCCGGTCTGGCCGTTGGCGAGCAGCTCGCGGAAGCGCTCGTTCGTCTCCTCGGGCGTGCCGAAGCCGGCGTACTGGCGCATCGTCCAGAGCCGCCCGCGGTACATCGTCGGCTGCACGCCGCGCGTGAAGGGGTACTGGCCGGGGAAGCCGACGTCGTCGAGGTAGTCGACGTCGGCGACGTCGTTCGGGGTGTAGAAGCGCTGCGCGTCGGCCGAGGAGGTTCGGAACTCCTCGCGGCGCTCGGGGAAGCGCTGGAGCACCTTGGCCAGCGCGCCCTGCTCCCAGGTGTCCTGCGCCTCGGCGATGGCGGTCTGCTGTTGCGGCTTCATCATCGGCCTGCTCCGTTGCTGTCTCGTTCCTTGCGGCCGCTCAGGCCAGCGCGTCGACCAGCACGAGGGCGTCGCCGCGGATGACCTCGACGCCGTCCTGGTTGCTCACCGTCGTGTTCAGCTCGACCGAGCTGCGGTCCGTGTCCACCGAGGTCGCCTCGACGGTCGCGGTCAGCGTGTCGCCGGGCTTCACCGGGGCGCGGAAGCTCAGGTTCTGCCGCAGGTAGATCACGACGCTGTCCGGCGCGAGGCGCGTCCCGAGCGCGGCCGAGATCACGCCTGCAGCGAGGATACCGTGTGCGATCGGCTCCTTGAAGCGGGTGCGCGCCGCGTAATCGAGGTCGCTGTGCAGCGGGTTCGTGTCGCCGGAGACCTCGGTGAACTTCGCGATGTCCTCCGCGGTGATCGTCTTCTCGAAGCTCACGGTCGTGCCCGCGACGATGCCCTGGACGCCCTCGGCCATCTCGCCCCCTCGTCATGCTCGCCGGCGCGCTGTCCGGCGCGGCGGCATCGTACGAGGGCGGCTCCGGGCGCGTCCAACGCCGCGCCGTGCACGGGGCTGCGGGGAATTGCGTCAGTTATTGACCAAAAATGTGAAAGAAAGTTGACGCTGGCCGCTGGTCGGCGATAATGGATCCACGGAGCGCACCCGCTTGCGGCGAGCAGGACCGAGCGCTCCACGTACCGCGACGCGACTGCAGAGGGGCGGCGAGCAGCCCTCGGGCTGCTTCCGGGCAGGAAGGCGCAGCGAGTGGTCCAACGGGTCGTCTACCGGGCGCGCGACGAGATCGCGAGCATCCTCTACGAGCGCGGCGACCGCAGCGTCGCCGAGCTGGCCGTGGAGCTGGGCGTCTCGCAGGGCTCGATCCGCCGCCACCTCGACATCATGGTCGCCGAGGGCCTGCTCGAGACCACGCTCGTGCGCCAGCCGCGCGGGCGGCCCGTCACCCGCTACTCGCTCAGCGAGGCGGGCGAGGAGCGCTCCGGCGCCGACCACTACACGAGCCTGGTCGGGCGGCTGCTGCCCGCCCTCGCCGGCCTCTCCGAGGACGAGGTCTCCGGCCGCGACGGCGAGACGATCCTCGAGCAGGTCTACAACCGCGTCGCCGAGGACATCGCGCGCGAGCACGGGGCGACCGTGCGCAGCACGGAGCTGGGACCGCGCCTGCAAGAGGTCGTGGACGCCCTGAGCGAAGAGGGCATCCTCAGCGAGGTGCTCGACGAGGGCGAGGTCTACCGGCTGCGCAACGTCGGCTGCCCCTGCCCCTCGACCGCGAGCGAGACGAACGCGGCCTGCGAGGCGGACCGCTACAGCATCGAGCTGCTCGTCGGCCGGCCCGTCGAGCAGGTGGCGACGATCGCGGGAGGCGGCGCCTGCTGCGAGTACGAGGTGCGCAAGCCGGCCGAGCCGGCCGGCGCGACGGCACGAAGAATCCCGGTCCAGTGAGTGGAGCCCCAGTGAGTGAAACCGTGAGCGAACCGATCCTCGAGGTGCGCGATCTGCACGTCAGCATCGCCGACGAGCCCGACGTGCAGATCGTCAAGGGCGTCGACCTGACCGTGCGCGCCGGCGAGGTGCACGCGCTGATGGGGCCGAACGGCTCCGGCAAGAGCACGCTCGCGAACGCGATCGCCGGCAGCCCGGCCTACGTGATCGACTCCGGGCAGGTGCTCTTCCACGGCGAGGACATCACCGAGCTGGCGCCGGACGCGCGCGGGCGCCTCGGCATGTTCCTCTCGTTCCAGTACCCGACGCCGATTCCCGGCGTGACGATGGTCAACCTGCTGCGCATGGCCATCAAGGCGCGGCGCGGCGAGGAGCCCTCGGCGCGCGACTTCCTGTCCGAGCTGCGCGAGACGCTGCAGACGCTGCGCATGGACGAGGACTTCGCGCGCCGCTACGTCAACGACGGCTTCTCCGGCGGCGAGAAGAAGCGCGCCGAGATCCTGCAGCTGGGGATGCTCAAGCCGGAGCTCGCGATGCTCGACGAGACTGACTCCGGCCTCGACGTGGACGCGCTGCGGACGGTGGCCGAGGGCGTGAACGCGCTGCACCACCCGGGGATGGGCATCCTGCTGATCACGCACTACCAGCGGATTCTCAACTACATCACGCCGGACCGCGTGCACGTACTGTTCGACGGGCGCATCGTGCGCTCCGGCGGTGCGCAGCTCGCGCACGAGATTGAGTCCGGCGGCTACGACCCGATCCTGCAGGAGCTCGGCATCGCCGTCGCGGCGGCTGCCTCCTGAGCGCCGGCAGGATCGACCAACAGGAAACCAGGCTCACACGAGGGAGCAGGCTCATGGCCACAGTGAATCCGGCAGCACGCGACGCCGTCGGCGAGTACCAGTGGGGCTTCCACGACGACGAAGCGCCGCTCTTCCGCGCCGACAAGGGCCTCGACGAGGAGGTCGTGCGCCAGATCTCCGAGTTCAAGGGCGAGCCCGAGTGGATGCGCGAGTTCCGCCTCGACTCGCTGCGCACCTTCTTCGAGAAGGACGACCCGAGCTGGGCCGGCAGCCCCGAGCTGCTGGAGGCGATCGACTTCGACGACATCACCTACTACGTGCGCGCCACCGACACGGACGCCAGCAACTGGGACGACGTGCCCGAGTACATCAAGGACACCTTCGACAAGCTCGGCATCCCCGAGGCGGAGCGCCAGTTCCTCGCCGGGGCGGGCGCGCAGTACGACTCCGAGGTCGTCTACCACAACATCCGCGAGGACCTCGCGGAGCAGGGCGTCGTCTTCCTCGGCATGGACCAGGGTCTCGAGGAATACGAGGAGCTGGTGCGCGAGTACTTCGGGACCGTCGTGCCGCCGGGAGACAACAAGTACTCGGCGCTGAACAGCGCGGTCTGGTCCGGGGGCTCGTTCATCTACGTGCCGCCGGGCGTGAGCGTGGACATCCCCCTGCAGGCCTACTTCCGCATCAACACGGAGAACATGGGCCAGTTCGAGCGCACGCTGATCATCGCCGACGAGGGCAGCTACGTGCACTACGTCGAGGGCTGCACGGCCCCGATCTACAGCTCGGACTCGCTGCACTCCGCGGTCGTCGAGATCATCGTCAAGAAGGATGCGCGAGTCCGCTACACGACCATCCAGAACTGGTCGAACAACGTCTACAACCTCGTGACGAAGCGCGCCGCCGCCTACGAGAACGCCGTCATGGAGTGGGTCGACGGCAACATCGGCTCGAAGCTGACGATGAAGTACCCGTCCGTCTACCTGATGGAGCCGGGCGCGCACGGCGAGATCCTCTCGCTCGCCTTCGCCGGTGACGGCCAGCACCAGGACGCCGGCGGCAAGGTGGTGCACGTCGCGCCGAAGACCTCCTCGGCGATCGTCTCCAAGTCCGTCTCGCGCGGCAGCGGGCGCACGTCCTACCGCGGCCTGCTCAAGGTCCACGAGGGCGCCGAGGACTCCAGTTCCACCGTGCGCTGCGACGCGCTGCTGCTGGACGAGCACTCGCGCTCCGACACCTACCCGACGATGGAGGTCGACGAGGAGCAGGTGACGATCGGCCACGAGGCCTCCGTCTCCAAGCTCGGCGACGACCAGCTCTTCTACCTGATGTCGCGAGGCATCACGGAAGAGGAAGCTTCCAAGATGGTCGTCAACGGCTTCGTCGAGCCGATCGTCAAGGAGCTGCCGATGGAGTACGCGATCGAGCTGAACCGCCTGATCGAGCTGCAGATGGAAGGCTCCGTCGGCTAGCGCTCCTCGCGAGCGGCGAAGGATCACGATGAGCGAACCCACGACCGCGGTCGCCCCGGCCTACGACGAGCAGGCCGTGCTCGCCCCCGCGCTGGAGCGCGGGGAGCCCGGCTGGCTCCTCGAGCGCCGCGCCGAAGCCGCGCGCGCCTTCGCCGCCCTGCCGCTGCCCACGCCGGCGCTGCGCCCCTGGCGCTACACCGACGTGACCCGGCTGGACCTCTCCGCCTTCGCCCCGGCGGAGACGCCGATCGCGATCGAAGGCACAGTCGACGAAGGCGGCGCCTACGCCGGCACGCTCGCCGGCGCCCTCGAGGATCGCGGGCGCCTGGTGGCGGACCGCCTCGGCACGCTGATCCCGGCGACCGAGGGCAAGTTCATCGCCGCCAACGCCGCGCTCTGGAGCGGCGGCGCTCTCGTCCACGCGCCCGCCGGCCATGCCTTCGAGGAGCCCGTCGTCGTCACCATCGACGCGGGCGAGCTCGCCGACGCCGCGCTCTACCCGCGGCTGGTGATCGAGGCGGATGAGCAGTCCGAAGTCACCGTGGTGCTGCGCACCCGCTCCGGCGACGCACCGCTGCTCGCCTCGGGCGTGGTCGAGATCGCGGTGGCGCAGGCCGCGCGCGTGCGGTTGCTGATCGACGATCGCTGGGGCGCGGCGACGCAGGACTTCACGACGATCCGAGCGCGCCTCGGCCGCGACTCCGACCTGCAGGTCGCCTCGCTCGCGATCGGCGGCGCGATCCTCAAGCAGACCGTCGAGGTCGTGCTCGAGGGCGAGGGTGCGAACTCCTCGATCCGCGCGGTCGCCCTCGGCGACGGGGACCAGCACTTCGACTTCGTGACGCTGCAGGACCACGTCGGCCCGCGCACGATCTCCGACGTCGAGGTCAAGGCCGCCCTGGCCGGAGCCTCGCGCTCGATCTACTACGGCATCACGCGCGTCGAGGAGGGCGCGGCCGGGTCCGAGGCGAACCAGCAGAACCGCAATCTGCTGCTCTCCGGCGACTCCAAGGCCGACTCCGACCCGGTCCTCGAGATCCTCACCGCCGACGTGATCCGCTGCGGCCACGCGGCGACCGTGGGGCCGGTCGACCAGGATGCGCTGTTCTACCTGCAGAGCCGCGGCCTCGACCGCCGTACGGCGCTGCAACTGCTGGTCAGCGGCTTCTTCCAGACCGTTGCACGCGATCTCGCGGTCGGGGGGATGGCCGACGACCTCGAGCGCACGGTCTTCGCCAAGCTGGCTCGGGCCGTGCTTTGATGGGGTCCGTGTGAGCCCCCAGCGCGTCGCCGCCGTCTCCGACGTCCCCGAGGGCGAGGTGCGCGTCGTCGAGTGCGACGGGCGCTCGCTGGCCCTCAGCAACATCGACGGCGAGCTGTTCGCCATCGACAACGTCTGCACGCACGATGGCGGGCCGCTGGGCGAGGGGCGGCTGCGCCAGGGGCGCGTGATCTGCCCGCGCCACGGCGCCGCCTTCGACGCGCGCACGGGCCGCGCGCTCACGCTCCCCGCCGTCCGCGGCGTCGCGGGGGGCCCCCGCCCGCGCGCCCGCCGCGGCCGCGCGGCGGGCGCGGGCGCGGGGGGCCGCGCGGCCCCGCCCCCCGCCCCCCCCCACCCGGGGGGGGGGCCCCCCCCCCGCGCGGCCCCGGGGTCGCGCGCTATCGCGGGCGGTGTCTCGGGCGCCGAGGCCTGGGTGGAGTGCGCGGAGGGCGCATCGTGAGCACCAACTCCGCCCACGACGGCGCGGGCGGCGCGTTCGACATCGAGCGCATCCGGCGCGACTTCCCCGTGCTCAAGCGCGAGGTGAACGGCCGTCCGCTGGTCTACCTCGACAACGCCGCGACCTCGCACCGGCCGATCCAGGTGATGGCCGAAATCACGCGCTTCTACCGCGACATGAACTCGAACATCCACCGCGGCGTGCACACGCTCTCCGTGGAGGCGACCGAGCGCTTCGAGGCCGTGCGCGAGCGGATGCGCGCCTTCATCGGCGCGTCCGAACCGGCCGAGATCATCTTCACGCGCAACACCACCGAGTCGATCAACCTCGTGGCGCACTCCTGGGGCCGCACCTTCCTGGAGGCGGGGGACGAGGTGCTGATCAGCGAGATCGAGCACCACTCGAACATCGTGCCCTGGCAGATGCTGCGCGACGAGCGCGGCATCGCGCTGTGCCACATCCCGATGCTGCCCGACGGCACGCTGGACCTCGACGAGGCGCGGCGGCTGATCGGCCCGCGCACGAAGCTGCTGGCGATCACGCTGATGTCGAATGCCCTCGGCACGATCGTCCCGGTCGCCGAGCTCGCCGCGCTGGCGCGGGCGCAGGGCGCGCGCGTGCTGGTGGACGCGGCGCAGGCCGCGCCGCACCTGCCGATCGACGTCGAGGAGCTGGGCGCGGACTTCCTCGCCTGCTCAGCGCACAAGATGCTCGGCCCCACCGGCGTGGGCGTGCTCTGGGGCCGCCGCGAGCTGCTCGAGGAGATGCCGCCCTTCCTCGGCGGCGGCGACATGATCGCCAGCGTCAGCCTCGAGCAGGCCACCTGGAACGAGCTGCCCCACAAGTTCGAGGCCGGCACGCCGAACATCGCCGGCGTGATCGGCTTCGGCGTCGCCCTCGACTACCTCGAGGCGATCGGCATGGAGGCCATCCGCAACCACGAACGCGACCTCACGGAGTACGCGCTGGGTCGCCTGGTCGACGTGCCCGGCGTCACGCTCTACGGGCCGCTGGACCCGGACCTGCGAGGCGGCGTCGTCTCGTTCGGCCTCGAGGGCGTGCACCCGCACGACATCGGGCAGGTGCTGGACGGCGCGGGCGTCGCGATCCGCGCCGGGCACCACTGCGCGCAGCCGGTGATGCGGAAGCTCGACGTGGCCGCCACGGCACGCGCCTCGTTCTACCTGTACAACACCCGCGAGGAGGTGGACGTGCTGGAGGCCGCGGTCCGCGAGACGGCCGACTTCTTCGGAGGCTTCGGTGGTTAACCTCGACGACCTCTACCGCGAGATCCTGCTCGATCACTACCGCAACCCGCGCAACCGCCGCTCGCTCGAGTCCGCGAACGCGAGCGCCGACGGCTCCAACCCGCTCTGCGGCGACGAAATCACCCTCGAACTGCAGCTCGACGATGACGGCCGCATCGCCGACGTGGCGTTCAGCGGCGACGGCTGCTCGATCTCCCAGGCCTCGAGCTCGCTGATGACGGAGCACATCAAGGGACGCAACTCCAAGGACGCCGGCGCCGCGATCGACGCCTTCCAGGCGATGATGGTCGAGGGCGAGGAGGCCCCGGAGGAGCTCGGCGACATCGGGGCGCTGGCCGGGGTGCGCAAGTTCCCGATGCGCGTCAAGTGCGCCTCGCTGGCCTGGAAGACGCTGGAGCTTGCGCTCGCGCAGCGTGACCGCGACGGGGACGCGCCACGCGCCACCGTCACGACCGACGAGAGGAGCACCCTCAATGGCTGAACCCGCAGCCGACGCCCCCGAGACCGCCGAGCGCCCGAGTGAGGAGCAGCTCTGGGAGGTCCTGCGCACGATCGAGGATCCCGAGCTGCGGATGGGCATCGCCGACCTGGGCCTGATCTACTACGTCGACATCGACGACGAGGGCCTCGTCACGATCGACATGACGCTGACCAGCCCCGCCTGCCCGGTGGGGCCGATGCTGCAGGGGCAGGCCTACCACCTGCTCACGCAGATGGAGGGCGTCGAGGACGTCGAGGTGAACCTGGTCTGGGATCCTCCGTGGGATCCGAAGACGATGGCCTCCGAAGAGGTGCGGATGCAACTCGGCATCTGGTAGCCGCGAGGGCGCGCAACACGCGTACCATCCGCGCGACAGCCGGATGGAGCGAGCAGCGCCCGCATGACCAGCCCCCACGCACCTTCCAGCCGCACCCATAGCCGCCGCGCCGTGCTTCGCTCGGGCGCCTGGGCCGCGGGCGGCCTGCTGCTGGCCGCCTGCGTCCTCGACGACGACGACAGCGCCGGGGACGAGACCGGCGTCCGGATCGCCCCCGCGAGCCGCAACGAGGCGCGGGCCACGGCGACCGGGCCCCCCGAGGCGACCGCGACCGCTTCGCCGTCCCCGCCACCCGCGCCCACATCCTCGCTGCTCTCAGCGGCGCAGGAGGCGCTGGAGGGCGAGCGTGGCATCCTGCGGCGCGGCGTCGTCGGCGAGGCCGTCCCGTCGCCCGCGCTCACGCAGGCGCGGCTGGTCGCCGTAGACCCGCGCGGCGGCGACATCCACGGCGACCTCGCGCTGAGCGTCGAGCAGGCGGGGCCGCTCGAGCTGATCGTGCGGCTGCGCCCGGACGCCTTCTTCCACCCCGCGCCGGGCGCCTCGGCGGGCGCGCCCGTCGATGCGGCCGCGGTCGCGCGCGACTTCGAGCGCCGCGCGCAGGCTCGCGAGTTCCTCTTCGCCGGGGTGCTCGACACGATCGAGACGCCGCGGGCGGACACACTGCTGCTCCGGCTGAACGCCCCCTTCGCGCTGCTGTTCGAGTTGCTGGGGGACACCGCGGTCGCAGCCGTGCGCGCGGAGGGCCTCGCCGAGTTCGGCCAGCCCGTCGGCGCGGGGCCGTTCATCGCCGAGCGGCTCGAGGACGGCGGCGTCTCGCTGCGGCCGCACGGTCGCTACCACCATGACGACCTGCCACTGCTCGACGAGGTGCGGATCGTCTCCGCCGAGCGCGAGCAGGCCCTCGACGCCGCCTTCGAGGCCGGCGCGATCGACGTCCATGTGCTCAACCAGCCGGACAGCGTGGTCCGCGCCGAGCAGCGCGAGGGCGCCCGCGTGCTGACGCGCTCGACGCGACGCGCGCGCGGCCTCGGGCTCTCGCTCGTGGGCACGAAAGACGGCAGGCGCGTTCGCTTCCACCCCGCGTTCCAGGACGAACGCGTGCGCCGCGCGCTCTTCCAGGCGCTCGACTACGAGCGCATCGCGGCGCGCGAGGGCAGCGGCGCCGACTATCCCGCCGGTCCGGTCAGCGCCGCCTTCGGCACGGACGCGCTCCCGCGTTTCGAGCTCGCCGCGCATCCGCTGTTCAGCCACGACCCCGCCGAAGCCCGGCGACTGCTCGCCGCAGCGGGCGTCACGGACCTCGCATTCTCGCTGGAAGCACCGGACCGCGCGCCGTTCACCACCCTGGTCCTCGTGCTGCTGCGGCAGTTGCAGGAGGGCGGCTTCCGGCCGCGCCTGAACATCGTGAGCGACGAGCAGTGGCGACGCGACCTCGCGCGTGGGGACTTCGAGGCGATCCTGTTCGAGCTGGAGCCGGTGCGCACGCCCGACACCGGGCTGCGGCTGCACAGCACCGCCGGCCTCGACGACTTCTCGCCGTGGGGCTACTCGAACCCGCTCTACGACGAGGCGGTCGCGGAGGCGCTGAGCGCCCTCGATCCCGTCGAGCGCGGCCGCCGCGCGCGCGAGGCGCAGCGCCTGCTGCTCGACGACGTACCGGCGCTGGTCCCCCTCCCCGAGCCCGTCGAGCGCGTAGCGGTCTCGTCCCGCATCCTCGGCTACGCTTGGCGCGCGTACGAGTTCAACCAGACTTGGCAGGCCGCCCGCTGGCGCATCCGCAGCCCCGGCGAGACCCGCGCGCCCGGCCCCGCGGGCTCCTCGGGAGTGGCGCTGTGAGCGCGCTCCCCCGCGCGGCGCTGCGCGACGCGCTCGAGGACGCCGTGCGCGCTGCGGGCGAGGCGATCGGTGAGATCGTGGCCGGGGGGCGCGTGCGCGTCGGCATGAAGTGGGGCGAGGGCCCCGTCTCGGAAGCCGATCACGCCGCCGACGATGTGCTGCACGAGCGCTTGATGCCGCTGATCGAGGGCGCGCACTGGCTCTCCGAGGAGTCGGAGCAGTCCTCGCCGATCGTGCCGGGGGAGCCGACCTGGGTGGTCGATCCGCTGGACGGCACGCGCGAGTTCCTGATCGGCCTGCCCGAGTTCGGCGTCTCCGTCGGACTCTTCGAGGAGGGACGCCTCGTCCTCGGCGCAGTCGCGCTGCCGCCCGTGGACGGGGGCGAGTGGACGGTGCTCTCCGGCCTGCTCGACGGCGAGCGCGGCGCGGGCCGCCGCAACGGTGAGGAACTGCCGCGGATCGAGGACGGGCCGGACGTCGGGCGGGTCGTCGTCTCGCGGCACGACTACGAGCGGCGGCGGCTGCAGTACCAGATTCCGTTCGCCGTCCATCCGGCGGGCTCCTCGGTGCTGAAGCTCGCGCAAGTCGCCCTCGGCGGGGCCGGGGTCTACCTCTCGACGCGCCCGCGCTCGGTCTGGGACGTGGCCGGTGGGGCGGCCGTGGTCGAGGCCGTCGGCGGCGCGTTGCTGGACGCGCGAGGCGAGCCGCTGCGGCTCTCGCCGCAACAGATCCGCATCCCGCCCTTCGCCGCCGCCTCGCCGCAGAGGGCGCTGGCGATGCTGCAGGCGATCGGGGCGGGTCCGGGCTCGCGCGCCTAGGACGTGGCGCGACGCCCCGCGGCGCTGCGGACGCCCGCCGCGGCGTGGCGGCGGGTGCCGGGTGCGGCGGTGGGGACGCGCGCGCCGATCACGGTGCGGCGGAAGCGCCGGGCGAACGCGAGGATCGCGAGCGCGCCGATCACGACGAGCAGGGCGTAGATGATCTGCGCGCGCTGCACGCCGATTGCCTCGGCGATCGCGCCGCCGGCCGCGGCGCCCATCAGCATCGTCGCGCGGTCGAAGGCGAGCAGGCCCATCAGGCGGCCTCGCATCTGGTCCGGCGCGGCATCCAGCACGACCACCTGCACGAGGGCGAAGATGCCGGACTGGAACAGCCCGACGCCGAAGACGAGCAGCAGCGGAAGCACCAACCAGGGCCTCCCCAGCGCATCCGGCACGTAGGTGCTGAGCGAGAAGACGATCAGCAGCACGCCCATCGCGGCCATCATCAGCGGCAACAGCTGCCCCAGGTTACGCGGCGAGCGCGAGGCGATGATCAGCGCCCCGGTCAGCGAGCCGAGCCCCGTGATCGACATCATGATCCCGAACCCGAAGGGCCCGATGTCCAGCACCTCGAGGGCGAAGAGGGCCGCGTAGAGGTGCAGGAAGGAGAGCCCGAAGGCGAAGTGGATCAGCGCCAGCGAGATCGCCCCGCGGATCTGCGGCGTCGCGAGCGCGTAGCGCATCGCGTCGCCGAGGCCGGCGAGCATCGCGCCCGCGCCGCTCTCCTCGGGGCGGACGTGCGTGGCCACCCGCAGCAACGCGGTCGAGACCACCGCGCCGACGTAGATCAGCGCGATCGCGACGAAGGCGCCGTCGACGCCGATCACGGCAATCGTGAAGCCGGCGGCCGCGGTCCCGCCGATGCGCATCGTGTTCTGCGTGGCGCTGAACAGTGCGACGGCGTTCGTGACGCGGTCCGTGGGCACCACCGTGGGCAGCAGCGCCTGCCGGGCGGGCTGGTCGAACGCCATCGTGGTGCCGCGCACGGCCGCGGCGGCGTAGATGTGCCACAGCTCCAGCAGGTCGAAGATCAGCAGCGCCGCGAAGACGACGTTGAGCAGCAGCGCCCCGTACTGCGAGAGCTGGAGCACCAGCTTGCGATCGAACCAGTCGATCATCACGCCAGCGAGGATGCCGAAGCCGAACTGCGGCAGCGTCCGCGCGACGATCACTCCGCCGAGCTGCAGCGGCGACTCGGTCAGCTCGTAGATCAGGTAGGGGCGGGCGATCTGCTCCATCCAGAGCGCCAGCGCGTGGCTGACGACCCCGAACCAGAGCAGCCGGAAGTTGCGGATGCGGAGCGAGGAGAAGACGCCCTCGCCGGACGTGTCGGGCGTCGGCGCCGCGGGCGCGGCAGGCGCGGGTTGGTCGGGCGCCTCCCCGTCCTCGCCGCGCGCTTCAGCCATGCCCCGACGCTACCCCGCGTCGCCGGGGCAGTCTAGCGACGCCCGTCCCCGCTGGAGTTTCGTCGCGCCATCGGGGCTCTCGGGGCGCGTGTGCGGTCCGGCGCGCCTGGATTCCGGCTTTCGCCGGAATGACGGAGGAGGGCTGCGCTGACTGAGCCGCCGACTGCACACCGACGAGCGTTACGGTTGGCGAGGCTCGCCCTCGTCCCGCAGCAGCGCAGCCAGCGCGCCGAGGTCGGCGACGCGCCGCACGCGATCGTCGTAGGGCAGCCCGCGGTTGCGGGGCCAGTCGCGCAGGTAGGGCTGCGCCCCGGAGCGCTGCGCGAGCAGTTGCACGGTGCGGCCGTCGTCGTCGATGTGCTCGATGGCGCCGAGGTCGGCGATTGCCTCGAGCTTGAAGTGCGGGCTGCGCAGCGAGGTCTCGTTGATCACCACGTCATCGAGCAGCGGGGCGAAGCCGTGCCGCCGCAGCCAGTGTCCCGGCATGCTGCGCCGCCCGGTGAGCAGCACCAGCGTGCGCAGCGCGCGCAGGTCCGCCAGCGCCTCGCGCGCCCCGGGCAGCGGGCGGCGCAGCTCGAAGCGCAGGGGGTCGACGATGCGCTTGAGCCAGCGGGCCGGCACCTGCGCCGGCACGGGTGGGGCGGCCGGGTCGAGGAAGGCGCGGTGGATGCCAAGGTTGCGATTGAACGGCGGCTGGCAGATCACGCCGTCCATGTCGATCGTGAGCAGCGGCAGGCCGTCGCGCAGTGTCGCCGCCATCGCGATGCCGGTCAGACCTCGATCGGCGGTTCGGTAGGCGGCGACGGCGGGATCCCGGGCGCGGGCCGGGCAGGCATACGCTACAACGTGCTCACGGCGGCCTCAGCAACACCGGCCGC
>VXMT01000293.1 GCA_009840965.1 Chloroflexota bacterium
GTGCACGACGAACGTGCCGACGACCGAGCCGACCAGGCTGATGATCAGCAGCGAGGCGAGCGCGCGTCGCATGAACGCGTACTCGTACGGCGCGATCAGCCACTCCGCGAGCTCGGCCATCGCTCCGCCTTCAGTTCGCTGCGGCGCCGCCGTTGCCGTCCTTGACGAGGATCTCGTGGGCTGCGCCGACCGGAACGAGCGCGCGCTCGAAGGTGCGCGAGAGTACGTCCTCCGTGAGCACCTCGGCGGGCGGGCCGTAACCCTGCACGCGGCGGTTGAGGCAGCACGCCTCATCGCAGGTGCTGGCCACGCACGCGAGGTCGTGCGTGGCGATCAGGATGCTGCAGCCTTCGTGGGTGAGCTCGTCGAGGATCGCGAGCAGGTCGTGCTCGACGGCGGCGTCGAGGCCGGCAAACGGCTCGTCGAGCAGGAGCAGCCGCGCGCCGCGCGCGATCGAGCGGGCGATGAGTACGCGCCGGCGCTGCCCGCCGGAAAGCTCGCCGACCTGGCGGTTGGCGAGCTCAGAGAGGCCGACGCGCTCAAGGGCGTGCTCCGCGGCCTCGCGATCCTGGCGAGACCAGCGACGAAACAGGCTGGAGCCGCGCCAGCGCCCCATCAGCACCACGTCGCGAACGCTGACCGGGAACTCCCAGTCGACCTCCTCGACCTGCGGGGTGTATGCGACATCCGCCCGCGTTTCCGAGACGGGGCGCCCGAAGACGCGGACCTCCCCGAGCAGCGGACGGATGATGCCGAGAATCGACTTGAAGAGCGTGGACTTGCCGGCGCCGTTCGGCCCCACGAGGCCGACCATCTCGCCCTCGGGGACAACGAAGCTGACGTCCTCGATGGCGGGCGGCTTGCCGGGGTAACCCGCCCAGAGACCGCTGACCTCAAGGGCGAGCGGGCCATGCGTGTGCCCGGCCGCCAGCCTGGCGCGAGCCGCCGGGTGGCCCGCGCCGTCGAGCTCGACGGAGTCGTGGACGTGGGTCGGATCCTCGTGCCCTACGGGGCCATGGGCGCCGTGGTCATGGTGCGACGCCATCGACCGCTCCGTCCTTCGCCCCGCGAACGTTACCCGCCGCCGAGTCCGTCAACCAGCGCGTCCGCGTTCGCACGCATCAACTCGACGTAGCTGTCGACCTCGTCCGTGAACGCGGCGGTGTAGAGCGTCAGCACGCGCACGCCCGCCTCCTCCGCGATCGCCTCGAGGGCGTCGGCGGCGAACTGCGGCTCCCGGTACACGGCGCCGACCTCGCGCCCGGCGACGATCTCGATGATCTCCACCACTGCGGCGGCGCTCGCGTGCTGCGAGGGGCTGGCCGGCAACACGGAGGCGGCCAGCTCCAGCCCGTACTCGGCTGCGAAGTACTGGAATGCGTCGTGGTAGACGATCAGCACCCGGCGATCCCGCGGGATGCCGGCGATTGCGGCCCGGACCTCCTCGTCGAGCGTTTGTAGCTCAGCGAGGTAGTCCTCCGCCCGCTCGCGGTAGGCGGCGGCGTTGTCCGGGTCGGCGGCGGCCAGCGCGTCCGTGATATTGCGCACGTAGACCATCGCGTTCGGGACGGTGAGCCACGTGTGTGGGTCGCCATCGGCGACGGCGAGCTGGTGCTCCGCGGCGACTTCCATCTGCTCGTCGTGGTCGTCGTGACCCTCTTCGTCGTGGTGGCCGTGGTGGTGGTGGCCGCCCTCGAGGGGGGTGATGCCAGCGGCGGCGATGACAAGCCTGGCGTCCTCGGGCAGGTGCTCGAGGATCGTGCCGAGTGCGCCTTCCTCGAGGTTGTAGCCGTTGACGATCACCAGGTCGGCGGCTGCGACGTTGCGGATGTCGGTGGTGGAGGCGCTGAAGGTGTGCGCGTCCGCGCCCGGCGGGATCACGGACACGACGTCGGCGTCGGCTCCGGCGACCTGCTCGGCAAAGTGGGCGATGATGCCGGTGGACGCGACAACCTGGAGGCGCTCACCCTCGGCGGCTTCATCGTCATCGCCGGTGCACGCTGTCGCCAGCGCGAGCGCCAGCACAACTACAAGCGTGGTCCAGAGCGTCCGTAGCGGGAACAGGTCGCGCATGACCACCCTCTCTTGTTGATACTGGGTATCAATCTGATAATCCGCCTGATCAGATCCGCGGCACGATACCCGGTATCAGCAAGCCGCGCAAGAGACTCGATCTCAATACGCGATCACGCGAGGGGCATCAGGGCGGGAGCGCGCAGAGCGGGCAAGGCTCAGTGGCAGCCGAGTTCCTGGTTGCAGGCGGCGCAGACGCCGTAGACCTCGAGGCGGTGGCCGTGGATGTCGAAGCCGCTGCTGCGTCCCAGTTCGGCGAGCTGGTCCTCGATGCCGGCGCTCGCGAAGTCGTCGGTCGCGCCGCACTGGGAGCAGATCAGGTGGTGGTGGTGGCGCGCGTTGTCGGTGAGGCGGTAGCCCACCGCGCCGTCGTCCAGCACCACCTGGCAGAGCACCCCGACCTCCTCCAGCAGCCGCATCGTGCGGAAGACCGTGGCCCGGCCGACACCGGGGGCGGCCTGCACGGCCTGGTCGGCGGTGAAGTGGTCGCCGAGGTTGCGCATCGCCTCGATCAGCTGGCGGCGCGGCTCGGTGAGGCGACGACCGCTGTCGGCGATTCGTCGTTCAAGTGTCTGTGTGGAGACCATTGCGGACCCCTCCAGCGCGGGCTCGGGGCAGCCCTCACGGCGTATGGTCCTGCGCGCCCGCACAGGCTGTCAATCCGAGCCTCGCTCCAGCGCTCTGCCAGCGAGGCACGCATCAGGCACAATGGGGCGGCGTAGCGGCGCGGGATCCGCGTTGCCGGAGAGGCGGCCGCGCGGCAGCGGGTGAGCGCATGATGACCAGACCCCGGGTGCGAGTGGCGCTGTGGCTGGCAATGCTGGGCGTCGTGCTCTGGATTGCCTGGGACGCACGCTGGGCGCTCTTCCCGTTCGTGATCGGCGCGCTCTTCGCCTACGTGCTGACGCCGGCGGTGGACCGCATCGCCTCGTTCGCCTCGTTCCTGCCGGGGGGCACGCCGGAGAAGAACGTCATCTCCCGAGGCTTCGCCGTCCTGCTCGTCTACCTCGTGATCCTCGGCATCCTGATCGGGCTGGGCCTGCTGGTCGCGCCGGTCGCGCTCGACCAGGCTCGCGAGTTCATCGACTCGTTCCCGGAGCAGCGAGTGCGCGCGCAGGATCAGATCAACTCCTGGCTCGACCAGTACCGCGAGCGCGTGCCCGAGGACGTGCGCGATCGCATCGACTCGGCGATCGCGGAGAACGCCGACCAGCTTGGGGTCGAGATCGCCAGCCACACGACGGACTCCTTCTCCGTGCTGACCACGACGCTGGGGGTGGTCTTCGGCTTCCTGATCGTCCCGTTCTGGTTGTTCTACGCACTGCGCGACCGCCACCGCTTCGAGGACAACTTCGCGGCTGCCGTGCCCGCGGCCGTGCGCTCCGACGTCTTCAACGGCATCCGCATCGCCGACGCGCTGCTCGGCCGCTACCTGCGCGGACAGATCTTCCTCGGCGGCGTCGTCGCCGTGCTGACGTTCATCGGGCTGACGATCATCGACGTCGAGCTGACGATCGCGCTCGCGATCTTCGCGGGGATCACGGAGCTGATCCCCATCATTGGGCCCTGGATCGGGGCGTTGCCGGCGCTGCTGATGGCTGCCGCAAGCGGCGACCCGGAGAAGATCATCTGGGTCGCCCTGCTCTTCGTGCTGGTGCAACAGCTGGAGAACAACCTGCTGGTGCCACGCATCCAGAGCCAGGCCGTGGACCTCCATCCCGCGATCATCATCCTGCTGCTGGTGGCCGCGGGCGCCGTCTTCGGCTTCATCGGCCTGCTGGTGGTCGTCCCGCTCACCGCGCTGCTGCGGGAGCTGTTCTGGTACGCCGACCGCCGCTTGCGCGGTTCCGAGCCGGACGAGTCGCTCGCCCAGTCCCACGCCGCGCGCCACTTCGACATCGTGCCGCCGTTCGATCTCGTGCCGCCGGAGCAGCGATCCGGAGACGAACCCGCGGAGGGCGATAGCGCCGCGACGGCGCCGTCTTCGGACCAGGACGCCGCGCCGTCGCCGGGCGGCCCGGCTACTCCATCGTGACGTTGGTGACGTGGAGCCGGGGACGCTGCGGGCCGCGGGTGAAGAACGGGTCGAAGAGCGCGCGCACCGTGCCCGCCGAGCGGGCCTCGTAGCGAAGCCGGTCGTCCAGCGACTCCCACAGGCCCATCACGCCGCCGCGCGCCGAATCGTCGTCGGCCCAGAACGCGGCAAGCCCGCGGAAGCCCGGGTTCGTCCGCAGCTCCGCGAGGGCGTCGTCCCAGACGCCGACGCACGCCCGCTCCCACTCCTCGCGCGACGCGAACCGCGTCTCCTCGAGGAACATCGCCACGACGTTGCCTGCCTCCATGTCGTCCCTCCTGCGGACTCAAGCCGGGCGGGCTAGGGAATGAAGTCCCCGCTGAGCACGATCGGCGGCTGCAGCGAGCCGGCGCCGCCGGGCGGCGCCGTGGCGATCGTGACGAAGCGCGGCGCGAACGCCTCGTCGAGCTCGATCAGCACGTCCGCCTCCCCATCGGCCGCGGGCAGGAACGTGCCGGCGGAGACCATGCGCACGCCGTCGTCCAGCCAGACTTCGTAGAGGGTGCCGAGCGGCAGCGGCGGCAGATCGCGCGCGATCACCACCCCGGCGTTGAGCGAGGCGCTCCAGACACAGCGCCCGCTCGCACCGTGGCCGCTGGCCGCGCTGACCAGCTCGGCCGTCGTCCGGTCCGGGTCCCCGAGGACGACGATGAACTGCTTCTGCGTTTCACGGACCACGCTCAACTCCGCGAGGATCGCCTCGTCGCTGGCGCCGACATCGCGGCGCTCGAGCACGTCGATCCTGCCCGAGTGGGACGTGCCGGCGGCCTGCAGCGCGACCGCCTCCTCCCTCAGATCGTTGACCTCGCCCTGCAGCCGCAGCGCCCAGCCGAGCGAGAGTGCGAAGGCGCCAACCACCGCGGCCACGGCCAGCGTGCGCAGGATCGGGATGCGCCGGCCGGCGGCGCGCTCCGTCCGTCGGGCGTCGCGCAGCACGCGCGCGCGCAGCATCGGGTCGGCGGCCTGCAGCGGCGCATCGAGGGCGATCAGGTCGGCGACCTCCTGGTACTCGGCCAGCTCGCGCGCGGCGGCGGGATCGCTGCGCGCCAGCTCCTCGACGGCGCTGGCGTCGGCCGCGCTGAGGCCGCCCAGGGCGTAGGCGGCGAGCAGCTCGTTGCGCTCTTCGGACGTCACGACCGGCCTCCGAGCTCCTGGCGCAGCTTGTCCATCGCCAGGCGCGTGCGCGTCTTCACGGTCCCCAGCGGGGTGTCCGTTCGCTCCGCGATCTCAGCTTGCGTCAGGCCGCCAAAGTATGCGAGTTCGATCACCTGCCGTTGCGGTTGTGGCAGCGACGCGAGCGCGGCGCGCACGCGGCGTCGCTCGTCGCCGATCGCGGCCGCCAGCTCGGGCGCGTCGAGACGGTCCGTGCTCTGCACCTGCTCGGCCGCATCCTCGCGACGCTCCTCGATGCGCAGGCGGCGCGTGACGCGCCGCACCTCATCGATCGCGCGATTGCGCGTGACCGACATCAGCCAGCTGAGGAAGCGCCCGCGCGCAGGGTCGTAGGACTCCGGGCGTCGCCAGAGCCGCAGGAAGACCTCGTGCACGACGTCCTCGGCCAGCATCTCGTCGCGCACGATGCGCAGCGCCACGGAGTAGACGAGGACGTGGTAGCGATCGTAGAGGCGTTCGAGCGCGCGCCCTTCGCCCGTGGACAGGCGCTGCATGAGCGCGGCGTCGACCGCGCTCGCGTAGGAGGCGTCCTGCGAGCGCGTCCCCTCGGTGCGGCCGAGCCGCAGGGGGAGCGGTTCACTGCCGGCGTGCAGGTCGGCCAGGGTGTCCCCCCTCCGATCCGTTGCCGGGCGACCCGATCATTGTAGGACTCCGCGGGGGCCTCGATGTCGCCCTCGCGCCGGATCGGGGCGAACGCTAGACGGCGGCGCCCGTGGCGAAGAGCAGGCCGCGCGCGAGCACCTCGCCCGCGAGGACGGCGCCGACGGCGATGTAGAGCAGGCCGGTGGCGGACATCATCCCGCGGATCGCCGCGGCCTTCCAGGCCAGCCAGGCGAGCACGATCGGGAACAGCAGGCCGACGCCGACCCGGAACCAGAAGGCCGGGTTCTCGCCCAGCGACACGCCGAAGGCGCCCTGCGTCAGCGGCGTCTCGCGCACCGGCGCGGCGGCCCCCGCCACCACCAGCAGCGCCTGCGCGATCAGCGCCCCGAGGACCAGCAGGGACATCTGCTCGAGCGGCTCCTTGGGCAGCCCCGAGTTCGTGAGGTACCAGTGCCCCCAGCTCATCGCCATCAGCGAGCCGCCCAGCACCAGCGCCGATACGAGCATGCTGGCGAGCACCCCGGCGAAGGACCACGCGGGGGTCGAGACGAGCGCCGCGAGCAGCACGAGCGCGACCACGCCGGCAACGCCCCCCGCCCAGCCGAGCAGCCGAGCCAGCGAGGCGCGCTCCGTGAACGCCGCCACGAGGTGCACCCCCGCAACCAGCGTGAACACGACCAGCGCGACGCGCAGCACGTCGAGCGCGCCGCCGCGCAGCGTGTAGCCGTCGATGCCCGACTGCGGGTCGAGGTTGAAGGCAATGAGCAGCGCGAGCACGGCCGAGGGCACGACGATCGCCGCGCCGGTCTGTACGTAGCCGCGCGTCACCATCCCTCGCGCGTCGAACCAGGTGACGAAGACGAGCGAGCCGACGGCCAGCTCGGCGAGCAGGATCAGCACCGTGTAGGGAAGCGAGTCCGCGCTCACGTCGTTGGGGCCCCGTGCGCGAGCCTCGCCCGAATCGCCCGCGTGGTCAACGCACCGGCGCGAGGCCTGCGGCCCACGCGAGGTTGACAGGCCGATCCGCGAGGCGAACGATGGCGCCGTGCCTACCTCGACGCGGCGCTACGGTTCGAATCAGCGCTGGCTGCTCAAGGCCCTGCGCGAGGTCGCGCACGAGGTCCAGCAGCTCACCCACGGACTCGACGACGCGATCCTCACGCGCCGCCCGCCGCCGGAGGCGGGGCTGCGCGAGGACTGGTCGATCCTCGAGATCGTCGGCTTCCTGCACGATTCGGAGGAGGAAGACGTGCGCTCCGTGCACGCGATCTGCGCGCGCTCCGGCGCGCGGCTGGCCGAGCGCCGCGCGCACCTCGGTCCGGGCGAGCGCCGCTACCGCCTCGAGCAGTTCCAGCACCTGCTCTGGGGCTTCGCCTCGCTGCGCGAGGAGTTGCTGTGGACGCTGCAGTGGGCCGAAGGGTCGTGGGAGCATCACGGCATCCATCGCCACCGCGGCGAGGTGACGCTCGACCAGTTCGTGCACGAGATCAACGAGCGCGACCTCGATGCGATGTGGAGCCTGCGCCGTCTCCGCGAGGCGGCGCCGGCCGGAAGCGGCAGGAGGCGAATGTGACGAGCAACGACGTCCGGACAGGGGAGGGCGCCAACCTGCGCCCGAGCGCCTACGCGGGATTCGAGGGCACGGTCGGCCGCACGATCGCGGCGTCGCAGTCATGGTGGCCGCCGCGCCCCACGCCGCCCGAGGGCGCGCCGAACGTCGTCATCATGCTCGCCGACGACCTCGGCTTCGCCGACCTCGGCTGCTACGGCTCCGAGGTGGAGACGCCACGGCTCGACCGGCTGGCCGCCGAGGGCCTGCGCTACACGAACTTCCACGTCACCCCGATGTGCTCGCCGACGCGGGCGGCGCTGCTGACGGGGCGCAACTCGCACGCCGTCGGCGTCGGCTGGGTGGCGCACGCCGATCCCGGCTTCCCCGGCTACGCGATGGAGCTGGCCTCGAACGTGCCGACGATGGCGGAGATCCTGCGCGACGCCGGCTACGCCACGATGATGGTCGGCAAGTGGCACCTCTCGAAGGACACGGCGCTCTCGCCCTTCCAGCGGATGCACTCCTGGCCCGTGCAGCGCGGCTTCGACCGCTACTTCGGGTTCCTCGGCCCGTTCACGAACCTGCACATGCCCAACGAGCTGATGGAGGACAACGCCCGCATCGAGATCGATCGCTACCCGGACGGCTACTACTTCACGGACGACGCGACGGACCGCGCGATCCGCATGATCCGCGAGCAGAAGGCCGCGAGCCCTCGCCAGCCGTTCTTCCTCTACTTCGCCCACGGCGCGCCGCACGCGCCGCTGCACGCCAAGCCCGACGACATCGCGAAGTACCGCGGCGTCTTCGACGCCGGCTGGGACGCCGTGCGCGAGGCGCGCTACCGGCGGCAGCTCGAGCTCGGCGTGATCCCGGAGGGCACGGCGCTCGCGCCGAGGAGCCAGGAGCGCGGCTACGAGGTGCAACCCTGGGACGAGCTGAACCCTCGCGAACGGACGCTGTTCGCGCGCTACGAGGAGCTCTACGCGGCGATGGTCGACAACATCGACCAGAACTTCGGCCGCCTGATGGACGCGCTCGATCAGCTGGGTGAGCGCGACAACACGATCGTGATCTTCACCTCGGACAACGGCGCCTCGCGCGAGGGCGAGACCTCCGGCACGTCCGAGTACCTGGCCGCCTTCGCGCGGGCCGCCGCGAACATCGACCGCGACTACGCGAACCTGGACCTGCTGGGCGGGCCGCAGTCCTGGCCGCACTACCCGCGCGGCTGGGCGATGGCCGGGAACACGCCCTTCCGGCTCTACAAGAGCACCGCGCACGCGGGCGGGCACCAGGTGCCGTTCATCATCTCCTGGCCGAAGGGCATCGGCGGCGGCGGCGAGCGACGGGGGCAGTACGCCCACGTCACCGACATCCTGCCGACGATCCTCGAGCTGGCCGGCGCGGAGGCGCCACCCGAGCCCGGCGACGACTCCCTGCCGCAACCCGCCGGCACGAGCTTCGCGCGGAGCCTCGAGGACGGCTCGGCCGCCTCGCAGCACCGGGAGCAGCTCTACGAGATGGTCGGCAACCGCGGCTACTACCGCGACGGCTGGAGCGCGGTCGCGCTGCACCAGCGCGGCGAGCCCTACAGCGACGAGGAGTGGGAGCTCCACGACCTGCGCGAGGACCCGACGGAGCTGCACGACCTCGCCGCCGAGCACCCCGAGAAGCTCCGCGAGCTGGCCGAGGCCTGGGAGCAAGCGGCTCTCGACAACCAGGTCTTCCCGCTCGACGACCACAGCGGCCTGAAGCAACTGCTGCGCCCGCCCGGCGACGCGCTGATGGCGGAGCCGCTGACGATCTACCCCGGCACGCCGACCCTCGAGCGCACGCGCTCGCTAATGCTGACGGAGCGGCGCTCGTTCACGGTGGCCTCGCGCTTCCACTACGAGGCGGGCGACGAGGGCGTGATCTGCGCACACGGCGGGCAGGGCGGCGGCTACGTGCTCTACGTCGAGGGCGGCGAGGTCTGCTTCCTCTACAACGCCTACAGCAACCTCTCGGAGCTGGCCGGCGGTGCGCTGTCCGAGGGCGACCTCGAGGTGGTGTTCGAGTTCACGGCGCTGCCGAGGAACCGCGGCGCCGTCGAGTTGCGGGTCAACGGCGAGTCACGCGGCGTCATCGAGGGCCTCGTGCAGCTCCACCCGCTCGCGCCCTTCGAGGGCATCGACATCGGCATCGACCGGCGCTCGCCGGTCTCGTGGGAGCTGTACGAGCGCCACGGCCCGTTCCCCTACAGCGGCCGGCTGACCTCGGTCACCTACACGCCCGGCGAGCTGGCGCCGGACGCCCCCGCGCTCTCGATCAACGAGATCCGCGCGCGCGCCCTGCGCTTCGACTAGGGAGTCCAGGCTGGGGCGGAGCCTAAGGGGAGGCGGGAGCAACCGCGACGATTCGTCGCAGCCCTGCGTCCTTCCGGTGTCCCTCTCCCGTCATTCCGCCCCCTCCGTCATTCCGGCGAAAGCCGGAATCCAGCCGGGGCGCCCGCGGGCGCTGCCCGCGGAGATCGCGTCGCAGCCCTAGAGGATCTCCTCATACAGATCCCGCCAGGCCGGGTTCTCCGCCTCAATCAACTCCAGCTTCCAACCACGCTTCCACTCCTTCAGCCGCCTCTCGCGGGCAATGGCGCTCTCCATCGTCTCGTGGCGCTCGAACCAGACCAGCAGATGCGTCCGATAGCGCTGCGAGAAGCCCGCCACAAGGTCGTTCCTGTGCTCCCACACGCGACGAACGAGGTCGGACGTGGCTCCCGTGTAGAGCGTGCCGTTGCGCTTGCTGGCGAGGATGTACACGCATGGGGTCTTGGTGCGCGAGTGCTTCCGGTTCACCGCCACCCGCCCGTCGCCCTCGCGTCCACATATGTCATCCGCCGGCACCGTGGTCCGTGCTCGCAGGATAGGGCGCGATCTCAAGCGCTGAGTTGTTCGTGCTCATGCCGGGCTCGGGTGCGGAGCGGTGGTCTGGCGTGCCTGGATTCCGGCGTTCGCCGGAATGACGGAGGGGGACGCTGGAGCGACGGGAGGGGAATCGCAAGACGGGAACAAGACGGGAAGGAGAATCCGGAGCGAAGCAGCGATCCGAGGGCGAGAGATTGCGAATCAGGGCAGCAGGAGGAGGCGCGCGAGGCGCCTCGATTTGGGGACGGACTCCGCGAGCGGCGCCGGGGCGCCTCGCGGGGTCCGGGCGTTCGCGGGCTCGCTAGCTCTGGCGACCCGTCGGGCGTTTCTTGGCCAGACCGCGCAGGTACGGGTTGGACGGGTTCGCAGGGAATCCGCGTTCCTCGCCGCAGCCCTTACACCGGCCGGGCACCTCGCCTCCGGACGGCTCGGAGAGCATCCAGTGATGGACGTGACCCGTGCCGGTCCCATTCCTCGCCTCTGATGTCATCCGCGCCCCCTCGCACGATGCATCAGCCCGCCATAGGCAGACCCATGGACCCGGATACCCGATGCCCATGCCGCAGAGGACAGCGGGATCCTTCCAGCGCATAGTGCCATACGTGTCCAGCCCCTCGCCGCGAGGCGCCCCCCACGGCGGCGATCGGGGTGGCTCAGGAGGCCGGCGCCCCCGCCCCTGCCTCGGCCATCGCGGCCTTGACGCGGTCGAGGATCGGTGTCGGCAGCGGGTCGACGCCGTGCAGCAGCGCCGCGTAGTAGGAGACCCAGTCGCCGAGCTGACAGGCTTCGAGGACCGCGACCAGCGGGTCCTCCGCCTCGATGGCGACGATCTCGTGCTCGACTCCGGCGGAGTCGAGCTCCCGGGCGGTCAGCTGCGCGCGGCGGCGGTTCCTCGGGTCCATCGCCGGGCCGTCGAGCAGCACGGCGTGGAGCGTGCGCGAGGCTTCCTGCTGCCGCTCGAGCGCGACGATGGTGCTGTGGTCGGCCTCCGGGAGGGCGCCGGCGAAGGCCCACTGCTTCGAGTTCTCGGCCAGCTGGCCCGCCCAGCGGCGCGCCGCCACGGCGAGCACGTCGCCGCCCACGATGTAGGGCAGCCGGTCGCGCAGGCGCAGCGCGATCTGCTTCGCGGGGTTCGAGGCCGTCGGCTGCCGCGGCCCCCACGCCTCGGCGCAGCGCTCGAGGCCGCCCAGCGCACGCTCGATCGCATCGTCGTCGAGCGTCACGGCGCGCAGCCGCCGCAGCACCTCCAGCAGCGGGAGCACGCTGTAGCCGAGGGCGGTCCTCGGCGGCCCGTCGAAGTCGTAGGTGATCAGCGGGACGTCGTGCTCTTGGGCGATGGCGGCCAGCGCGCCGCCCGTGGTCAGCGCCAGCCGCATCCCCGGCCCGCCGAGCTGCGCCGAGAAGGCCGAGATGACCTCCTCGGTGTTCCCGGAGAACGAGCAGGCGACCAGCAGCGCTCCCTCGCCGACCGGCGGCGCGGCGTAGTCGCGCACGACCTCGGCCGGTATCGAGCCGAGATGCTCGGTGATGGTGGCGACGACGTCGCCGCCGATCGCGGAGCCGCCCATTCCGAGGATCACGACGCGCCGGGGGCGGGTGAAGTGCTCGGGCAGCGGGCAGTCGCGGCCCAGCGCGCGCGCCGCGCGCGCCTGTCGCGGCAGGTCGGCGATCAGCCGCCAGAAGCCGCTCGGGTCGAAGCGATCGCGCACGGCGGGCTCGTCGAGCATGCGCCGTCTCTCCCTCGTCCTGTCTCGTCGCACTGCCCCGCGCCGCGACACCCTACCCTGTTCGCGCTCAGTCCACGACGCTATAAGGCGCGATGAGGCGCCGCCTCGCGGGCGGGCACAGGGTAGCGATCACCCGGCGCGAACACGAATGCCGCGCCGGGCGGACGCCGCGAGGTGCGAGGGAGCAGGCGTGAGCACGGACCATCGAGGGAGCGCGCTGGTCACCGGGTCGTCGGGTTTCGTCGGCCGCCCCCGGGGGCGCCGGGGGGGCCGCGCCCGCGGGGGCGGGGGCGGCCGGCCCCCCGCCCCCCCCCGCGGCCCCGCGGCGCCCCCCCCCCGGGGGGGGGGGGAGTACCTCGCCGACATCCGCGACCTCGAGGCGACACGAGCGATCGTCGCGGAGGCGCAGCCGGAGGTGGTCTTCCACCTGGCGGCGCAGGCCTCGGTGCCGGTCTCGATGCGCGACCCGGCAACGGACGTGCTGACCAACGTGCTGGGCAGCGTGCACGTCGCGCAGGCCGCGGCCGAGGCGGGCGCGCGCCGCATCGTCTTCTTCTCGACGGGCGGGGCGCTGCACGGAGCGCCGCGCTCCCTGCCCGCAAACGAGGACAGCCCGCTCGCGCCCGACTCCGTTTACGGCGCATCCAAGATCGCCGCCGAGCACGAGCTGGGCGCGCTCTGCCGCCATCACGGCATCGAGCTCTCGGTGCTGCGGCCGGGCAACATCTACGGGCCGGGGCAGGACGCCGCCGGAGAGTCGGGCGTGGTCGCGATCTTCAGCTCACGCATGCTCGTCGGGGAGCCGGTCACGATCTTCGGCGACGGCAGCCAGCAGCGCGACTACGTCTACGTCGACGACGTCGTGGAGGCCGCCCTGCTCGCCGCCGAGCGCGAGCCGGCCGTCTGCGCCATCGGAACGGGCGTCGGCGTCAGCACGCAACGCATCTTCGACACGCTCGCGGAGCTGACCGGCTACGGGCGCCCGCCCGTCTACGCCGGCGAGCGCCCCGGCGATCACGCGGCCATCTACCTCGACGCCTCGCGCGCCCGGGCGGTCTGGGGCTGGACGCCGCGCACCAGCCTCGAGGAGGGCATGGCGCGGACGGTGGAGTGGTTCCGCGCGCAGCGCTAGGCCGGGCGAGTCCTCGCTACTCGTACCAGCCGGAGCCGAAGAGCAGCCCGCCGTGCCGGATCACCCACGAGTGCTTGGTCTGCTCCTCACCGGTCACGGGGTTGTGGAAGACGTACGTCAGCCAGCGGCCCGTCTCCGTGGTGCTGTTGAGCACGTCGCCGTAGTAGTAGCCGGTCACGTCGGTCCGCAGCTCGCGATCGAGGATGTGCGTCCCGACCCGCTCCGGCCGCGTGGGGTGCGCCACCATGATCCCGTCCGCGTCGAAGATGAAGACGTACCAGGGGCCGTCCACGCTCTCGGCGGAGTTGTAGTAATCGATCGTCGCCTGCGCCCCGTCCGCGTCGATGCGGTCGATCACCTGCTGGACGACGTACTTCGTGAAGACGTCGGGCTGCGCCCGGGAAGCCGGCGTCTCGCCCGCGCCGGGCGTCACCTCGTACCAGCCGGAGCCGAAGAGGAGACCGTCGCGGCGAACCACCCAGGTGTGCTTGGTTTCCTGCGCGCCGCTCTGCGGGTTGAGGTAGACGTAGCTGATCCAGCGCCCGCTCCCGGTCGCCGCGGCCATGTGCGGCCCGAAGGCGTAGCCGGTGATGTCGACGCCGAGGTCGTCGTATAGCGACTGCCCGACGGTCCCCGGGGTGGGGGCGTGCGAGATGATCACGCTCTCCTCGTCGGCGATGAAGACGTACCACTGGCCGTCGACACTCTCCGTCGTGTTGTAGTAGTCGATCACCGCCTGGCGGCCGTCATCCTCGTAGCGGTCGAGCGCCTCCTGCACAACGTGCTTCGTGTAGGCGTCGGGATCGTCCCTCGAGGGGCCGTCGTCGCCGCAGGCCGCGGCAAGCAGCAGCGCGAGCAGCGCCGCGGCAAAGGCGACGCCCCGGAACAGCAAGCTCTCGCGCAATCGATCGAACATGGACATGGCCTTCCTTGAGGCGTCTGAGCGGTCGGTTGCGATCTTATCTCAACACGATCTCGCGGACATCTTCGGCGACGGCCAGCTCGACGCCGGTGATCGCCTGGATCTGCTCGACGCTCCAGCCCGGCGCGTACTCCAGCAGCGTGACGCGGCCATCGGCGATCTCGAACAGTCCCACGTCCGTCACCACGCGATCGACGCAGCCGAGCGCCGTCAGCACCATGTCGCAGCGCTCGACGATCTTCGGGTCGCCGTTGGGGGCGAGGTGCCGCATCACGATGAGCACCTGCTTCGCGCAGGTTGCGAGGTCCTGGCCGCCGCCGAGGCCGGGGGCAGGCTTGCCGGGTATCTGCGCGTTGGCGAGGTTGCCCTGCGCGTCCACCTGCAGCGCCCCGAGCACGGTCACGTCGATATGCCCGCCGCGGATCATCGCGAAGGACTCGTCGTGGCTCATGTAGCTCATCCCCGGCGCACTCGCGACCGGCTCGCCGCCGGCGTTCATGAGCAGCGGGTCCACCTCGGCGGGATCGAAGACGCGCGCGCCGAAGCCGACGATGCCCTGCTCCGAGTGGAAGAGCACCTCGCGGTCCGGCGGGATGTAGTCCGAAAGCGCGAGCGGCAGGCCGAGCCCGAGGTTGACGATCGCGCCGTCCGGCAGGTCGCGCGCCGCCAGCATCGCCATCACCGACTCGTCGAGGAGCTCGGGCTGCTCGCTCATGCGGGCGTCCTCCAGTCGTCACGCGGCGTCGAGGGCCGCACCACCACGCGCTGCACGTAGACGCCGGGCGTGTGGATCTCGTTGGGGCCGAGCTCGCCGAGCGGGACGACCTCGTCGACCTCGGCCACGGTGACGGCGGCCGCGCCGGCCATCGTCTGGTTGAACGTGCGCGGACCGCGGTAGACGAGGTTGCCGAAGCGGTCGGCGCGATGCGCGCGGATCAGCGCGAAGTCCGCCTTGAGCGCCGTCTCGAGGATGTGCGGGATGCCGTCGAACTCCCGCACCTCCTTGCCCTCGGCAACGAAGGTGCCGACGCCGACGGGTGTGTAGAAGGCGGGGATGCCGGCCCGGGCGCAGCGGATCCGCTCCGCGATCGAGCCCTGCCCGAGCACTTCGACCTCCGCCTCACCGCGTCGCAGCACGTGCTCGAAGGGGTAGAGCAGCTCGCGCGAGTTGCCGTTGGGGAAGCTCGTGATCAGCTTGCCCAGCCGTCCGAGCTCGGCCATCAGGCCGAGATCCCAGCCGTCGGGCAGGGGCTCCAGGTTGCGGCGTTCGGACAGCGCCCGCTGCACCTCCTCGCCGTGCCCGGCGTAGGTGCTGACGCCGATCAGTTGGTCGGCGCCCCGGCGGGCGAGTGCGGCGATGAGGTAGTTGGGCGTGTTGTGCGGGTTGGCAAAGCCGCCGAAGTGGATCATCGCGCCGGACTGCACGTCCGCCAGCGCCTCGTCGAACGAGCCGACGACCTTGTTGATCATCACGCCTCCGCCCGCCGCCGCGGAGCTGCCGCGGCAGCGCCAGGCCCCCGCGAGGATGGTACGCCGCGGTGCGCTTCAGCGCCTGCACCATGTGGAAGTAGTCGTATCGGGGCCGTGGTGACAACACCGCCGCGGGTCCGGGCGCGGGGGATTCGTGCCAGCGCGCAGGATGTGCTAGATTCCGCCAGCCGACACAGCGGATAGCGCAAGGAATGCCCATGACCGACTACACGTACGTGAAGACCGAGAAGATCGGTCACATCTTCCGGATGATCCTCAACCGCCCCGAGCGCCTCAACGCGCAGGGCGCGCAGATCAGCTGGGACCGCCGGCGCGCCTGGCACGAGGCGATGAGCGACCCGGACGTGCGGGTGGTGGTGCTCTCCGGCGAGGGCCGCATCTTCTGCGCGGGCCGCGACATCCGCGAGCAGGCCGGTGGCGCCCCGGAGATCGTGGGCGCGGACGAGCCGGTCGCCGACCTCGGCTTCTACAGCGTGCCGGAGACCGACATCCCGCTGATCACCGCGGTGCAGGGCGGGGCCTGGGGCCTCGGCTTCTACATGGTCTGCGCCTCGGACATCTGCGTGGCCGCCGAGGGCGCGCGCTTCGCGATGTCGGAGATTCCGACCGGGATCATCGGGCCGGCCCTGTTCCCGATCCTGAACAACCTGCCCTGGTTGCCGGGCTCGGAGATCGTGATCCGCGGCCACCAGTTCGACGCGCAGCGCGCCTACGAGCTGGGTCTCGCCAACCACGTCGTCCCGGCCGACCAGCTGGAGTCGACGGCGATGGATCTCGCCGAGGAGATCGCGGGTCTGCCGCCGGTGCACGTGCGCGTCACCAAGCAGCAGCTGATGATGGCGCGGCCGCGGCCGAACACCTACCAGACCGCGATCAGCTTCCCGCAGGCGATGGCCGGCCTGCGCCAGCTTGACGACACGATGGAGGCGGCGCCGGCCATAGCCGAGAGGCGGACGCCGGGCTTGCATGTCCGCGAGCGCGGGGGACCCAGAGGGCGGAGATACACCC
>VXMT01000066.1 GCA_009840965.1 Chloroflexota bacterium
GCCGCGTGCGCGGCCGGTTTCGCGATCGGTCGGGAGCGCCACGGAAATCACCTCGCCGTGCTCGGCGAACAACTCCTCGACTTCCGACTCTCGTGCTTCGTACGGCAGGTTGCCTACATAGATGCGCTGCGCCAAGAACTCTCACCCCTCGCCGGCGTCGCCGACACTCGTTCGTGCCCGTGCGGACACGCTTTCCAGATCTCAGCTACTACCAGGGAACCGTTACAACCAGGGAAGGTGCCGTCCACGGGCGCGATTGCTGAGTGGCGCCATCCGGACGCCGCGAACAGGGTAACACCCTCCCGCACAGTGTCGAGTGCGGCCCCGCCAGCGCCTCGCGCGCGCCCGCTGCTGCCCCCTGCGCCCGCATGCGCTACGCTGCGCCGCGCGCCGCGAGGGAGCCGCCATGCCGGTCGTCCAAGTCCTCAGCCCCTGGCCCGGCCGGGTCGCCGAACTGCACGTGGAGACCGGCTCCGAAGTCAGCGCCGGCCAGGACCTCGTTACCATCGAGTCGATGAAGGTGCTCACGCCGGTGCCCTCCGAGCACGACGGCCGCGTCTCGGCGATGCACGTCGAAGTCAACTCGTTCGTCGACGAGCGCGATCCGCTCGTCAGCATCGAGATCCCGTAGCGGCCGGGGCGCCCTCGATGAGCGAGCCGCGGCAGCACTTCTTCGAGTCCCAGCGGCTGCGCCTGTCCTACTGGGAGTGGGGCGACCCCGCCAACCCGCCGCTGCTGCTGCACCACGGCGGCCGCGACACCGCGCGCAGCTGGGACCGCATCGCCGAGGGTTTCGCGGACGCCTACCGCGTGCTCGCGCTCGACCTGCGCGGCCACGGCGACTCGCAACCAGAGATCGGCGGCGAGTACGCGATCCGCCAGAACGTCGTCGACTTGCTCGGGCTGGTCGACCTGGCCGGACCGCCGGTCTTCCTGCTCGGCCACTCCTACGGCGGGCGCATCGGCTACCTCGCGGCGGGCGCGTTCCCGGAGCGCTTCCGCGCCATCGTCTCCATCGAGGGCCCGCTCGAGCCGAGCCACGGCGACCCGAAGCCGTTCGCGCCGGACGTGCTGCGCTCGATCGTGGAGACACGGCAGGCCCTCGTGGGCCGCAGGCCGCGCGTCTACGAGGACCTGGAGGATGCGGCGGGGCGGATGCGGGAGAACAACCCGCGGCTCTCGCCGGAGCACTCGCTCGACCTCGCCCGCCACGCCGCCGTGCCCGCCGACGGCGGCTACCAGTGGAAGTTCGACAACTGGGCGCTGCCCGGCGTGCGCCGCGACGACGTGAGCGCCGAGGAGATGCGGCGCTTCACCGCCGCGATCACCTGTCCGCTGTTGCTCATCGTCGGCGAGGACTCGGGCGGGCCGCGGCGCATGCAGGACCAGATCAGCCTCTTCCCCAACGGCCGCTCGATCCTCGTGCCGGACGCCGCGCACTGGGTGCACCACGACCAGCCGCAGACCGTGATCCGCGAGGCTCGCGCCTGGTTCGAGCAGGCGGCGAGCGAGTAGCCGCCCGCGCTCAGAGCAGCGCGGACGCGGCCTGGTCCAGCCGGCGACGCTGCTCGTCCGCGTCCCCGCTGTTGAGCGCGATCACCAGCTCATCGATGCCCAGCGCGGCGAAGACCTCGGCTGCCTCGCGCGTCGGCACGGTGTCCATCTCCACGCGCAGCGAGACGCTGATCTCCTCGCGGCTGCGCCCGGCCTTCGCCAGCTCCTCGTCGAGGCGCGGGAGGCGCTGCTCCATCTGCTCGGCCGTCAGCAGGAAGGGGTGCCAGCCGTCGCCGCTGCGCGCGACGCGGCGCAGCGCCGGGATGCCGTTGCCGCCGATCAGCAGCGGCGGATGCGGGCGCTGCAGCGGCTTGGGCGAGGAGACCGCGTCTTCGAACGCGTAGTGCGCGCCCGCGTACGAGGCGGACCCGTCCGCCCAGAGCGCCTTGAGCACGTCGATGCACTCGTCGGCCTGGGCGCCGCGCGTGTGGTAGTCGACGCCCAGTGCCTCGTTCTCCTCCGGCATCGCGCCCACGCCGACGCCGAGGTCGAGGCGGCCGCCGGAAAGCACGTCGATGGTCGCGAGCTGCTTGGCGAGTGGCATTGGGTGCAGGTAGGGCAGCACCAGCACGCTGGTCCCTAGCCGCACGCGCTCGGTGCGGCTCGCGACCCAGCCGAGCACGGTGAGTGCGTCCCAGTACGGCTTCATTCCCAGCCGTTCGCCGACGTAGCCGGCGTTGAGGATGTGGTGCGCGACCCAGACCGAGGCGAAGCCCGCCCGCTCGGCCCGCGAGGCGAGGTCCAGCAGATCCTCGGGATCCTCGACGCCCCAGTGGTTGGGCAACGCAAAGCCGAAACGCATGGTGTCCTCCTCGCTGGCTGCCGGGTTCGCGTGGGCTACTGCGCGAAGCGGTCGTCGCGCCAGGAGAGGGCGGCCCTGAGCCCCTGCTCGCGGCCGATCCGGGAGAACTCGGCGGCGGCGTCGGCCTTGTGCGCGATCGCGTCCGTCTCACGCGCCGCCTCCTGCAGCATCGTGCGGCCCATCAGCTCGATCGCCTTGTTGGTGATGCCCTTGTTCGCCGCGAGCAGGTCGTGCGGGATCATGGCGATCCGTGAGGCGAGCGTGTGGACCTCGTCCGCGAGCTCCTCCGCGGGGACCGCGCTGAGCACGAGCCCGATCCGCTCGGCGGTGGCGCCGTCGATGAAGTCGCCGGTGAGCAGCATCCGCTTCGCCCACTGCGGGCCGACCATGTAGGTCCACATGTGGGTCGGCGGAGCGCCCTGCGCGCGCACGGGCGGGAAGCCGATCTGCGTGTCGTCGGCGGCGATGATCATGTCGCAGTGCATCGCGAGGTCCGTGCCGCCCGCGACGCAGTAGCCGTGGATCTGCGCGATCACGGGCTTGCTCAGCTCCCAGATCCGCGCGAGCCGCCGGGTCGTCCCCCGCATGTCGTTGATGTCGGTTCGGATCGGCTTCGCGCCGCCGGGCGTCCGGTCGCTCGGCGTGATGTCGAAGCCGGCGCAGAAGGCCGGGCCGGCGCCGCGGACCACGATGCAGCCTGCCTCCGGGTCCTGCTCCGCCGCCTCCAACGCGTCGACCAGCTCGGTCTGAAGCTCGAGGCTGAGCGCGTTGCGCTTCTCGGGCCGGTTGAGCGTGACGTAGCGCACGCGATCGCGTGTCTCGGTGAGTATCGTCTGGTAGGTCATTCGGTCCCCCCGTCGTGCCGCGCGATGATACAGGTGCGTGAAGTCGCGCCCGCGCCCCACACCGCGGTCGGTGGCATACTCGCCCACGACGAATCGAAGGAGGCCGCCGTGACATCGACAGCCGAGTCCCACCCCGCCGCGATCATGGACCCCGACTCCCCGCTGCTCGTCGAGATCCTCGAGGACGGACAGGTCTACCTGATCACGCTCAACCGCCCGGAGCGGCTGAACGCGATCACCTTCGACATGATGCACACGCTGCGCAGGACCATGGAGACGTTCCGCGACGACCGCCGAGGCCGCGTCGCGATCCTCACGGGCGCCGGGCGCGGCTTCTGCTCGGGGCGCGATCTCAAGGAGTCGGCGGAGCGCCTGCGGGCGATCGAGCGAGGGGAGATCGAGGGCCCGCACATCCCCTCGAACTACAGCATCGACCCGCTTTCCGAGGACCTCGGGCTGTGGAAGCCGATCATCGGCGCGATCAACGGCCCGGCCTACGCGGGCGGCTTCATGCTCGCGATGCAGTGCGACATCCGCATCATCGCCGAGGACGCCAAGGTCTCCGTCTCCTCCGCGCGCTTCGGTCGCAAGGGAGCGAGCTGGATGGCCCCGCTGGCGCGCCAGATCAGCCTCGGCAACGCCCTCGAGCTCGCGCTCTGGGGCGACACCGAGTGGACGGCGCAACGCGCCTACGAGGCCGGCTGGGCGCAGCGCGTCGTGCCGCGCGCGGAGCTGATCGAGACGGCGATGGACTACGCGCGGCGCGCCATCGCCATGGCTCCGCAGTCGGTCCGCAACTTCAAGCAGGCGATCTACCGCGGCTTCTACCTCCAGCCCGAGGCGGCGAAGCAGTTCGGCGTCGCCCTCGATGTGACCGTCGAGGGCTTGCAGGACACGATCGAGGGCGCCAAGGCTTTCTCCGAGAAGCGCCAGCCCCGCTACATCGACGGCTGACGCCGTGAACGCCGCCGACGCGGTGCTGGTACAGCGCGACGGCCCCGTCGCGCTGCTCTCCTTCAACCGCCCCGAGCGCCTCAACGCCTGGGGCAGCGACCTCAGCGAGCCGATGCTCGAGTCCCTCGAGGCGCTGCGTCTCGATGAGGACGTGCGCGCGGTCGTGATCACCGGCGAGGGGCGCGCCTTCTGCGCGGGCGCGAACCTCAAGCGCCCCGGGCGCGGCGACAGTCCCACGGACCCCTCGGGGATGCCGACCCGACCCGCCTGGAAGCGCCGCGACATCGACGAGGCAGGCCACCCGGTCTTCGACGCGCTCAGCCACTACCCGAAGCCGCTGATCGCGGCCGTCAACGGCTACGCGATCGGCATCGGCAGCCTGATCCCGGTCTGCTGCAGCTTCGCGATCGCGGGCGAGGACGCCGTCTTCTCGCTGCCGCAAGTGCGGCTCGACATCCTGCCCGCCTACGGCGGCACGCTGCGCCTCGCGCGCTTCGTGGGGCGCGGGCACGCGCTCAACATGGCCATCACCGGCCGCCGCGTCGGCGCGCAAGAGGCGCTTGAAATGGGCCTCGTCGTCGCGGTCCATCCGCCCGAGCGGCTGCGCGAGGAGGCGATCGCGCTTGCCCGTGACGCCGCCCGCGCGCCCGGCGCCGCCGCGCGTCTCACCCAGGAGTCGCTCGACCTCGGCTACGAGTCGGGCCTCGAGGCGACGGCGCAGGCGGACTTGCTGCGCGAGTCCGCCCTGCGCGCGGAGCTGGCGATCGAGGAGTAGCGCACCTCGGGAACCGGACGGCGCCTCCCGGCGTCAGGTAGTCGGGAGGGGCGCATGCTGCGGATCCTGCTCGGTCTCGTCTATCGCTTCTACGAACGCCGCCTGGAGGCCGACGTGCGCCGCGGGGAGATCCCGCGGCACGTCGGCGTGCTGCCGGACGGCAACCGCCGCTTCGCCCGCACCTCGGGACTCGCGAGGGTCGGCGACGGCCACCGCGAGGGCGCCGACAACGTCGCGCGGCTGATCGGCTGGTGCGACGAGCTGGGCATCCCGGTCGTCACGATCTGGGTGCTCTCGACGGAGAACTTCCAGCGCCCCCGGACCGAGCTCGACGCCATCTTCGAGATCGTCGAGCAGCGCGTCGAGGCGCTCGCGGAGCAGCAGCGCCGGGCGGCGCTGCCGCGTCGCATCCGGGCGGTAGGCCGCCGCGACCTGCTTCCCGCCTCGACGGGCGCGGCGATCGAGCGGGTGGAGCGGCTGACGGCCGCGAACGAGGACGGCGACCTGCTCGTGTGCGTCGGCTACGGCGGGCGCGACGAGATCGTGGACGCGGTGCGCCGCATGATCGCCGACCGCGTGCGGCGCGGCGACTCCCTCGAGGGTGTCGCGGGCGGCCTCGACGCCGAGGAGATCGGCCGCTACCTCTATGCGCCGGACGTGCCCGACCCGGACCTGGTGATTCGCACGTCCGGGGAGCTGCGGATGTCGGGCTTCATGCTCTGGCAGAGCGCCTACAGCGAGTACTACTTCTGCGACGCCTTCTGGCCGGCCTTCCGCCGCATCGACTTCCTGCGGGCGATCCGCTCCTACGGCCGCCGCCAGCGCCGCCGCGGGCGCTGAGCGCCGCCGCGGAGTACGCGCGGAGGCGACGGCCGGGCGACAATAGGCCTCGATGATCTCCACCGGCCCCTCGCAACGCTCGCTGTTCGACTCGGAAGTCGTCTGGCTGCCGGGCGCCGGCGAGGTGGAGGCGCTCGGCGGGAGCATCGAGGTGGCCTCGAGGCCCGCGCGGCAGATCCTGATGCGGGGGACGGGGTTCCTCGATGCCTACGACTTCTCCCTCAACCCGTACTCCGGCTGCGCCTTCGGGTGCACCTATTGCTACGCCGCCTTCTTCAGCCGCAGCGCCGAGCAGCGTGACGGCTGGGGGCGCTGGGTCGAGGTCAAGGAGAACGCGGTCGAGCTGCTGATGCGGCGCAGACTCGGGAGCCTCGACGGCAAGCGCATCTACATGAGCAGCGTCACGGACCCGTACCAGCCCGTCGAGCGCAGGCTCGGACTAACGCGGCAGCTGCTGCAGGTGCTCGCCGACCGCCACCAGCCGAAGCTCGTGGTGCAGACGCGCAGCCCCGACGTGGTCCGCGACTGCGACCTGTTCCGGAAGATCGAGGAGCGGGGCGGGCGGGTGCGGGTCAACATGACCGTCACCACCGACGACGAGGACGTGCGCCGCACCTTCGAGCCCTCGTGCCCCTCGAACGCGCAGCGGCTACGCGCCATCGCCGAGGTGCGCGAGGCAGGCATCGAAACCTGCATCACGCTGACACCGCTGCTGCTCGTGAGCGACGCGGAGGCGTTCGCCGGGAGCCTGCTCGCGACGGGCGTCGAGCGCTTCATCGTGCAGCCGTTCCAATTCGCGCGCGGCAGGTTCGTCGCCTCGACGCGCGAGGGCGCGGTCGCGCTGATGGCGCAGAAGCTCGGCTGCAATGTCGACTCGTTCCAGCCTCGCTACCTCGCGCACTACCGGCGAGTCTTCGCCGTGCTGCGCAAGCGGCTGCCGGAGCTGGGCGAGGGCAAGGACGGCTTCGCGCCGCCGTTCTGAGCCTCGCTACGCCTCGCGCGGCGGGGCGTGCGTGCTGGTGCCGCCGTCGTCGACGACGAGCGTGTGGCCCGTGACCCACGTCGAGAGGTCCGAGGCGAGGTAGACGACGGCGGCGGCGACGTTCTCGATGTACTCAGGGCTGCCGCCGCCCATGAGCTGGCCGCGGCCGGGCTCGCCGCCGGCAAGGCGGCGACGGCCGCCGGGCGCGATCGCATTGACGCGGATCTCGTGCTCCGCCCACTCGGCCGCCAGCGATCGCGTGAGCCCGAGGATGCCCGCCTTCGCCGCGCCGTAGTGCGCCCCGTACAGCGCCCCGTCGATCGCGTTCATCGAGGAAACGGTGACGATGCTGCCGCCGTGGCCGGCCTCGATCATCGCCTTCGCCGCCGACCGCGCGCAGAGCCAGGCGCCGGTCAGGTTGAGGTCCAGCACCGCCTCGAAGCCGTTGCGCGAGATGTCGAGCGCGGGCGCCATGAACATCCCGCCGGCGTTCGCCACCATCGTGTCGATTCGCCCGAAGCGCTCGAGCGTGCCCGCGACGAGCGCGTCGATCGAGGCGGAGTCGCGCACGTTGGTGCGCAGCCACAGCGCCTCGTGGCCGGCCTCGCGCAGCTCGCGCTCCATCGCCGGGCCGGTCTCCTCGTCGATCTCCGCGACGACGACAGCGGCGCCGGCGTCGGCGAGGCCGAGCGCCATGCCGCGCCCGAGGTTGCGCCCGCCGCCGGTGACGACGGCGACCCGGCCGCTCATCGACAGGCGGTCGCGGATGAAGCCCATGCGCGCCTCCCGCCGGCGCCCCGCCTAGACCTCGCCGGTCTGGGCCACGCCTCGCGCGAGCGCCTCCTCGATGGCGCGCACGAGCGCGCGGGCGGACGAGGGGTGCAGCTCGACCGCGATGCGCGAGTCGGGCCCCTCGGCGGCGTTGACGAAGTCGATGTTGAGGGAGTGCTCAACGGCGAGCTGGAAGGGGTGGTCGTAGGTCACGTTCGCGCGGTCGATCGGGATCCAGCCGCGCGCGCCCTTGCCGCTGCCCTCGATGGTTGCGATTTCGGCGATCATCGTGCACATCTGCCTGCTCCTTGCGAGGCGCCTACGAACTGAGGTGGCGGCCGAAGAAGTCCCAGACCTTGTCCCAGCCGTCCATTGCCTGGTCGATGCGGTAGGCGGGGCGGTTCCAGTAGAAGAAGCCGTGCCCGGCGTCCTCGTACATGTGGAACTCGTACTCCTTGCCGTGCTCCTGCAGCGCCTGCTCGTGCTGCGCGACCTGATCCGGCGAGGGGCTCTGGTCGTCCGCGCCGAAGAGCCCGAGCAGCGGGGCCGCGAGGTCCGCCGTGTAGTCGATCGGCGCGACCGGCAGCTTCTCCGTCAGCTCGTCCTCGGGCATCACGACGCGCCCGCCCCAGCAGTCGACCGCCGCGTCGAACTCCGTCGAGCGTGAGGCGACGAGGACGGTGTGGCGCCCGCCGGAGCAGGTGCCGATCACGCCGACCTTGCCGTTGGCGGTCGGCAGCCCTCGCAGGAAGCGGGCGCTGGCGACGACGTCGCCGACCACCTGCTCGTCGGGCACGCCGCCGTCGGCGCGCACCATCGCGGCGACGTCCTCGGGCGTGCCGTGGCCCTCGCGGTGGTAGAGGTTGGGCGAGATCGCGGCGTAGCCGTGGTGCGCGAAGCGGCGCGTGGTCTCGCGGTAGAACTCGTCCCAGCCGGGCAGGTGGTGGATCAGCACCACGCCGGGGAACGGCCCCTCGCCCAGCGGGCGCGCGAAGTAGGCGCCGATCGCGTCCCCGTTGTGCCCCGTGACCGTGACGGTCTCCGCGAGCATCCCCTCGTACATGTCCGTGCGGTACATCGGAACCCCCTTCGTGCTCTCTCGTGCTCTCGTGGTGTCGCGCCCGGCTCAGTCGCCGGCCGGGCAGAGGTCGGCGATCAGGCCGTCGAGGCTGCGCGCCGTCTCCAGCGTCGCGAAGTGCTCGATGCCGCGCTCGATCGCCTCCATGTCGAGCACGCGACCGGCGGTGTCGCGGTACTTGTCGGCCAACTCGTCCCAGCTCAGCGGGTGGTCCGCCGATCCCGCCGCCTCGTCGACGGCGTGCACGAGGCTCCCGCCACCGGCCAGCGTGACCTCGACGTGCGCGAACTTGGGCGCGCCGGCGAACTCCGGCGGCGTCGCGCCCTCGCTGGTGTGGATCCGGTCCAGGAAGCGCTGCGCCTCCGGCCGCAGCACCGCCTCGTCCTCGAAGGTGGCGAGGCGCACCTCGCCGTCGAGGAGGATGGCCGTGAGCACGTACTCCATGCTGAACTTGCCCTGCAGGCCGTCCTTCGGGCGCGGGTGAATCAGCGCGGCCAGCCCGCCCGGCTCCACGCGCACGTCGATGCGCTCGATCTGCTCCGCCCGCAGGTCGTGCTGCTCGATCAGGGCGAAGAGGCAGTCGGCGGCGCGCGCCGTGCCGTAGCAGCAGGGGTAGCGCTTCACGTTGATTCCGGGGTCGACGATGCCCCAGCTCTCGCCCAGCGCCTCGAGGCGTTCGGGCGCGTCCTCACCCTCGGCCGCGAACAGCTTGAGGAAGCCCATCGGGCCACCGATCGACTCCTCCGTGGCGGTGAAGCCGCGCTCGGCAAGCAGCACGGCCTGCAGGCCGCCGCGGGCGGCGTTGCCGACGTGCAGCGGCTTGGTCATCGAGCCGAAGTTGGCGCGGCTGCCCCCGGCGAGCGAGAGCGCGATGCCGAGCGCGTGGCGGGTGCGCTCGGCGTCGAGCCCGATCAGGCGCGCCCCCGCCGCGGCGGCCCCGAGCGTCCCCGCCGTCGCCGTCGCGTGCCAGCCGAGGCCGTAGTGCGAGGGGTCGACGGCGTGCCCGAGGCGCGCCTCCACCTCGAACCCGATCACGAAGGCGTCGAGCAGCGCCGCGCCGCTGCGGCCCCGCTCCTCGGCGAGGGCGAAGACGGCCGGCAGCAGGGGCGCCGTCGGGTGCCCGTGCAGCGGCAGGGTCGTGTCGTCGTAGTCGAGCGCGTGCGCGGCGGTGCCCGTCGCGAGCGCGGCGTCCAGCAGCTGCGCGCGCTGCGCGGAACCGATGATCGCGACCGGCCCGGGCCCGTGTCGGGACACCATGTCGCGCACGATCGTCGGGCCGTCCTCGGGGACGCCGGCGAGCGCCACGCCGGTGGTGTCGAGCAGGGCGCGCTTGGCGGCCGTGATCGCCTCGGGCGGGATCGATTCGGCGGGGGTGTCGGTGATGTAGCTGACGACGTGTTCGGTGAGGCTCATGCTGGCGCTCCTTGCGCTCGGGCGACCGGCAACCCGCGTCGTGCGGCCGCCGCGCCGATGATAGCGCGAAGCGCGCGGCGGGGCGGCTGCGGGCGGGGAGCGCCCGTAGCGGCGGCGTTCCGTATGCTGCCCCCCGCGGACCCGGAGGTCGGGCCGCGGCCTCGGCCCGCGCACCCGCGCGGCGAGGCAAGCGAGGGGAGCGCCGCGTGGCCGGGTCCGCCCTGGACGCCATCGACGAGTTCATTGACCAGCAGTCCATCGACCGCTCGAGTCCGCGCTGGCGGACGCAGCTCGATCGGCCGCCGCAGGTCGGCTTCGAGAAGGGCAGCTCCTACTTCTGGGACCTCGAGACGAACGTCGGCTCGCTGAGCGTGCGGCTCATGCCGGACGTCGCGCCGATGCACGTGAGCAGCACGATCTACCTCACGCGGCTCGGCTTCTACGACGGTCTCAGCTTCCACCGCGTGATCACGCAGTTCATGGCGCAGGGCGGCTGCCCGCTGGGGACCGGCACCGGCGGCCCCGGCTACCAGTACGCGGGCGAGTTCGACAACGGCGTGCGCCACGACCGGCCCGGCCTGCTGAGCATGGCCAACGCCGGGCCGAACACGGACGGCAGCCAGTTCTTCCTGACCTTCGTCCCCACGCCCTGGCTCGACGGCAACCACACGATCTTCGGCGAGGTCGTCGAGGGCATGGAGACGCTGCAGGCCCTCGAGGCGCGCGGGTCGCAGGGCGGCGCGACGACGGAGCCGCTGGAGATCACCAGCGCCTCGATCCGCGTCGAGTAGCGCGGGCGGCTACGCCTCGAGGGCGGCGCGGATCGCGCCGCCTGCCTCCTGCTGCGCGGCCGTGGCCTTGTCGAGGATCGGGGCCATGTTGAAGAAGCCGTGCACGACGCCGTCGTAGCGGCTCAGCCGGGTCGGCACGCCCGCCGACCAGAGGCGGCGGGCGTAGGCCTCGCCCTCGTCGCGCAGCACATCGTACTCGGCGGTGATCACGAGGGCGGGAGGCAGTCCGCCCAGGTCCGCTGCCTGGAGTGGCGCGGCGTAGGGCTCCTGCGCCTGCTCCGGCGACTCCAGGTAGTGATCCCAGTACCAGCTCATGTCCTCGGCCGATAGCAGGTCGCCGTCGGCGCCGTGCTCGATGTATGAGGCAGTCGTGAAGTCGCGGTCCGTCACAGGGTAGATGAGGGCCTGGAAGGCGATCTCCGGGCCGTCCCGGTCGCGCGCCATCTGCGCGACGACCGCCGCGAGGTTCCCGCCCGCGCTGTCGCCCGCGACGGCGATCCTCGACGGATCGATGCCGAGCTCGGCGGCGTGCTCGCTCGCCCACTGCGTGGCGGCGTAGCAGTCCTCGGCGGCCGCGGGGTACTTCGCCTCCGGTGCGAGCCGGTAGTCGACGGAGATCACCATCGCGCCGCCGAGGTTCGCGAGGGCGCGAGCGGGCGCGTCGTGGGTGTCGAGGTTGCAGATCACCCAGCCGCCGCCGTGGAAGTAGACGATGGTTCCGCCGGACGGGTTGTCGGGCGTGTAGATGCGGATCGGGATGTCGCTGCCGGGGCCGGGGATGGTGCGATCCTCTACGCTGGCGATCGGTGCCGGACCGTCGCCCATCCCGGCCATCGCCGCCGAGCGCTCGAGGGTGTCCGCGCGCGCCTGCTGCGCGGTCTTCTGGTGGTTGGGCACTGCGCGGAACTGGGCCGTCAGCTCGAGTATGTCCTGCATCTGTGGATCGAGCGGCATCCCACACCTCCGTCGCACGCGAGGGCGCACCCGCGCCGCCGCGCATCGTACCCGCTCTCAGCGGCGGCGGGCTTGGGGGATCGGGCGTGTGTAGTATCGGCGCGCGAATCACTGTCCCGCGGGCGCGACCGCGGTGAGGCTACGAAGGGAGCACCAGATGACCGCGGAACGGACAGGCCGCCTCGCGGGCAAGGTCGCGATCGTGACGGGCGCCGGATCGGTCACCGAAGGCATCGGCAACGGCCGCGCCACGGCCATCCTCTTCGCCCGCGAGGGCGCGAAGGTGCTGCTCGTCGGTCGCAGCCAGGAGCGCACGCAGCCAACCCTCGATGCAATCGAGGCGGAAGGCGGAGAGGCGGCGATCTTCCTCGGTGACGTGACGCGCAGCGAGGACTGCGCCGCCATGGTCGCCGAAACAGTGGAGCGCTGGGGGAAGCTCGACATCCTCCACAACAACGCCGGGATGAGCGGTCCGGGCACGATCGTCGAGATCGAGGAGGAGTTCTGGGACGAGGTGATCCGCGCCAACCTCACGAGCACGATGCTGGCCTGCAAGGCGGCGATCCCGGTGATGGCCGAGGGCGGCGGCGGCGCGATCAACATCACCTCGTCGCTCTCGGCGATCCGGCCCGTCCACCTCACCTCGTACTCGACGGCGAAGGGGGCGCTGATCACGCTGACGGCCGGGCTGGCCATGGACCACGCCGCGCAGGGCATTCGCGCCAACTGCATCATCGTCGGACCGATGTACACGCCGTCCGTGTGGTCGCGCGGGATGAGCGAGGACCTGCGCGATCGCCGCCGCCGCGCCTCGCCGATGGGCAGGGAGGGGACCGGCTGGGACACCGGCTGGTGCGCCGTCTATCTCGCCTCGGACGAGGCGCGCTACGTCACCGGCGTCGCCATCCCCGTCGACGGCGGCGTGAGCATCAGCAGCCCCAACCGCCACGATCCTCGCTGACGCGCAGAACGCGAGGGGCTACGAGGCGACGTCGACGCCGAGTCGGTGGACGTAGAGCGCGACGGCGACGTTGTCGGGCGCGCCGCGATCGAGAACCGCGTCGAGCAGATCCGCGGCGTGGTCGCCTCCCGAGGCCGCGACCACGGCGGCGATCTCCTCGTCGTCAAGCACGCCGTGCAGGCCGTCGCTGGCGACCAGCAGCAGGGACGGGTCGGGCAGATCGATCGGTCCCGTCACGTCCGTCCCCGCGCGCTCCTCGAGGCCGATCGCTCGCGTGATCACGTGACGGTTGAGCGCGGCCAGCGGGTCGTCCGGCTCCAGCCGCCCGGAGCGGATCTGCTCCTCGACCCACGAGTGGTCCTCGGTCAGCCGCCGCGCCGCGCCGTCGTCGAGCGGCACGAGGTAGGCGCGGCTGTCGCCGACGTTCGCCGTCCACCCCTGCGAGCCGCGCACGAGGGCCGCGACGAGCGTCGTGCCCATCCGTGCGTGCGCTCCCTGCTGCCGCGCCCGCACCTCGCGGTTCGCCTCCTCGAAGGCGTCGCGCAGGCCGGCGGCCGGGTCGGCGGGCGGCTGCGCTTGGAGCCGCTCTACCAGCGCATCGAGCGCGGCGTGCGAGGCGACCGCGCCGCCGGGATGGCCGCCGAGGCCGTCGGCGACCGCGAGCAGCAGCGAGCCGTCCGGTAGCGCGAGCGCGGCGGCGGCGTCCTCGTTGCGTTCGCGCAGCAATCCGCGGTCGCTGAGCGCTTGCAGCATCGCCCCTCCGCGTTCGCTGCCGGGGCCGGGAGCCCCGGCGCTACGTGTGCGATCATAGGGATCCGCGGCCATCCGGCCGCTCCGAGCAATCGTGCGAGACAGTGGTGGGAGGATGCGAATGCCGAACCCGGTGGTCCACTTCGAAGTCGTCGGTAAGGACGGCGCGGCGATCCAGCAGTTCTACCGCGATGCTTTCGACTGGGACGTCAACGCGAACAACCCGATGGCCTACGGCCTCGTCGAGGCGCAGGGTGAAGGTATCGGCGGCGGCGTGGGCGGTGCGATGGAGGAGGGCGGGCAGCCCTACGTGACCTTCTACATCCAGGTCGACGAGATGCGGGCGGCGCTCGACCGGATCGAGTCGCTCGGCGGTGAGATCGTGATGGATGTCATGACGATCCCCGGGATGGTGACGATGGCCCAGTTCCGCGATCCCGAGGGCAACCTCGTCGGCATCGTGCACTCGGAGACGCCGCCCTCTGCGTAGGCCTCCGGCGAGTTGCTGGCATCCCGGACTCGGCTCGCTCTAGTCTGTCCCGGTCGCCGCAACGTCTACGGACCCGACGGCGCGTCGAGGCGGGCAGCGCGGGCGGGATTGCCATGGATCGCGAGCCGGGCGCCGCAACCGCATTCGTCCCGTCATCCCCGGAGGCAGTATGAGCGGCCCCTGCGACGACCTGCTTGTCGTCGACCTCAGCAGCGGGCGCGCCGGCGGGCTGGCCACGATGGTGCTCGCCGACTTCGGCGCCGACGTCCTCAAGGTCGAGCCGCCCGGCGGCGACCCGCGCCGCAGCGACGCCGCCGCGCCGATGTGGCTGCGCGGCAAACGCAGCGTCGTGCTCGACCTCGCGCGACCCGCGGATCGGGGCCGCCTCCACGACCTCGTTGCCGACGCGGACGTCGTCGTCGCCTCGTTCGCGCCGGGTGAGGCGGAAGGCCTCCGCGCGGACTACGCGACGCTCGAGGCACTGAACCCGGGGCTCGTCTACTGCTCGATCACGGGCTGGGGGCCGCGCGGGCCCTACGCGCACTACCCGGTGAGCGAGGGGCTGGTGGCGGCGAAGAGCGGGCGTATGCAGAACTTCGCCGGGTTGCCGCAGCGCGCGGGGCCCGCGTACGCCGCCGTGCCGGTCGGCACACACGGCGCGTCGCAGTCGGCGCTGTCGGGCATCCTCGCGGGGCTGCTCGTCCGCGACCGGACGGGACGGGGGCAGCTCGTCGAGACCAGCCTGCTGCAGGGCCTGTTCCCGTTCGACACGCACGGCCTGGTGCGCACGCAGCTCGCCCGGCGCTTCCCCTCGGAGTTCGAGGTCGGCATCAGGCAGACGGCGGCGGCGGGCCGGATCACGCTGCAGTACCTGCCCGCGATAGCCTCCGACGGCCGCTGGATCCAGTTCGCGAACCTGATGGAGCACCTCTTCCACGCGATGATCGCCGCCGCCGACCTGTCCCACATCTACAGCGACCCGCGCTTCGCCCTCGCGCCCAACACGGAGACTGACGAGGACCGCGAGGCGCTGCGCGGCGTGATCCTCGAACGTATCCGTGAGCGGCCCGCCGACGAGTGGATGGAGATCTTCCGCGCCGACGGGAACGTCGCCTCCGAGCCGTTCGAGACGACGCAGGAGGCCCTCGGCAACATCGACCTGCGCGCCAACGGCGAGGTCAGCGAGGACGAGCACCCGCGCCTCGGCCGCCTCGTGCAACTGGGACCGCTGGCGAGGCTGCGCGAGACGCCCGGCCGGACCGGCGGTCCCTCCGCCGACCCCGGCGCGCACCAGGCGCAGCTCTTCGCGGCGAGCAACGGGCGGCGCGCACCCCGGCGAGCCGAGGCCCCGCCGTTCGCGCTGGACGCTCCCGCGCACGCCCTCGAGGGCGTCACGGTGCTGGAGTTCGCCACGGTGATCGCGGCGCCGCTGGGCGCCTCGCTGCTCGCCGACCTCGGCGCGCGCGTGATCAAGATCGAGTCGCTTGAGGGCGATCCCTACCGCTACATGGGACAGGGCTTCGGGCAGTACACCGGCGCGACGAAGACCACTGCGGGCAAGGAGAGCATCTGCCTGGATCTCAAGACGGCCGAGGGCCAGGCGATCGCACAGCGCCTCGTGCGCGACGCCGACGTGCTGATCCACAACTACCGGCCCGGTGTCGCGGAGCGCCTCGGCATCGGCTACGACGAGCTGAGCGTGCTGCGGCCAGAGCTCGTCTACCTCGCCGCCACCGGGTACGGGCCGGACGGGCCGAGCGCCAGCCGTCCTGCCGCGCATCCGATTCCCGGCGCGGCGATGGGCGGTGCGCTGCACCAGGCCGGCTCCGGCATGCCGCCCACGGAGTGCGACGACCTCGATGAGATCCGCGAGGCCTCGCGCTGGCTGTACGTCTCCAACGAGGCCAACCCGGATCCAAACACCTCGGTCGCGATCGCCTCGTCGGCGCTGCTCGGGCTCTACGCGCGCCGCCGCACGGGCCGCGGCCAGCGCATCGACCTCAGCATGCTGGCGGCCAACGCCTACGCGAACAGCGACGACTTCCTCTCCTACGAGGGCAAGCCCGAGCGCCTGCAGGCCGATCCGGAGCTGTACGGGCCGACCCCGCTGCGCCGCCTCTACGAGACCGGCGAGGGCTGGGTCTACCTCGAGATCTCGCGCGAGCGCGAGTGGCAGGCGCTCACCGCGGCGCTGCCGGGCCTCGGCGGCCCCGACCTCGCGGCAGACCCGCGCTTCGCCACGCCCGAGGACCGCGAGCGCGAGGCGGAGGCGCTCGCCGCACAGCTGGGCGAGGCGTTCGCCGCGCGCGGGGCGGACGAGTGGGAACGCGAGCTGATTGCGGCAGGCGCGCCGTGCGTGCGAGCGGACGTGCCGCAGGGTGAGTTCTTCCGGGACGACGAGCACATGCGGGCCAACGGTTTCGCCCCGGAGGTGGAGCACGCCGTCTTCGGCCGCTACCAGCGTTCTGGCCCGACCGTCACGCTCTCGCGCACGCCGGGGCGCTACGGGCCGGGCGTGCTCGCGGGCCAGCACAGCGACGCGATCCTCGCGGAGCTCGGCTACAGCCCCGAGGCGATCGAGGAGCTGCGACGCACGCGCGTCACCGCCTCCGAAGAGCCGAAGCCGCTGCCGGAGTAGCTCCCCGTCGGTTCCGGGGCGGCGCGGCAGGCTCACCGGGGCCGCGCCGGGAA
>VXMT01000174.1 GCA_009840965.1 Chloroflexota bacterium
TCGAGGCGTTGATGCTGAAGTGCGCCGCGTCGTCGCCGGCCACCGACCAGCTCACGGTGTCGGCGTCGTCGTCGTACGCCGTGAACGTCGTGATCACGTAGTCCGAGGCGGGGATGTCCCCCGGGACCCGGAAGAAGTCGATCTCCTGGAAGTCCGGCGCGGCGTCCCCGCTCACCACCGGCGTCTCGTTCAGGTCGTTGACCATCACCTGGACGATCTGGGTGTCTTCCAGCCTCGGGCTGCCGTTGTCCCGCACCCGCACGGTCAGGTCGTAGGTGTTGTTCATGCCGGTGTCGTCGGGGTTCTCGTAGTCCGGCGGGCTCTTGAACGTGAGCTCGGCCGTCCCGTTCACGGTCGAGGTGATGTTGAAGTCGCCGGCATCATTGCCCGACAGGTCCCAGCTCATCGTCCCCGTCGTCGCGTCCGGGTCTGTCGCGATGTACGTCGCCACAACCCCCGTGCCGTTCTCGTCAAAGGAGGCTGTGCTTGGGGCGGTGGTCAGCGTGGGCGTCTCATTGACGTCCGTGACGGTCACGGCGAGGGACTTCGAGACGCTGAGGTGGTTCGACGCTCCCCGGGCGCCGTGAATGCCGTTGTCCGTGACCGTGACCGTGACGTTGTAGACACCGTCGCCGCCGGCGTCCTGTCGGTCCTCGAAGTTCGGCGCGTTCTTGAAGGTGAGCACGCCGCTGGTCGAACCGATCTCGAAGAAGGCCCCGTCGTCGGCGGTTTCCACTGACCAGGTCAGCGTGTTGTTCGCGTCGTCGGCCTCGTTGTTGCTGTTGTCCGGGTCGGTTGCCATGTACGTGAGGACGGAGGTCTGGTTCTCCGCGACGGAAATGGCGGTCTGGGGGGTTCCGATCACAGGCGTCTCGTTGACGTCTGTGACGTTGACGATCACAGAGACCGTGTCGTCTCTCAGGGTGTTGCTGTTGCCGGCGGCGTCCTTGTTGTCCCGCACGTTCACGCTCACGTCATAGAATTCACGCACTTCAAAGTTGTAGGTGATTCCGTCCTTGGTCTTGATCTGCCCGGTGCCGGAATCGATGGTGAAGGATGACGCGTCGCTGCCGGTGAGCCAGTAGTACAGCGTATCAGCGGTGTCGTCGTCGCTGGCGACCACGGCCGCGCCGACGTCTACGTTTGCTCCGCTGTTCTCCGCTACCTCCCGCGTTATCACACCGTCCACGCCAAAGGTCGGCTCGTTGTTGCTGGCGGCAATCTGGCCCGTCACCGCGCTCGCGGACTTGCCGGAGCCCTGGGGGTCGGTGTAGGACGCCGTGGCGCGCAGGAACCTGTTCACGTCCACGGCCACCGTCGTGTATTCGTCGGAGGTGGCCCCGCTGATGGGAGCGAAGGGTCCGGAAGCGGAGGCGCCCAGCGCCCACTGCCACGTCAGGTTGCTGACGGTCCCGTCGATGTCGGTAACCGACGCCGACAGCGTCTCCCCACCCACTTCCATGCCCGAGATCGTCACCGTGCCGGCCTCGTCCACGTTGATCAGGTTGATGGTCACGGTGATGGTGTCATCGATGACGTTGTCGGGGCCGCCGGCGTCGTCCTTTTCGTCGCTCACGCTCACGATCACGGTGTAGCTGCTCTTGGACTCGTAGTTGTAGGTGACCCCCGACTTGAGAAATATCTGGCCGCTTCCCCCAAGGATGTTGAAGGAAGAGGCGTCCGGGCCGCTCAAGGTGTATTCGAGCGAGTCGCCGTCGTCGTCCGTGGCAGCCACCGGATCCCCGATGTACAGCCCCATTCCGCTGTTCTCCGGAAAGCTGCGCATCCCGGTCTCAGTGGACGGGAATGACGGATGACGGTTGCCTACCGCCACCTGGCTCGACGCGGCGCTGGTTGCGGACTTGCCCGATCCGTGGGGGTCCGTGTAGGACGCTGTGGCCTTCAGGTACTTGCCGATGTCCGCTACCACGGGCGTGTAGGGGTTCGAGGTGGCCCCGCTAATGGGGGTGAACGTCCCGCCTGCCGTGTCGGACCTCGACCACAGCCACGGCACGCTGCTGGTGGCCCCGGCATGGTCGGTGAGCGGCGCAGTCGCCGCATGCCCGGCCGTGATCGTGCCGGGCAGCGTCACCGTGCCCGCCTCGTCGATGTTGGTGATGGTGACGACGACGGCGATGGTGTCGTCGTCGTCCGTATCGGCGTTGCCGTTGGTGCTTCCAACGGTGTTGTCCTTGCTGTCGCGCACCTGCACCGTCACGCGGTAGACGTTATTGGTGTCATGGTCCCTCGGGTCCTCGTAGTCGGTGAGGGCCTGGAGCCTGAGCACGCCCGTGGACGTGATGGTGAAGTCGGCCGCGTCGTCGCCGCCCAGCGACCACGTCAGCGAGTCGTCCTCCGGGTCGTCCGCCGCGTAGGTGGCGAGCGGGTCGCTGGGCCCTGTCCCCTCCGGCTTGCTGATGGAGGTGTGGGATGAGCCCGTGCTCGTGATGTCCGGCGCCTCGTTGACGTCGGTCACATCGACGATGACGTCGTAGGTGTCGGTCAGTGCGGGCGAGCCACTATCGGTGACCTTGATCCTCACCTGGTACGTGTTGCTGGGAGGGGTTGTTGCGCTGCCCGGCGCCTCATAGTCCGGCGCGTCCTTGAACGAGAGTTCGCCGGACATCGAATCGATCTCGAACAGCGATCCGTCCTGGTTCTCCGCGACACTCGTGTCGCTGTCAATCGACCACGTGTGGGTGTCCGCCGGGTCCGGATCCGAGACCGTGTACGTTCCGACGACGGTGGTGTTCTCATCAACCTCGGGGTTATCGTCACCGGCGATCGTCGCCGACTCATTGACGTCGTTGATGTTGATGGTCAACTTGACGCTGTCGTCCCAGATGCTGTCGCCGGTTCCGGTGGGGCCCTTGCTGTCGCGAACGTAGAGCGGCACGACATAGGAGGATGTGGTCTCGAAATCCAGCGCGTTAGCCGTCTTTATCTGACCGTCTGAGCCTACGGTGAAATGGAAGAAGGTCGCGGGAAACGAGTAGGTCAGCGTGTCGCCCGAGGTGTTGCCCGTGACGGTGATTGCGCTCCCGACATTCGTCGAGGTGCCCGTGTTCTCGTCGACGGAGACCGTGAGCGTTTCGCTCGAGAACACCGGCCTGTCGTTGGTCGCGCCGGTATGGTTCGTTACTTCTTGGCCCGTGAACGATGGCGCATCGTTGGCCGTGGCCGCATCGTCCTGCACCGGGTTTGTCCCCTTTGTGTAGTCCAGCGTCACCGTGTCGCCGCTGGCTGCGCCCGTCGAGAGCGTGAGCGCCACCTCGACGCCGCGCACGACGACGCTCGACGGGGTGTAGTCCGTGCCGCCGATGTCCACGTTGAAGTCGCTCGTCGCGGGAGTGGAGCTCTCGTTCAGGAGCTCGTTGTAGATGATGACCAGCGACGTCCCGTCCACGTTCACCACGAGCAGTGACGGGGGAGTGTTATCGAAGTTCTGCCGCGCGGTGGAGCGCTCAGTCGGCTGCGTCGTGGGCTCCTGCGCGGGCTCGCCGGCGGTGGCCTCGGGCAGGGTGATGTCGGTCCGGCCCGACCTCGGGCCCTGGTCGTTCGAGCGGATCCGGTAGCGGTAGTGCTCGCCGGCGTTCACGTCGTCGTCGGTGTAGGTCAGGACATCGCCGTCGACGGTGGCGATGAGGGCCATGCGCGCGCCCTCGACGTCCATGTCGCGGCGGTAGACGGCGTACTCGTCGGGCGTGCAGTAGGGCGAGGCCTCCCAGCCCAGCACGACGGCCGCGCCGTCCTCGCTGGCTGCGCTGGTCAGGTTGACCGGCGGAACCTCGCACGCCGCGTCCGCGCTCGCGCCCTGCGTGCGCAGCAGCAGGACGAGCAGCAGCACGAGCAGGACCACGACCAGGACGAGCAGGCGCAATGCGCTCCCGCCGCCGCGCAAGCCGCCGTCAGGCTCTCGCGGGCCCCGCGTGCGCGGACGCCACGCGGCGAGCCGCACGGCGCAGCTGCGCGCGCGGGATCGAAGGTCCATCCAGGGGGGAGGGGTCATCGAGGGATGCACGGAGGACCACCCTCAGGAGACGCTCCGGCGGGACTAGCCTTCGTCCGCGGGGGTCGGTTCGCCGCCGTCAGCGAGCAAGGCCAGGGCGTGCTGCTGTCCATCGCAGAGCATCAGCACGGGGAAAAACGATAGCCGACTTAATCCGTAAAGATGTCAGGAAGCTGTAAGATGGAGCCGCTCGTGCGTGAAATATCTGTTAGTGTTCAGTAACGGCACGACACAGCGGCCGATCAGCGAGGTGAACCATGGTCCAGGGAGACTCGCCGCCGGCGCCCGAAACCCAGGCGCTCCGGGAACGCCTCTCGAGGCTGAGCGAGGCCAGCGTACGCATCAACGAGAGCCTCGAGTTCAACGTCGTCCTGCAGGAGACCATCGACAACGCGCGGCGCCTGACCAACGCCCGTTACGGCGTGATCGCGACGACGGATGAAGCCGGCGGTCTCGATGCGCTCCTCACCTCCGGCACGACCGACGAGCAGCACGACACGCTCGTCACGCTCCCGGGCGGGATGCAGATCTTCCATCACTTCAGCACGCTCCCGGGGCCTCTCCGCGTGGAGAACTACCGGGAATACGCGGAGTCGGTTGGTCTGGATAGCCAGCTGCCGATGACCGTGTTCTCGGGCCTCGCGGCGCCGATGAGACATCGGGCCGAACTCGCGGGAATCATCTGGCTGGGCCATGACCGGGCGGATCAGACGTTCAGCGAGGAGGATATCGAGACGCTGGTCATGTTCGCCTCGCAGGCGGCGTTGGTCATCGCCAACGCCCGGCAGCACCGCGATGTGCAGCGGGCCCGGGCGGACCTCGAGACCCTGGTGAACACGGCCCCGGTCGGCGTCGTCGTCGTCGACGCAATGACGGGGGCCATGGTGTCGGCCAACCAGGAGGCCAGGAGACTCGTCGAGGTCCTCGGTCCCGGTCAGTCGCCCGCCGAACTCCTCGCAGCCCTGACCCTGCACCGGGCGGACGGGCGCGAGGTGTCTCTGAGTGACTTCGCCCTGGCGGAGGCGCTCCGAGCCGGCGAGACGGTACGAGGCGAGGAGATCACCCTCTCGTTGGGCGACCGATCGGTGACGACCCTCCTCAACGCCACTCCCATCCGTACGGAGAGCGGAGAGCTGGAGAGGTACGTCGCCACCGTGCAGGACATGACGCCACTGAAGGAGCTGGAGCGGCTCCGGGCCGAGTTCCTCGCCATGGTGAGCCACGAGCTTCGCGCGCCCCTGACCTCCGTCAAGGGCTCGATCACCACGCTCCTGAACCCCTCGAGCCCCCTCAACCCGGGCGAGGTCATCCAGTTCCACCGGATCATCGACTCGCAGACCGACCAGATGCGAGAACTGATCGCCGACCTGCTCGATGTGGCGCGGATCGACACCGGCACGCTGAGCGTCGCTCCGGAACCTACCGATCTCGCGACCCTGGTGGCCGAGGCCAGGGAGGCCTTCCAGAGCGGCGGCGGTCAGCACACGCTGCTCATCGACCTCGATCCCGAGCTTCCGCTGGTGATGGCCGACAGGCTGCGCATGGTCCAGGTGCTGAACAACCTGCTGTTCAACGCAGCCAGGCACTCGCAGGAGACATCGCCCATCAGGGTGTTCGTCGAGCGCGGGGAGCTCCAGGTCACGGTGACCGTGGCCGATGAGGGGAGCGGAGTGCCGGCAGACCGCATGTCGAGCCTGTTCCGGAAGTTCTCGGGCATCACCGCCGAGGACCGGGACCGCGACCTCGCGCGGTCGGGCCTCGGCCTTGCGATCTGCAAGGGCATCGTCGAGGCCCACGGTGGCCGCATCTGGGCGGAGAGCGACGGACCGGGGACCGGCGCCCGCTTCTCCCTCACCATCCCCACGGTGGGAAACGTAGAGGCTCCCTCGCCGGCCCAGACCGCCCAGCCATCCACACACTCCGCGCGACCGGAGGAGCAGGAGCGCGTGCGCGTGCTCGCCGTGGACGACGATCCGGAGGCGCTCCGCTACATCCGCGCCGCGCTCACCGAGTCCGGCTACGAGCCGATCGTGACGACCGAACCCCAGGATGCACTCGCCCTCGTGCAGGACCATCGGCCGCACCTGGCGTTGCTCGACCTGCGCCTCCCCGGGACCGACGGCATCGAGTTGATGGGTGAAATCACGGCGATGGTGGACGTGCCGGTCATCTTCATCTCCGCCTACGGACAGGACGAACTCATCGCCAGGGCCTTCGAAGAGGGGGCCGACGACTACGTTGTGAAGCCCTTCTCAGGCACGGAGCTGGGCGCGAGGATCAAGGCGGCCCTGCGCAGGCGGGCGGTGTCCGAGCCCGAGGAGCCCTACGTGCTGGGCGACCTCGTCATCGATTTCAGCGAACGGCGGGTGGTCCTTGCTGGTGAACTCGTCCCCCTGACGCCGATCGAGCACCGGACGCTCGTCGAGCTCTCGGCGAACGCGGGCCGCGTGGTGACCCACGAGCAGCTGCTGCGACGGGTATGGGGCCTGCAGGCCGGCGACGATGTCCGGCCCATGCGCACGGCCATCAACAGCATCCGCCGGAAGCTCGGCGACGATGCCGCGAATCCCACCTACATCTTCACGGAGGCCCGTGTCGGCTACCGCATGGCGAGGCCCGAGCCTCCAGACAACGATGCGGACGCGCCCCGCGAGACTTCGTAGCTTGCGCTAACGATAGCCCTCGCGGGGCGAGTCCTGCATCGCGGCGAAGTGTCGCTCTACGCGGCCTGTCAGCAGCATCAAGGCGATCGCGACGAGCCACAGCACGAAGGCGATGCCGCTGATCCGGTGGAGGATCGTTGCGGCATCGACCCAGATGAACTGCATCGCGATGCCGAGCGCCAGCGAGCCTGGCGCGATGCGGCGGATCGCGCCGCCGGCCTTCCATTGTCGTTGCGCCGCCGCCAGCAGCGCCAGTCCCGCGGCCGCGAATCCTGCCGCGCCGGTGGCCCAGCGGACGTTCGCGATCGCCTCGGTCGAGGCATCGACTGCGCCGAGGGCGGCCGCCTCCGAGGCAGCCGGCGCGGACGCGGCGAGTGCGAGGGCGCACGCGCCGGATACGGCGGTGAAGGCACCCGAAACGGCGAGCAGGAGGGGGACAAGGGGGGAGCCGAAGCGCTCTCGGACGACCCAGGTGCTCCAGAGGAACGACGCCGCGGCGATCAGGGTGAGCCCGGAGACGAGGCGCGCGGCGCCGCTCGCGCTGTACACCGCCTTGTTGGCGGCGATCGCGCGCACCGATTCGAGCAGGTCCGGTTGATCGGCGTCCGCGGCGACCCGCGCGAACACCATTGCGACGGTGGCAGCCGCGGTGAGCAGCAGCAGCAGGCCCGCCCGGCGAACAGCGGGATCCCTCGGCCTGCCGACGGCGGTCGTCACTGCCTGACCTGACCTGTCATGACGCCTGAGTCCCCCTACGGCAGCACGCCGGCCGAGCGCAGCAGGCGCAGCGTACCCTCGAGGTCCGCGAGGTCGCTGAGGTCGATGTCCGGCGGCTGCAGCTCGGCGATGGGCGTGAGGTGGGAGGCGCTCGGCACGCCCGCGATTAGCGGGTACTCGGAGTTCGTCTCGGCGTAGTAGCGCTGCGCCTCCTCGCCGAGCATGAACTCGAGGAACTCACGCGCCTCGTCGCTGCGCTCCGAGGTCTTGAGGACGCCCGCGCCCGCCACGTTGACGAGCGTGCCGATGTCGCCGGGGCCGGTGTGGTAGTTGCGCGCGGGGAAGCCCTCGCCCTCCTCCGCCAGGAAGCGGTGCAGGTAGTAGTGGTTGACGAGGCCCAGATCGACCTCGCCGCGACCGACCGCGGCGACGATCGAGACGTTGTTCGGGAACTCGGCTGCGTCGTTCGCCTTCATGCCCTCCAGCCAGGCGCGCGCGGCCTCCTCGCCCTCGCCGACGCGCAGCGCGGTGACCCACGCCTGGAACGAGCCGTTGGGAGGCGCCCAGGCGACGCGGCCACGCCACTTCGGATCGGTCAGCTCGAGGATCGAGGTCGGCAGCTCAGAGGGATCGAAGGCCTCGGTGTTGTAGATCAACACCCGCGCGCGGCCGGAGAGGCCGACCCACTGCCCCTCGCGCGAGCGGTAGGCCGATGGCACGAGGTCGAGGACATCGTCGTCGAGGTCGGCGAACAGGCCGGCCGCCTGCACGGCGCCCAGGGCGCCCGCGTCCTGCGCGATGTAGATGTCGGCCGGGCTCTGGTCGCCTTCCTCGACGAGGAGTGTGGCGAGCTGGGCGGTGCCTCCATAGCGCACCCTGACGTTGATTCCGGTCTCCTCGGCGAAGCGCTGGAGCAGCGGGCCGATCAGGTCCGGGCTGCGACCCGAGTAGATCGTGAGCTCCCGCTCGTCATCGTCGCCGCAGCCGGCGGCGAGCAGCGCGACGCCGGTGGCGACCGCCAGCACCGCGATCGACAGCAGCCGCCAGACAATCTTCCGTGACGCCATCACTACCCCTCGGCATTCGTCCACGCCGACCAGAGGTAGACGTTGACACTATGACTACGTATTAGGTTAGACTGCATTTCGGCAGCAGTCCAGAGCCGTACGAGGTCATAGTACGAATCGTACCACGAATCCGCTCCAAGCGAACAAGGGAGCAATGCCCGGACTCATGACGAACGTGACAGACAGCGCAGGACGAATCCGGGGACGCGCACTGCTCGGCCGCCGCTCGCGCTGGCTCGTGGCGGCGCTGCTCACGGCCCTCGCCGCGGCCGTGGTCCTCCGGGCTGCCGACGGCGCGCTGCTGCGGGACGGCGTCGCCGAACTGGCGAGGCGCCCGGGCCTGCTTGCGTTCTTCCTTGGCGGCTACGCCGCAGCGTTCGTGCTGCGGGCGTTCGCGTGGCGCGTGCTGCTCGGCCGCGCCGACGGAGGCGCGAGCAGCGGACGGCTGATCGCGATCCTGCACGCCGCCCTGCTTGCCAATCACGCGCTGCCGGTCAAGGCGGGCGAGCTGCTGCGACCGGCCCTCGCAGCCCGCGCCGGCGTCCCGATCGCCGACGCGACCGTCTCGACGGTCGTCGCCCGGGTGCTCGACGTCGCCGCCCTGCTCGCCATCGCCGCCGCCCTGCTGCCGCTGACCGCGGGCGGCGAGGGCGCGACGGTTCTGGCCATTCCGGCGCTGCTGCTCGCCGCCGCCGGCGTCGGGCTGCTCTGGTTCCGCCGCACGAGCCTCGCCGGAACCGGCTTCGAGATGTTCGACCGGCTCTGGACGCGCGCGCGTGACTCGCTTCGCGCGCTCCCGCTCCGCGCCGTCCTGGTCGCATTCGCCATCACCGTCCCAAGCTGGCTGCTGGAGTCCGTCGTTCTCTACGCGGCGGCGCAGGCGCTCGGCCTCGAGCTTTCGCTGCCAGTGGCGGCCGCGGTGACCGCCTTCACGATCCTCTTCCAGGTCGTGCACCTCACGCCCGGCGGGATCGGTGTCTACGAGGCGAGCATGACGGCCGCCCTGCAGGCGCAGGGCATGCCGGGCGGCGAGGCGCTGACGCTTGCCGTGCTCACGCACGGGCTCAAGTTCGCCTACGCCTTCGGCCTCGGCGCGCCGCTGACGATGCTCGCCGTCACCGGGCTGCCCTCGCTCGACCGCCTGCGCGGAAGCCGCGAGGACTCGAAGCGCGCCGGCCGCTTCGAGATCGTGGCGGCCCGGCTCTGGAACGTGCTCAACGAGGGCAAGCCGTTCACCCCGGTCTTCGTCGTCGGCGCGCTCCTCCTGCTCGGCCTCCCGCAGTTCACCGACGGCGGCTACTGGCTACGGCAGCTCATCGCCCTCGTGGCGCTGCTGCCGCTGTTCGCGCTGTTCCATCGCTACGCCTTCCCGCTGCACCTGCGCGGCGGACTGTGGGTGCTGCTCGCCGCCTGCCTCGCGCTGTTCCGCTTCATCGATGTGCAGGCGATCGCCCTCGTGATGGCGCTCTACCTCGGCTTCACCGTCGTGCTCTGGGGCAGCGTCTACTACCACCTGCGCATTGGCACGCCGTGGACGAACGGGCTGCGCTTCTGGCGGCTCGTGCTGGAGAACCCCGACCCGACGAGCGGGAACTTCCTCGAGCAGGTTCCCAAGCTCCTGATCCTCGTCCTGCTCTCCGGCTTCCTCGTGGACCACCCCGGCCCGCTCTCGATCGCGGCCGTCGAAGCGTTCACGCTCGGCGCCGCCGTCCTCGCCGTGCTCGTCCACCAGTGGTGGTTCACCTGGGCGCCGCCCGACCCGCTCGCCCCCACGCGGCTGCGAAACGAGGACGGTCCCGCGCTCTCCCGCCGCGTGATCCTGGTCGTGATCGACGGCTGTCGCGCGGACCGCCTCGCCGAGGCGCGCACGCCGTTCCTCGACCGTCTCGCAGCCGAGGGCCTCGCTTGCGAGGACATGCGCACGGTCTACCCGGCGCGCACGGTCACCGCCTTCACCTCGATGCTGACGGGCGCGACGCCGCGCGTGCACGGCATGCGCAGCAACTTCGTGCCCTCGCTCGGCGCGAAGTGCGAGTCGATCTTCGACGTGCTGAAGCAGCGCGGGATGCGCGGCCGCCTGGCGGGCATCGCGCATCTCGTCGACTCCTTCGGCGAGGAGACCGTCGAGACGGTCACCGCGGTGACGCCCAACGAGGAGATCGACGACGCCCTCGTCGCCCGCGCGCGCGAGGTCATGCGGCGCGACGACCCCGAGCTGCTGGTCCTGCAGACGCTGTCGGTCGACCAGACCGGCCACGCGCGGGGCAGCTACTACCGCGAGTACCTCGAGCGCATCGAGGAGACCGACCGGCTGCTCGAGGAGTTCACCGGCTGGTGCCGCGACGAGGGCTACCTCGACGGCGCCACCGTGATCGTGACCTCGGACCACGGCCAGGGGCGCGGCATCGGCGGGCACGGCCACCTCACCGAGCCCGAGCGCCGCGTGCCCTTCATCGCCTGGGGCGAGGGCGTCCCGTCCGGCGTGCGCATCGAGGACGACCGCAGCCTGCTCGATGTCGCGCCGACGCTTGCGTACTACCTCGGCGCGCCGCCGCCGGCGCGGTCGGTCGGCCAGGTGCTGTTCACGCCCGACGGCGTGCCGCCTCGGAACGACGGCCCGCTCGCCGTCGTCATCCCCGCCTACAACGAGGCCGAGGTGCTGCCGGAGGTGCTCGCGCGCATCCCGCGCGTGCAGCTCGGCGATGCCGTGGCGATCGTCGTCGACGACGGCTCCGAGGACGGCACCGCCCGGGTTGCGGAGCACGCGGGCGCGGACCTCGTGGTGCGGCACGAGCGCAACCGTGGCCTCGGCGCGGCGCTGCGCACGGGCCTCGAGACCGCGCGCGAGCTCGACGCCCGCGCCGCCGTCTACCTGGACGCCGATCTCGAGTACGACCCGGCGGAGATCCCGGCGCTGCTCGCGCCGATCGAGGCCGGCGAGGCGGACTACGTCCTCGGCTCGCGCTTCCTCGGACACCGCGAGGGGCACGCGCTGTGGCGCTCCTGGGGCAACCGCGTCTTCACGCTGGCGCTGAGCTTCGCGGCCGGCCGCCGCATCTCGGACGGGCAGACGGGGTTCCGCGCGTTCTCGGCGCGGGCGCTGAACGTTGCGGAGATCGTCCACGACTACAACTACGCGCAGGTCCTCACGCTGGACCTGCTGCACAAGGGGATGCGCCTCGCCGAGGCGCCGATCTCCTACCGCAGCCGCAGCCGCGGCCGCTCATTCATCAACGGGCACTACCTCTGGCGCGTGCCGCTCGGCATGGCGCGGGAGTTGTTGGGCAGTCAGCCATAGCGCCACCCGGCGCGGAGGGAGGAATCGAGTCATGAGAGTGTCATTGGGAGGCCTGCGCACGTTCGCGGCGCTCGTGATCCTCGCAGCGTTTGCGGGGCTTGTCGCCGCCTGCGATGGCGACGACGGCGAGGACCGGCCGGGCACCGTCGAGGTCGTCGACGGGGGATCGGCTTCGGTATCGGCGTCCGTCTCCGGTGTCAGCGGCTCCGTATCCGGCACGGGTACAGGCGCGGGCACGGGCACGGCGACCGGCACTGGGACCGGGACCGGCACGGGAACAGGCACCGGCACGGCGACCGGCGCCGGGGCCGGCGAAAGGGGCCTCTTCATTCCGGTGGGTCAGCCTGCCGAGACCGAAGGCCCTACCAAGTCGGACGGCTACTACAACCCGACCACGAACCGGGAGATCTACCAGAAGATCTCCTCGGACTACCAGGAGATCGCTTCACTCACCAACGTGATCTCGGATGGCGAACCCTTGCCCGCGGCGGAAATCTGGCTGCTCTATGAAGCCGGCCCGCACACTCGCCTCGGCAACCAGAGCCGGACACTCCGCAGCTTCGCCGCCGGCACCACGCCGGGCCGCTACTTCCCGGATGCCGCGGAGTTCTACGGGTCCGCCACGTTCCTCGACAGCCCGATCCAGAACGCGGTGCGCCAGCGCGGCGAGGCGGCAGAGTACACCGACGCGCAACGGCGTCAAGCCATCAACAAGGGCATCCTCCGGGTTCTCTACCACTGGTCCAAGTTCTACATGATCATCGGTGGCGAGTTCATGAGATCCGGCCTGGTGGACGAGGCATGGGCCGTCTACGTCGGCGAGGAAGTCGACGGCGAGTACCCGAACTCGCTGGCCGCCCTCGCCCGGTCGCGCGAGGGCAACTTCGGCAGGGAAGGGACACTGGACGTTCCCCTCCGCGAGGCGATGGAGCGAGCCCGGCAGGCGGCCGACGCCGGGGACGAGGCGGCCTACGCAGCGGCCGAGCGGGACGTGTACTCGCGGTTCAACGCCATCTTCTACCTGGCGACCGTGCGGTACATCGGCGTCGCGCAGGATGACGTAGCGAACGGCGAGGACCCGGGCACGCACCAGGTCGAAGCGCTGGCGTTCTACCAGTCGATCCAGCCCGAGGTCGCCAAGGCCGACCCGGCTGCCGACGAGACGATCATCGCCTACCTCACGGCTGCGCCGGATCAGGTCACGGCTGCGTCGCGGGACGCGGCGCTGGCCGCGCTCAACAGGGCGGCGGAGGCCCTCCTGCTGGAGCAGAGCGACCTGGTGGCCAGCTACTAGCGACCAACCCTGAGGCGACGCCGGCGGCGGGGCGGCCCCTGCCCCAAGCTCCGCCGCCGACGCGCCGGGTCCGGAGGATCCGACCATGAAGATCACCATCGCGGGCTACGGCTCGATCGGGCACTACGTCGCCGACCTCTTCCGCGAGCTCGAACCGGCCCTCTACGACCCACCGCTCGGCCTCGGGACCGCCGAGGATCTGCGCGACACGGATGTCGTGATCGTTTGTGTACCGACGCCACCCCTGCCCTCCGGGGCGTGCGACACCTCGATCGTCGAGGAGGTCGTGGGGCTCGCCGATCCGCGCGTGGCGATCATCTGCCACAGTACGGTCGCCATCGGCACGAGGGAGCGGCTGATCGCGGAGACGGGTAAGCAGATCGTCTTCGTCCCGGAGTACGCGGGCGAGGCGGACGACCATCCGCTGCGCAACCCGGCGAACCGCAGCTTCCTCATCTACGGCGGGTACGAGCCCGCCACGTCAGCCGTGCAGGCGCTCTACGAGCGCGCGTACGAGCCCGGTCTGCGGCACTTCCGCGTGACCCCGACGCTCGCCGAGGTCGTCAAGTACATGGAGAACGCCTTCCTCGCCGCGAAGGTCGCGTTCTGCAACGAGTTCTTCGACCTCTGTAGCGCTGCCGGGGTCGACTACGAGTGGGCGCGCCTGCTCTGGCTGCAGGACGATCGCATCAACCCCAGCCACACCGTCGTCACCGAGGAGCGCGGCTACGGCGGGCAGTGCCTGCCCAAGGACGTGGCCGCGGTCAGCGACAGCGCCCGCGAGCTGGGTGTGCCGATGACGATCCTCGAGGCGGTCCAGGCGGCGAACGTACGACATCGAATCAGCGGCGCGAGCGTGGCGGCGGCCGCGAGCACCGTCCCACTGGAAGCAACACTCAGATGAACGGCCGACGGATGAAGATCGGCGGCATGCGCCGCTGCGACTGCGGGCGCCACACCTGGGTGGTGCTGCACGAATGTGAGGGAAGCACGCACGTCGCGCTGCGCGTCCACGCGGATCTCGCCAGCTGGTTCACGCCGGACCACGGCGGCATCACGCGCCTCGTCCGCGGGCTCGGCGACGTGTTGCAGAGCGTCGGCCAGGAGCCGCGCGCCGTGATCGTGACCTACGAAGAGAAGCGCCGCTTACGTCTCCGCCTGCGCCTCGCCGGCAGCCTCGGCGAAACCGAAGTCGAGTGCGAGCCGGGCGTCGCGCTGCTCGCCGCGGAGCGGATCGGCCTGCCGATCCTGCTGCAGTCGGCAGCGCACGCCGGCGATCCCCCGGCGCGTCCCGTCGAGCCGGCGCCGACCGCGATCCCCGAGGTCTACCGCGAGGCGCTGGCGGAGCTCGGGTTGCTGGAGGGCGCGCCGGACTGCTCGGACTGAGCTGAATCGTCCGGTGGCCCTACGGCGCGCGCGGCCCCCGGCGTCCCGCGCGGGGACGACAGGTCCAGGCCGCCCACGCCGCCAGGGCGAGGCCTCCGAGACCGAGCCAGGCGACGGTGAGCAGCCAGGTCTCGGTCGTCCACGAGGTGTACTGCGGGAACAGGCCGGCCACGCCCCGGAAGAACACGGCCTGCAGCTCGAACGGGTCGACCGCGATCACGACCTCGCGCGAGCGGCCGGCCTCCGCCAGCGCCGCAGTCACGGCGAGTGAGTAGCCGCCGAGCGCCACGAGCGCGACGCGCCAGACCCGCCCGCCCATCGAGGCGACGAGGACGAGCGGGATCGGCAGCAGCGGGAAGACCGTCACGAGCGTGCGGCCGGGGAACCACCAGCCCATCATCGTGATCACGACGAAGGTCGCGATCAGCACCTGCACCGCCACGAGGCCGAGCACGAGGCGCTGCCTCGCGTCGCCGCGCGCGAGCAGCAGCAACCCCGGGACGACTGCCAGCAGCAGCGGCGCCCAGCGCGCGACGCCGAAGCGCCGGTCGATCAGGAGACCCCACAGCCGGTAGACCCGGTCGCCGAACTCGACGTGCTCCCCGACGATCGTGGCCGTCGAGCCGCCCGCGTAGACGAGGTTCACGTTGTAGGGCGTCAGCGACTCGTAGGTCACGAGGTGGAAGGCCCCGTAGGCGAGCGCCGAGACGGCCCCGCCTCCGATGAGCACCCGGCGCCCTCGCGGCTCGCCGCGCCACAGCACGTAGAACGCGACCAGCGCGGCGAGCGGCGCGTACTTCGCTCCCAGCCACGGCAGCGCCGAGAGCAGCAACACCAGCGCCACCACGCGGCCGACCGGGAGTCGCTCGCGGCCGGTCGCAACGAGCAGCGCGCCGACCAGCGCGAGGGCGGCCGGCACCTCGGGATAGACCTCGGAGGAGTAGATGAACGCTGTCGCGCTGAGGGCGGCGGCGGCCGTCGCGAGCCAGACGAGCAGCGGCCGCGCCTCGGTCAATCGCAGCGCAAGCAGGTAGGCGAGCGCCCAGGTCAGCGCGGCGATGAGCACGAGCTGGAGCTGCGCTCCCGCCAGCCCGCCGAGGGCGAACCCCGGCAGCAGCAGTACCGAGAGCCCGACGTTGTGCGGGCTCAGCACCCGCCCGTCCTCGAGCGCGACGGACTGCATCCACAGCCCGTCGCGGTGGTCGAAGAACGACTCGTACGAGCGCGTCGCGTACTGCTCGCGAAGATCGAGGTTCCCGTCGTCCAGCAGGCTCTGCGTCGTGATCAAATAGAACGGCTCATCGCCGGTGATCGAGGCGCCTCGGCTGGCGCGGATGTCGATCGACGTGCCGTAGACGACGGCCAGCAGCGCAAAGAGCGCAAGCGCCCCGGCCGGGCCGGGCCGGGCGCGCGCGAGTTGCACCAGCCGACGTGTCGCGTCCATCAGTCGCGCGGTGCTCCCTCGGGCGCCCTTACGCCGCCATTGTCTCACCACTGCCGGGCCGCCACCGCGTCGCAACACGCGTGCCTTGGAGGGGGCGTGTCACCTCGTCCGGGACGCGCACCCAGGACGAGGGGAGAGCTAACCTGAGACTAGTGTTATGTCTATCTGTGGACGAACACGGAAACTTGACTCCGGCCTAATGAGACTATATATCGATAAGCCGCCCTCCCGCCCGCAATGGCTGAACGAAGGTGGAGTCTGCGTAGTGACTCGCGAGCACATCCGTTAGGGCGCATGGCGGGGCACACTCGTGATTAACGCCGGTACTGAGTCGCCCGTCACGGCGGCGCCCGGAGAAGACACCGGTTCGGGAGGAATCAACCTCTGGACCGGCTTCCGGCTGCTCCTGCCCTTCGCGCGCAACGGGTGGGTCGCGTTCGCGATCGCGGCGACCCTCTCGGCCATCGCCTCGCTGGCGCTACTTGGCCCGTTCTGGGTCATCTACCGCGTCGTCGACGAGATTGTCGCTGGCGAGGCGACGCGAGACGGCATGTACGGGTACGCGGCGCTCGCCGCCGGCTTCGTGGTCCTCCAGTACGGGCTGATGGCCATCGCGGAAT
>VXMT01000048.1 GCA_009840965.1 Chloroflexota bacterium
GGGCGACCGGATGCCCGAGCCGGGCGATGTGGCGGACCATCGCGTCCTGCGTGGTGACGCCGGCGCTCACGCGCCAGCGTCGCCCTCTGGTCCCCTCTCCCTCTGGGAGAGGGCAAGGGTGAGGGAGGATCCGGTCCGGTCCCCTCTCCCCCTGCGGCAGAGGGCGAGGGTGAGGGCGGATCCGGTCCGGTCCCCTCTCCCCTGGCGAAAGAGGGCGAGGGTGAGGGAGGCTCCCCTCCGATCCCCTCTCCCCCGGCGGGAGAGGGCAAGGGTGAGGGGGATCCCCGCGCAGCTACCCCAGCGACACCGCGAGGCAGGTGGTCGTCCGCTGCACCCCGGCGACGGACTGGAGCTCCTCGGTGATGCACTTGCCGAGCTGGTCGAGGTCCTCGGCGTCGAGCTGGACGATGACGTCGTAGGGGCCGGTGACGGTATCGACGGCGGTGACGGTGGCAAGATCGGAGACGAGGTCGCGCATGGCGCGCCCGACTGCCTGTGTCCTCCCCACCTCGGTCTCGACGAGGATGTAGCCGCGAACGCTCACGGTGTGCTCCTTTCGGGAGTGCGGTGTGTGGGGATTGTAGGGGACGGGGTAGGGAGCGTGAGTGCCGATCGGCGGATTCGCGCGTATTATGATCGCGATCGTGCGTCAGATGAGGGTCCATGCCGGAATCTAGCCCGCTCGCCGCCTTGGCATTCTTGCGTGTCAATTGGGACCAACACCAAGGTGAGCGCTACGACCACATTGACAATTTCCTCCCATTTGTCGCGCACTGTTTGAACGGGATAGCATCCGATCCAGTATCTACAGATGATCTGCGTGAGGAAGTCTTACGTGAGTTTGGGCTGAGGATTCCTCGTAACGCACTGAGTGCAATCTTGAGTCGGGCTAGCCGGAGCGGTCTTGTTAGTCGCCGCGGTAGAACCTTTTATAAGAATCTCAGTGAACTCCGACAGTATGATCTCTCTGATCGGCGCCAGATGGGCATGCGCACGTACAATGCAACTCTCGACAAGCTCAGGGCGTTCGTCAAAGAGAGTTTTGATAGAGAATGGAGTGAGGCAGAAGCGGATTCGGCACTGATCGGATGGCTAGACAACCGATCAGTGGATGTTCTAGGAGCATTTGTCGATGGGCGCCCCATCCCCTCTCCGCAGTACTCGGGCGTGGCGAGCGAATACCTCGTTAATGCCTTCGCAAAACATGCGTTGGAGCGAGACCCGGAGGGTTTCGAGTTCTTGCAGTCTGTCGTAAAAGGAGCTTTCCTCACCAACGCTCTGCTCTACCCTGACCTCGGAGCAGTGAACCGCCGGTTTGCAAGCACCGAATTCTACTTTGATACGCCTGTTCTGCTGCGCGCACTCGGCCTTTCTGTGCCAGAGCAGCGTACCGCCGCCACCGAGCTGCTTGAACTGCTGTACGCGAGTAACGCACACTTACGATGCTTCAGGCACACCTTCGACGAAATGCAGTCGGTCCTAAACGCTGTAACGCACCAGCTCCAACTGGGAGACGTCCGATACTCCTTTGGGGAGACCGTGAATTACCTAATTGATCACGGCTGGACTGCGCTGGACGTCGAGGAGATCCGAATCGATCTTGAGCGGCGGCTCGAAGCGCTTCATGTTGCCGTAGAGGACACACCACCGCACCAAGTTGAGCTGACGCTTGATGAGAGCCGACTCGCTGAACTGCTCGACGCAGAGGTCGGGCCAGGGGGCTACGCCAACCCGAACGCCCGAGACAAGGACGTGGATTCTCTAACAGCGATACACAGGCTCCGTGGTGGAGGCCATTTCGTACACCTAGAGGATGCCCGCGCCGTCTTCGTTACGACTAACGCAGCGGTCGCGCGGGCGAGTTCGAAGTACTATCGCTCGGAGGTCGGGCGCCATGAGATTGGGGCCACGGTCCCACTGTGCATGTTGGACTGGACGCTGACTACGCTAGTTTGGGTGAAGCAACCTACAAGCGCCCCCGACCTCCCACGGGCGCGACTGATAGCTGATATCTCTGCAGGGTTGACGCCGTCCGACGCGCTATGGGTGAAGTATGCAGACGAGATCGACCGGCTCCGTGAGCGCGGAGACCTGTCTGCCGAGAGGTATGGTCTACTGCGATACTCCATGACCGCTCGACGTGCCCTAATGGACCTGACGCTCGGTGACGAAGCTTCGTTTGGGCCCGGCACTGTGCAAGAAGTACTGAGGGCGTCCGAGGCTGCTGTGCGGGCTGACGTTGAAGCTGAGCTAGAAGACGCCGAAGCGGCTCGCGGGCATGCAGAAGTTCGGATCAGAGCAACCGAAGCTCAGTTGAGAGACGCCGAGACGGCCCGCGGGCGTGCGGAGGATCAGGCCACGGTATCCGAAGCCGAACTGTTGAGAGTCACAGCGCGCGTAGACGCAACAGCCCAGTCCATTGCGCGCCTAGTCGGGCGAGGCGCGTTCGTCATTCTATTCACCGCGGCACTCGTGGGCTCAGTGATATCGGTGCTTGAGTTTCCTTGGCCAGTCCCTCGCCCAATCGCACTCTCCTCAGCGCTGGGGTTCCTCGTTCTCCTCCTCATGCTTGCGAATCTCGTACTCGGAACCACCGTACAGTCGCTCTCGCGGACTGTGGAGTACGCGATTGAGAAGAGGCTAAAGTCACTGCTTCGGCGTCAGTTCGGCGTTGATCCTGCCTCGCGGGCCTAGCCCGCCGCGATACGGTTCGCCAGTCGCCGGGGGCTTACCCCACCGATACCCCCCGCACCGACGCCGTCACGACCCGGCGAGTATCGTGGGCCCGGGCCGCGACGGCGGGCCCCGGAGGAGAAGGAGCCGTGGGTTCCGGGATCGTGCTGTTGGCTGCCGTGGTCGCGGGTGTCGGCGGTGGGGCGGCGATCGGGGTTGCTGCCGGTAAGGTCGCCTCGCAGGCGATCAACTCGCGCTTTGCGGCCGTGGTGACGGCCGTCGTGGCGACGGCGTTCATCTACAGCTTCCTTGGGCCGGTGCCGGTCGTGATCGCCATGCTGGTGGCGGCTCTGGCCGTCGAGGTGCTGCTCGGCGGCGGGGGCACCGAGGGCGCGTGGGGCGGCTCCTTCCTCTCGTGGCTCCCCGGCTGGCTGCTCGGGTGGGGCGTGGCCGTGGTCTCGGCCGCCGTCTATGCGCTCAAGCCGCCGCCGCGGCGGCGCACGCTGTAGCAAGCGCCGGCGCCGCCGCGCCGCGTTGCCTACACCCGCCGCCCGCGCGACACTCGCAACATGACCGCCGACGCCGCCGAGCCCCCCGCCGACCTCGAAACCCTCGCGCGTGAGGCGCGCGAGCGGCTTGCGGCGGCGGGCGACGAGGACGCCGTCGAGGAGTGGCGGCGCTCCGTGCTCGGGCGCTCCGGGGCCCTCACCGGCGTGCTGCGGGGGCTCTCCTCGCTGCCGCCGGAGGAACGACGCGCCACGGGGCAGGCCGCCAACGCGCTCAAGCGCGACCTCGAGGCGGCGCTCGAGGCGCGCCAGGAGGAGCTGCGCGCCGCGTCGCTCGCCTCGCAGCTCGCCGAGGGCGCCGTCGATGTGACGCTGCCCGGCCGCCGCCGCCGCCGCGGCGGGCTGCACCCCGTCACCCAGACCCTGCAGGAGATCCTCGACGCCTTCACGCGCATGGGCTTCGCCACCGTCGAGGGCCCCGAGGTCGAGCTCGACGAGTACAACTTCACCCGCCTGCGCATCCCCGAGGACCATCCCGCGCGCGATATGTGGGACACCTTCTGGCTCGACGAGGACGTGGACGGCGAGCAGCCGCTGCTGCTGCGCACGCACACCTCGCCGATGCAGATCCGCTACCTCGACGCCCACGAACCGCCCGTGCGCATCGCCGTGCCCGGCCGCTGCTACCGCTACGAGGCGACCGACGCGACGCACGAGTGGATGATGACCCAGGTCGAGCTGCTCGCCGTCGACGAGGGCGTCTCGCTCGCCGACCTCAAGGGCACGCTGCTCGAGTTCGCGCGCCAGCTCTTCGGCGTCGAGCGCCGCGTGCTGCTGCGCCACTCCTACTTCCCGTTCGTCGAGCCCGGCGTCGAGGTCGCCGTCGACTGCTTCGCCTGCCCCGGCGCCGAGACGGGCTGCGCGGTCTGCCACGGCAGCGGCTGGCTCGAGATCCTCGGCGCGGGGATGGTGCATCCCGAGGTGCTCGCCGCATCCGGCTACGACCCGGAGCGCTACACCGGCTTCGCCGCCGGCATGGGCGTCGAGCGCATCGCGATGCTGCGCCACGGCATCGAGGACATCCGAAACTTCTACGCCAACGACCTGCGCTTCCTGCGCCAGTTCCAGGGGGTCTGACCATGTCCGACGCAGACAGCACGGCCGGCGAGGCCGCGCCGCCCGAACTGCCCCCCGCGGGCGACCCCAACCTCGGCTACTTCTCGGTGAGCCTCTCGGTGCGCGACCTCGATGTGTCGCAGGCGTTCTACGAGCAGCTCGGCTTCGAGCCGCTGGGCGGCGGCGAGGGCTGGCTGATGATGCGCCAGGGCGGCGCGATGATCGGCCTCTTCGAGGGCATGTTCGAGGGCAACATCCTGACCTTCAATCCGCCCGACGTGCGCGCCGTCCGCGGCCGCCTCGCCGAGCGCGGCCTCGAGACCGAGCTGCTGCACGAGATGCCGGACAGCCAGGACCCCTCGGTAGCGCTCCCGGCCACCGAGGACGAGGGCCCCGCGCACATCGTCATCGAAGACCCGGATGGCAACGCCATCCTGCTCGACCAGTTCTAGCGGAGCCTGTGTAGATGCTCGTCTCCCTCAAGTGGCTGCGTGACTACGTCGACCTCCCGGACGACCTCGACGTCGAGGCGTTCGCGGAGCGGCTGACGATGGCCGCGGCCGAGGTCGAGGGCATCGAGCGCGTCGGCGGCTGGGACCGCGATCTCGTGACGGTCGCCGAGGTGCTCTCCGTCGACCCGCACCCCAACGCCGACCGCCTCGTGCTCGCGACGGTCGAGTACGGCGCCGGGGAGCCGCACACCGTCGTCTGTGGCGCGCCGAACGTCGCCGCCGGGCAGCGGGTCGCCTTCGCGCGCGAGGGCGCCTCGCTGGTCGACCCGCGCAGCGGCGAGAGCGCGACGCTCAAGGCGGCGCGCATCCGCGGCGTCGACTCCTCGGGGATGGTGCTCTCCGAGCGCGAGCTCGGGCTCTCCGAGGAGCACGAGGGCATCCTCGAGCTGCCGGGGGACGCGCCGGTCGGGACACCGCTCGCCGACTACCTCGGCGACGTGGTGCTGGACGTGCACACCTGGCCGAACCGGGCCGACATGATGAGCATGGCCGGCATCGCCCGCGAGGCGGCCGCCATCCTCGGCGTGGCGATGCGCCTGCCGGACGGCGAACCCCCGGAGGGCGACCAGGCCGTCGAGGACGCTGCCGCCGTCGCGATCGCCGACCCGGACCTCTGCGCGCGCTACATCGCCACGGTCATCGAGGGCATCACGGTGGGGCCCTCGCCGCGCTGGATGCAGGAGCGGCTGCAGGCGGCGGGGCAGCGCCCGATCAACAACGTCGTCGACGTCACGAACTACGTCATGCTCGAGCTCGGCAACCCGCTGCACGCCTTCGACGCCGACCGCCTGCGCGGCACGGTCGTGGTGCGCCTCGCGCGCGAGGGTGAGCGCCTGACCACGCTCGACGGCGAGGACCGCGAGCTGAGCGACGACACGCTGCTGATCACCGACGACAGCGGCCCGATCGCGCTCGCCGGCGTGATGGGCGGCCTCGAGAGCGAGGTCCACGAGGGCACGACGCGCGTGCTGCTGGAGGCCGCGCAGTTCGACCCGGCGAGTATCCGCCGCACCTCGACGCGGCTGCGGCTGCGCAGCGAGGCCTCCTCGCGCTTCGAGCGCGGGCTCTCGCCCGAGCTCGCCGCGCACGCCTCGCGCCGCGCGACGCAGCTGCTCGTAGAGGTCTGCGGCGGCACGGCGCGGCGCGGCGCGGTCGACGTCTACCCGCGCCCGCAGCGCACGGCGAGCGTCGCCCTCGAACGCTCGCGCCTCGACACCGTGCTCGGCTTCCACGTCCCCGATGCCGAGGTCGCGTCCGCCCTCGGGGCGCTCGGCTTCGCGGTCGCCCCGGAGGGCGGCGAGCAGGGGCGCGCGGAGCGCTTCCTCGTCGCCGCGCCCTGGTGGCGCACCGATGTTGCGATCCCCGACGACCTCGCCGAGGAGGTCGTGCGCATCGCCGGCTACGACCGGCTGCCGGCGACGACGGTGCGCGGGCGCGTGCCCTCGTACGAGCCGGCCCCGCTGCCTGCGCTGCGTGACCGCGTGCGCCGCGCGCTCGCCGCGGCGGGGCTGCAGGAGGTGATCAGCTACTCGCTGACCACCGACGAGGCGCTGCGCCGCGTCCGGCCCGCCGCCGAGCTGGAGGCGAGCGCGCCGCTGCGGCTGCGCAACACGCTCTCCTCGGAGCACGAGGTGCTGCGCACCTCGCTCCGCCACTCGCTGCTGGAGACGGTCGACCGCAACCTGCGCGCGGGCGCGGACGAGATCGCGATCTTCGAGGCGGGGCGGGTCTACGCGCCGCGGCGCGGCGCCGACGGCCCGCTGCCCGATGAGCGCGAGGTCGTCGCGGGCGCGCTCTGCGGCGCGGACCGCGACCGCTGGGGCAGCCCGCTGGAGCGCGCCCTCGGCTTCTTCGACGCCAAGGGCGTGCTCGACGAGCTGAGCGAGCGCCTCGGCGTCGCCTTCGAGTACGAGCCGCACGAGGAGCACGGCCTGCTGGCCGGCCGCTGTGCGCAGGTCGGCATCGGCGGGGCGCCCGTCGGCGTGCTGGGCGAGGTGCACCCGGACACCCTCGAGGCGTTCGGGGTCGAGCAGCCGGTCGCGCTGTTCGAGCTGGACCTCGCGGCGCTGCTCGCGGCGTCGCCCGGCCGCCGCAGCGCGGAGCCCGTGCCGCGCTTCCCGGCGGTGGAGCAGGACGTCGCGCTGGTGGTGGACGAGGGCGTTCCGGCGGGCGCGCTGCAGGCGCTGATCGAGCAGTCGCGGCTGGTCGCCGGGGCGCGAGTCTTCGACGTCTACCGCGGCGAGCAGCTGCCCGCCGGCAAGAAGTCGATCGCCTTCGCGATCCGCTACCAGGCGCCCGACCGCACCCTCACGAGCGAGGACGCAAACCGCGAGCAGGCCCGCATCCTCCAGCGCCTCGCGCGCGAGCACGGCGCGGAGCAGCGCGCGTAAGCAAACGCCCCCACTCTGAGACTCTTCGAGTTCCCACAAGCCCGATCCGGCCCCCTCTCCCTGGGGAGAGGGCGGGGGTGAGGGGGAGGACTCCCGCGCCCCTTCGAAGGCCCCGACGGCGCAACGAAACGCCCGAGGGCGATCCTCCCTCACCCTGACCCTGTCCCCTCGGGGCGAGGGGACCGGAGGGGATGCGCTTGTTGCCTCGAGCAGAGGGTTACGCGAAGGTCTCACACCGCGAGCAGCCCTCGGCACGCCCCTTTGTCATTTCGGGAAGGTTGGAGCATACTCCAGCCATGAGTACCGGGAACTGGTTCGGGAGTCTTGTGCGGCGCGTCTTCGGAGGCGGCGCGAATGGGGAGGTGGCGATGGCCACGACAGAGGACTGGGGCGGCCTCAGCCAGCGGCTGATGTCGAGCGTCGGGACCGACGTGCCGCCGATCGCGATCACCTTCTCGGACGCGCCCCCCGACGGCGTGGACGCCTTCGACGACCCGATGCCGCCGCCGCTCGAGGACGGCCGCACGGGCCGCGTCTCGGCCGGCTGCGTGTTCTGGATGAAGTCCACGGACCGCACCTTCTCGACCATGCCCGAGGACCACGGCAACTGCAGCGTCGGCAGCCTGACGCACGGCATCAAGACCCTCGAGGAGGTCGCGGGGAACTCCGACGTGGCCACCGTCCTCGAGTGCGGCTGGGTGACGATGGACGTGGTGCCGCTGATCCCGACGATCAGCGAGAAGCCCGGCGCGATCACCTACGGCCCGCTCGCCGAGACGCCGGTCGACCCGGACGTGGTGATGCTGCGCGTCACCGGGCGGCAGTTGATGGTGCTGTCCGACGCGCTGCCGGACCTCAGCCTGCAGGGCAAGCCGCAGTGCCACATCGTCGCGATGGCGAAGGAACACGGAGTCGCTGCCGCGAGCGTTGGCTGACAGCTCAGTCGTGTACGGACCGGGATGTCCAACTCCGAAATGACCTGCGCGATTCCGGCAAGCCAGCTGGCCGACGTCGTCTCGAAGATCGAGGCGGCCGGCGGCGCCGACCTTGCCGTGGCGGGCTACGCCGCCGAGGACATGAAGCGCTTCCCGCCGGTGAACTAGCGCCGAGGGCGCGCGAGCAGCGAATACCGAACGGGGCGGCTCAGCCGCCCCGTTTGCATGTCTGCGTGGTCGCGGGACTCAGGCCAGGGCGGCCTCGGCGCGTGCGGCGAGCTTGCCGAAGGCCTCGGGCTCGCGCGCCGCGAGGTCGGCGAGCATCTTGCGGTCGATCTCGACGCCGGCGCGCTTCAGGCCCTGCATCAGGCGGCTGTAGCTGAGGCCGTGTAGGCGGGCGGCCGCGTTGATGCGCACGATCCAGAGGCGGCGGAAGTCGCCCTTGCGATCGCGCCGGTGCTCCGTCGCGTAGCGCAGGGCGTGCATCACCGACTCGTTGGCGACCTTGAAGTTGCGGTGGCGCTTGCCTCGATGGCCGCGCGCACGGCGAATGATCTTCTTGTGGCGGGCGCGCGTGGCGACGCGGTTACGCGTACGCGGCATGGTCCTGTACCTCTCGCGCCCGCTAGCGGCCGAGCAGCGTGCGGATGCGCTTGCGCTGTGTCTCGTCCACCTCGTGCATGCGGCCGAGCGCCTGCAGCTTCTCGCGGCGCTTCTTCATGCGCTTGTTGTTGAGGTGGTGGGCGCGCACCAGCAGCTTCCCGCTGCCCGTGACCTTCACGCGCTTCGCCGTGCCCCGGTGGGTTTTCATCTTCGGCATGGTTCGAGTCTACCGAGGCGAATGCGCTACGGGCCAGCAGCGCCGCGGCTGTCAGGAGGACGCGGCCGCGCTCTCGGTGGCCTCGTCGGCGGCCGCCGCCTTCGGGTCGCGCATAACGACCATGGAGAGCATGCGGCCCTCCATCTGCGGCGGACGTTCGACGGTCGCGACGTCCTCGATGCGCGAGTAGAAGCGGTCGAGCAGGTCGCGGCCCACCTCGGGGTGGGTGATCTCGCGTGCGCGGAACATCACGGAGATCTTCACCTTGTCGCCCTCGGCCAGCAGCTTGCGCGCGGTGCGCGCCTTGAAGGCGATGTCGTGCTCGTCGATCTTCACGCGCATGCGCACCTCGCGCAGCGATGAGTGGCGCGAGGCCTTGCGCGACTCGCGCTCGCGCTTGGCCTGCTGATACTTGAACTTGCCGTAGTCCATGATCCGGACCACGGGAGGATTGGCCGTCGGCGCGACCTCGACGAGGTCGAGATCGGCCTCGTCGGCGATGCGTTGCGCCTCGTTGATGTCGAGGATGCCGAGTTGCTCGGTGTCACGGATCACGCGGACCTGCGGAACCTGTATCTGATCGTTGACCCGCAGCTCTTTCGCGATCGGAGGCACCTCTCAGCTACGTCCGGGCGCCTGCCGGGGCGCGCGGGGCGCTGATTCTAGCACTCCGCGCAACGCCTGTGGTCGCCCCGCTCGGTTCCTCGTTCCTACTCGTCCCCGCCATCCGGGTCGTACTCGATGAGCAACTGGCCCTGCTCGACGCTTTCGCGAGCCTCCACATGCACGGCGGTCACCGTGCCGTCGAGGGGGATCTGCACCTCGTTCTGCATCTTCATCGCCTCCAGGACCAGCACCGTCGTCCCGGCCTCCAGCACGTCGCCGGGCGCGACCCGCACCTCGACGACGACGCCGGCAAGGGGCGAGCTGATCACGCCGGGCGCGTCCTCCGCGCCGCCCACAACGCCGCGCCCGCGGCCGCTGCCGGTGACCTGCTGGACCTGGAAGCGCCGCGAGCCCACCGTCACGTCAAAGGAGGCGCCGTCGCGCGTCACGTAGGCGCGGCGCACGACGCCCCCGACACGGAACGAGACGAAGCCGGGCAGCTCCGCATCGGCCAGCTCGATCGCGATCGGATCGCCGTCGTCGATCGTCACCAGCGTCTCGCCGGCGGCGTCGTCGAGGACGACCGTGCGCTCCTCGCCGCCTACGACGAGCCGATGCCGCTTCGCCATCCTCGCCCCTCCGCGTGTCGTACCCGAGCGCCGAGCGCGTCGCTGCGTCCGGCCAGGGCCCAGCCGCGGCCGGGCGCGCCCGCCGCGCCGTTCGCGCTCCCGCTGCGTCCGCTGCCCATCCCCGCGGCGAGGGCGGCGGCGATCAGCGCGGTGACCTCGCGCGGGTCGCCCTTGGGCGGCGGGGGCATCTCGAACTCGCGCTCGAGCCAGCCGGTGTCCACGGCGCCCGAGACGTAGTCGGGGTGATCGAGCAGCGCGAGGTGGAAGGGCGCGTTGGTGTCAATCCCGGCGACGAGCAGATCCTGCAGCGCGCGCCGCAGCCGCTCGATCGCGGCCGGGCGGTCCTCCGCCCAGACGATCAGCTTGCCGAGCAGCGAGTCGTAGAAGACCGGCACGTCCAGCCCGTCGTAGAGCATCGAGTCGAAGCGCACGCCAGGCCCCAGCGGCGGCTCGAAGCGCCGTACGAGGCCGAACGAGGGAGCGAAGTTGGCGTAGGCGTTCTCCGCGTTGATCCGCGCCTCGATCGCCCAGCCGTGCGGCTGCGCCAGCCCGGCGTCCTCCGGGATCGGCTCGCCGTCTGCGACCGCGAGCTGCAACGCGACGAGATCGACGCCGTAGACGAACTCGGTCACCGGGTGCTCGACCTGGAGCCGGGCGTTCATCTCGAGGAAGTAGAACTCGCCGTCCTCGCCGAGCAGGAACTCGACCGTGCCGGCGTTGCGATAGCCGCAGCTGCGCGCGGCGGTCGCGGCCACCTCGCAGAGTCGCGCGCGCAGCGCCTCGTCGACGGCGACCGAGGGCGCCTCCTCGATCAGCTTCTGGCGGCGCCGCTGGATCGAGCACTCGCGCTCGCCGAAGGCGCGCACGTTGCCGTGCGCGTCGGCCATGACCTGCACCTCGACGTGCCGCGCGGGGGAGACGTACTTCTCGAGGAAGATCGTCGCGTCGCCGAAGGCTGCGGCCGCCTCGCTGCCGGAGACGCGCATCGCGTCCTCGAGCTCGTCGATGCTCTCGACGATGCGGATCCCGCGCCCGCCGCCGCCGGAGGCGGCCTTGACCAGCAGCGGGAAGCCGATCCGCTCGGCCTCGGCGCGCGCGTGCGCCACGTTCTCGGGGTCGATGTCCTCTGCGCCGGGGACGACGGGCACGCCGGCGCTCTCCATCAGCCGCCGCGCCTGCACCTTGTCGCCCATCGCCTGCATCGCCGAGGCGGGCGGGCCGATGAAGGTGATGCCGGCCGCCTCGCAGGCTTCGGCAAAGGCCGGGTTCTCGGAGAGGAAGCCGTAGCCGGGGTGCACGGCGTCGGCGCCCGTCTGCTTGGCCGCCTCGATGATGTTGTCGATGACGAGGTAGGACTGCGTGGCGGGGCCGGGGCCGATCGGCACCGCCGCGTCGGCGCTGCGTACGTGCAGGGCGTCGCGGTCGGCCTCGGAGTAGACGGCGACGGTCTCGATGCCCAGCTCCCGGCAGCTGCGCTGCACGCGCAGCGCGATCTCGCCGCGGTTCGCCAGCAGCACGCGCTTCGGCATCGCCTCTCCCGTCAGTCGGGGCCTCGGGGGCCGTGCGTCAGGTTGTCACGGCGCGCAGCCGCCAGCAACCGCGCGCGGCCGCTACGCCGCCTCCTCCGGCTCCGGATCCGGCGCCCTCGTGTCGCGCTCGTGCGCGATGCGATCGACCGCCTCGGCGAGCGGCGTGGGGCCGAGGTCGCCGAGCGCGCGGTGGCGCAGCGAGACGGCGCCGCCCTCCGCTTCGCGGTCGCCGACGACGAGCATGTACGGCACCTTCTGCAGCTGCGCCTTGCGGATCTTCGCGCCCATGCGGTCGCCGCCGTCGTCCACCTCGACGCGCAGCCTGCGTGCCGCGAGGGCGTCGCGGACGGTCCCCGCGTACTCGACGTGGCGGTCGGCGATCGGGATCACGGTCGCCTGCACCGGCGCGAGCCAGAGCGGCAGCGCGCCGGCGTAGTGCTCGATCAGGATGCCCATGAAGCGCTCGATCGAGCCGTAGAGCGCGCGATGCACCATGAACGGGCGGTGCTCCTGTCCGTCCTCGGCGATGTAGCCCATCTCGAAGCGCTCCGGCAGGTTGAAGTCGAACTGCACCGTCGAGCACTGCCAGTCGCGACCCAGCGCGTCGACGAGGTCGAAGTCGATCTTCGGCCCGTAGAACGCGCCCTCGCCCTCGTCCACCTCGTAGGCGAGTCCGGTGCGCTCGAGCGCCGCGCGCAGCGAGGTCTCGGCGAGGTCCCAGTCCTCGACGGCGCCGACGTACTTCTCATCCGGCCGCGTGGAGAGCCGCGCGCGCACCTCGTGGAAGCCGAAGGCGCCGAGGACACGCAGGAACAGCTCGACGACGCCGACGATCTCGTCCTCGACCTGGTCGGGCGTGCAGATGATGTGGGCGTCGTCCTGGGTGAAGCCGCGCACCCGCAGCATGCCGTGCAGCGTCCCCGAGCGCTCGTAGCGGTAGACCGTGCCCAGCTCGGCGAGGCGCATCGGCAGCTCGCGGTAGGAGCGCCGCGCGTTCTTGTAGATCTGGATGTGGAACGGGCAGTTCATCGGCTTCATGTAGAAGTCGCTGCCGTCCACGTCCATCGGCGAGTACATGGACTCCGCGTAGAAGTCGAGGTGCCCGCTCTGCTCCCACAGGGTCGAGCGGCCCGTGTGGGGCGTGTAGACCAACTCGTAGCCTGCGTCGAGGTGCTCGTTGCGCCAGAGTTCCTCCATCTCGAGGCGGACGCGCGCGCCCTTCGGGTGCCAATAGATCAGCCCCGGCCCGTACTCCTCGTGTGTGGAGAAGAGGTCGAGCTCGCGTCCGAGGCGGCGATGGTCGCGGCGCTCGGCCTCCTCGCGGGCCGCGAGGTAGGCGTCGAGCTCCTCCTGCGTGGGGAAGAGCGCGCCGTAGACGCGCTGCAGCATCGGCCGGCGTTCGTCGCCGCGCCAGTAGGCGCCGGAGACGTGCGTGAGCGTAAAGGCGCCGACCTGCCCCGTCTGCTCCATGTGCCTGCCTTCGCAGAGGTCGTCGAACTCGGCGTGGCGGAAGTAGCCGACGGTCTCATCGTCGATCTCGTCGATCAGCTCGAGCTTGTAGGGCTGGTCCGCGAAGATCGCGCGCGCCTCGTCCTTGGGGATCCATTGCCCCTCGATCGGCACGTTGCGCTTGATCGTGCGGCGCATCCGCCGCTCGATGCGCTCGAGGTCCTCGGGCGTGAGCGGACGCGGCAGGTCGAAGTCGTAGTAGAAGCCGTGCTCGATCGGCGGGCCGATCGCGTACTTGCCCTCGGGGAACAGCTCGATCACGGCCTCGGCGAGGACGTGGGCGGCGGAGTGGCGCATGCGGAAGAGGCGCTCCTCCGGCGACAGCGTCTCCAGCGGCGCCTCGTCGCGGTGGGCGTCGTCGGGGGGCGCTTCCGGGGCATCGAGGTCCGGCTCGCCTGGTCTGTTGCTCATCGCTCGCTCCTGCTCGCTCGCCGTCGATCGCTGCGAAGCGGCGGCGCGCGAGAGCGGGAGACGCAAGACGGCGCGCCGCCGTCCGCTCAGGGACGGGAAGCGCGCCTCACGTGGTTCCACCCTGTTTCCCCCGACCGCCGTGGCGATCGAGGCTCATTGAGGCCGCTAACGGGGCCAGCCGCCGCGGGTTCGCCCGCGGGCTCCGGGGTGGTGCGCCCTTGCGTGCGGCGGCGGGGCTTCCAGCCGTGGCCCCGCTCTCTGCGCGCCGCGCCTCGCGCGGGCGTGCGTCCCCATCGACGCTCGGTCTGACGGCGTCAGCGGACGCCGGACCGCGATCCATGGTAGCAACCGTGGCGGCTGAGGGAAGGGGCGCACTCGCGGGAGGCCGCTGCTCTCGGTTCGGGCGGCTGCCGCTCCCGACCGTTGCCTCCGCGAGGCGGCGCGAGCCGCGTCTCGCTCAGGAAGCGGCGTCGGGGTATCCCTCGACGACGATGACCCGGGAGTGCATGCAGCGCGCGCGAAGGTCCTGGAGCGCGCCGTACTCCGCTGAACGCACGAACCCCTGCGCCCGCTCGTAGCTGTCGAACTCCATGATAACGATGCGGTGCGGCTCCCAGTCGCCGTCGATGACCTCGGTCGTCCCGCCGCGCGCGAGGAACCTCCCGCCGTGCGCCTCCATGGCGTCGACGATCTTGACGGCGAACTCGGCGAACAGCTCCTGGTCGATGACCTCGGTGTCAATCAGCATGTAGCCCTTCACGCAGGTACCTCCTCGGCAGCTACCGCGCGAACTCCGCGCAGCATTACGCGTGCATCTCGAAACCGGCCGACGATCACTGGCGCGAACCCTTGATCTCCACCGTCACGATATCAATCCCATGGTACTTGCGGTGGCGGACGGCGGAGGCGTAGTGACGCAGCAGGCGGAATGAGATGTCGCCGACCTCCGGCGCCTCCGCCTGCTCGCTCATGTAGGCGATGCGGTCCTCGATGTTCTCTTCCGAGAACAGCGCCATGAACTCGAGCTCGACCGTCGCCGCCGCGGGGCGCGCGACGAGGACGAGGCGCGGCGGCGTGTCGGCCTCGTAGTCATCGCGCAGCTGCAGCATGGTGGACAGGGTCTCCTCGCCCGCCGCGCACAGTTGGTCCGTCGACGCGGCGCTCCAGCCCAACCGGGAACCGAGCTCACGCAGGAAGGCCTCGACAGCGGGGAAGGACGAACTGTCCAGCGTCGTGTCGAGGCGCCTGCTGCGGGAACCGGCAATCTCGAGGACGACGGTCATCAGCACCGCGGCCAGCACGCCGACCACCACGCTGTTCCCGAGCGCCACGCCCCACGCGCCGCCGATGATGTCCGCGAGGAGGTTCTGACTCTGCAGTCCGACGGCGATCGAGAGGGAGACGCCGACGATGAAGGCCCGTTGCTGGCTGAGCCCGTCCCGGAAGACGCTGCGCATCCCTTCGACGAACAGCATCCCCATGATGATCATCAGTAATGCGCCGCTCACCGGGCGCGGTATCGTCAGCAACACGGCGACCATCTTGGGCAGCAGGGCCAGCGCGATCAGCATCACGCCCATCGCCAGACCGGCGCGTCGTGCGGCGACGCCGGTGAACCCGATCAGCGAGATCGAGGTCGGCAGATAGGCGATGGTGGGCGGCGTGCCGGCGATTCCCGAGAGGAAGATCGCCGCGCCGCCGACGTTCATCGTGCCTTGCACGCCGCGGAAGTCGATGGTGCGGGGATCGCGGCGGGAGACCTGCTGGATCACCGCCCCCTCGTTACTGGACCTGACGGCGACCACCGCGCTTACGACCAGGAACACCAGCAGCAGGGCCCAGAACTCCGGACCCGCGACGGGAGCTAAGCCCGGCCACGCGGAGACCTCCGGGAGGTCGAACCACGGGGTGTCGAGCGCTCGCTGTACGTCGTAGACGCCGAGCGGCGCCGCGGCGGCGCAACCCGCCAGGATCGAGATCGGCAGTGCCCAGAGGCGCCACAACCCCCGTGCCGCGGAGCATCAGCAGCGCCGCGGCGCCCAGCGTGATCAACCCGACGGCCGGGCCCGCTCCCGTAGACGCCCCGTCGGGCACCTCGTTGAGCCGTCCGATGGCGATCGGCATGGCCGAGACGGCGATCATCATGAACGCGACCCCGGCGACGACGGGCGTGATCAGTCGCCGCAGCCGCGCGAGCCAGGCGGCCACCGCGAACTGCATCAGGGAGGACGCCACGACGAGGCTCGACATGAGCGCCAGCCCGCCCTCGTCTACGGCCAGCACGCAGACCGCCAGGAACGGGACGCCGGGGCCCATCAGCAGGATGTGCCCCGATCCCAGCCGCCCCAGCCGCGTCGCCTGAAGGGCCGTCACGGCTCCGGCAACGATCAGCCCGGCGAAGATCGCCCAGGCGAGGTACGTGCCGTCGTCGTTGAAGGCCGCCGCGAAGATCGTCGTGATCATCACGGTGTTTGAGACGATCAAGACCATGCCCTGGAACGCCACGATGAGTGTCAGCGACAGTGGCGGCGCTTCGTCCGGTTCGTAGCGGATGTGCTCGTTGGCGGACATCGCGCTGCCTCCGCGACGCGGGTGACCGGCGCCGGGCCGCGCTGCCCGCGCGCCGTCATGGGGACGCGCCCCGGGCGGGATCCCGGCGGTCGTCTACTCGCTACGGACTATAGGGAACGCTCAGATGGCTGACGCGCTGCGGCTCCCGCCGGGCTGGCGGCAGGCTGCGGCGGGCAGCGCCATCGAAGGCCTGGCGAGCAGGAAGGTGCTGGTGGGCCTAACTTGACGGTAGGCAGTACCACCTTCGAGGTGCTATTC
>VXMT01000043.1 GCA_009840965.1 Chloroflexota bacterium
TCCGCCTCTTCTTCATCCTGTCGGGGCCCCCCCCCCCCCTCTCCCCCCCCGCCCCGCCCCTCGTGGGCTTCGACCCGCCCTGCGGGGGGGGCTACGGGGGGGCCGCGCGCCCACTTCGGGTCGCCCATCACGCCCGCGAGGGCGCGCCACTGCTCGTCGTCGCGGCAGACGATGGCGCACCAGTCGTTGTAGCCGCCGGGGGCGGTGCGGTAGGCGTTGTGCGGGGCGACCATCGGGCCGCGATAGTTGTCGAGGCGCGGCGTACCCGGCCAGTGCGTGCGGTTCCCCGGCGGGAAGCCCTCGCGGCGCATCGCCCGGCCGTTGACCGTCGCGTCGAGGATCGCCGAACCGGAGAGCGCGAGTCCGCTGCCGACCTGCGAGAGGTCGACGTGCTGGCCGCGCCCGGTAACGTGGCGGTGGTGGAGTGCGGTCATGACCGCGATCGCGCCGTAGATGCCTCCCGTGTCATCGAGGTAGGACCAGCCCCAGCCGGCGTGCGGCTTGCCCGGCAGCCCGGAGAGGAACGTCATGCCGGAAAGCGCCTGCGCGCTCGGCCCGTAGGTGCGGTAGGGGTGATCGCGGCCGGTATGTCCGAGGGCGGAGAGCGAGACGTAGATGATGTCCGGCTTGATCGCGCGCAACTGCTCGTAGCCCAGCTCCCAGCGCTGCATCACCCTCGAAGTGAAGTTCTCGATCACCACGTCCGCGATCGCGATCAGCCGCTTCAGCAGCTCGCGGCCGCGCGGGTTACGGAGGTTGAGCGTGACGCTGCGCTTGTTGACGTTCTTCTCGCTGAACCAGTGGCTGTTGTTGAGGTTCGGCTCGATGTGCTCGGGCCGCCCCGTGTTCGTGTAGCGATCGTTGTGGTGCACGGAGCCGGGCGCCGGCCACTCCACCTTGATCACCTCGGCGCCGAGCGTGCCGAGGATGCGCGTGCCCCAGGGGCCCGCCCGCACCCAGCTGAGGTCGACGACGCGGATGCCCTCGAGGGCGCGCGCGCCGCTGCGGGGCGACTGCCTTGATTGCTCAGGGCTCATAGCCGTCTCAGTTCTCGAAGCGCCAGGCGTCCGCCGCCTCGCCGCTGATGCGCCAGCGCGGCACGACGAAGGCGTCCTCCGGCGCGTGATCGTAGACCACTTCGACGGGTGCGCCGATCGCCGCGGCCTCCTCGTCGTCGACGAGCACGCCGCCGATGCGCACCGGCTCGCCGTTCGCGTTCGCGCAGTCCGGCAGATCGACGAGCGCGACGACGTAGGGGACGGCCTCGCGGAAGGCCGCGAGCACGGGATGGCAGACGACGACGTAGTTTGCGATCACGCCCCGGCCCTCGGCCTCGTGCCAGCCCAGGTTCATCGAGCGGCACGAGGGGCAGACCGGGCCGGGCGGGAACCAGCGGTAGGCGCAATCCTCGCAGCTGCGCACGAGCAGGCGGTGCGCGGCCGCGCCATCCCACCAGCCGGCGCTGTCGTGGTCGGGCTGGAGGTTGACCAGCGAGTAGTCGATCGGACCCGGCATCGTGCCTCCCCGGCAGTGCTAGCGGCGCAGCGCGACGGACCAGCCCTGGGCGGTGCCGCCGCCTCCGACGCTGAACGAGACCGTCGGCGGGCTCGGGTTGTCCCGGTTGCCGCTCCGCCGGTCCTCGCGGCTGCGCACCTGGCGGCAGCCGCCCGCGCGGTCGTAGTGGTGCTCCCCCTCCGCCCAGCCCGGGCAATAGTCGTCGGCCTGGCCGCGCAGCTGGCGCGTCATCTCGATCAGGTAGCCGGCGCCGTGGGCGTAGCCCTCGGAGAGCTGGCCGCCGTTGGTGTTCTGCGGCAACTCGCCGTCGAGGCCGATCCGCCCGTCGCCGATGAAGGCCCCGCCCTCGCCCTCGCCGCAGAACCCAAAGGCCTCCAGGTACTTCATCGGCGTGGTCGTGAAGTTGTCGTACATCGTGACGATGTCGATGTCGGCGCGATCGATGCCGGCGTTGGCGAAGGCGCGCTCGCCGACGTGCGTGCTCCAGCCCTCGTTGATGTCGGTCAGCGCCCCGACCCAGTAGGGGTTGTAGGAGGAGGCGCGGGCGTTTCCGCCGAGGATGTAGACCGGGGGTTGCGCGAGGTCGCGCGCCCGCTCCGCGGAGGTGATGATCAGGCTGGCGGCCACGTCGTTCTCCTAGCAGCAGTCGAGCAAGCGGAAGGGCTTCGTGATCCAGCGCGAGTTCTGGTGGTCGTCGATGTTGATCACCTCGCGGCGCGTGGCTTTCGGGTTGTTGGTCGCGGCCTGGCGCTGGGTGACGGCGAGCTCGGCCATGTTGAGCGTGCTGTAGCCGTAGCGGTGCAGGTAGGCCATCGCCTCCATCGCGAAGCGTGTGGGCGCGCCACGGATCCCCCACGGGATCTCGAACTGGTTCATGCCGCTCGCGAGTTGCGGACGCGCGGCCCCGGGCTCCGAGCCCCGGGCGGTGGGGGCGCCGCCGCCCATGCGCACGCCGGAGCGGCCGTTCATCGAGCGGAAGATCGCAATCACCTCGCAGTGGCCGCCCTCGAGCAGGCCGACGGACTGGTGCACGAGCTGCCCGATGCTGTTGCCGCCGCCGAGGATGTCGACGCCGACGTCGGTGCGGATGCCGAGCGCGGTCGCGACCTGGTCGTTCGTGCAGGAGTCGCCGGCGGAGGTCTGATGGCTGGTGATGCCGTCGATCTCGTCGACGGAGAGGCCCGCGTCGCGTGCGGCCTTGAGGATCGCCTCGCAGGCCATCGAGAGCGTGGTCCGGCCCGACCAGCGCGAGTACTCGGTCTCCCCGATACCGACGATGCAGTAGCGGCCGCTGAGCCGGCTCATCGCATGCCCCCGCCCTCGAGAGGGACTATAGCGGGCTTCCGGGCTCGTGCCCGCGGTCGCGCTGCCTCTATCATCGCCCCGGCGGGGCGCGAGGCCCGGCCTCGGCGGGGGAGCATCCCATGGCGTTGATCGAGTACGAGCAGGAAGACCACGTGGTGACGATCGCGTTCAACCGCCCCGAGCGCCTGAACGCGCTGGGCGGCACGCTTCGCGACGATCTCTGCGAGGCGTGGGTGCGCTTCGACGAGGACCCCGAGGCCCGCGTCGCGATCCTCACCGGACGCGGGCGCGCGTTCTGCGCGGGCCGCGACCTCAAGGAGTCGCTTGAGGAGGGGCACGGTGGGCGGAGGGGCTACAGCGAGATTCTCAGCCAGGATCTGGTGCCGCAGACATCGAAGCCGACGATCGCGGCGGTGCACGGCTACGCGATCGCCGCCGGGTTCGTGATGGCGCTGGGCTGCGACATGATCGTGGCCGCCGAGGGCACCAAGTTCCAGATGCAGCAGATCCGGAACGGCGGCACGATCGGTCATTACAGCCTCGCCATCCTCGAGCAGTTGCCCTGGCAGTCGGCGATGGAGATGCTGCTCGGCGGCGTCGAGTTGGATGCAAGCCGCGCGCACCAGATCGGGTTCGTGAACCACGTGGTCCCGCCGGATCAACTGCTGGAGAAGGCCGGGGAGATGGCGGCGAACCTCGCCGCGCTCCCGCCGGTGCACCTCCAGCGCACGAAGCAGCTGCTGACCGAGGTCCGCCCGCGGCCGACGCAGCAGGTCCGCGACCTGGAGCGCGAGACGCGCGAGCACGTCGCGGGACTCGAGGACACGACCGAGTCGATGCGGGCCTGGGTGGAGCGCCGGGCGCCCGTCTATCGAGGCCGGTGACCGGGCGCTGCGGCCGCCACGCTCGACGAGACGACCGTAAGGCGTAGGTGGGTACGATGCGCGAAGTGGGACGGCGGTCGGCGCGAACGCGGCGGCGCACTGGGAGGAGCACACGCTCGTGAGACTCGACATCTTCACCGAGGTCCAGAAGGCCCGCGCCAGCTGGGGCGACGACCACGAGCAGGACGTGATCGAGGAGACCATCGAGCAAGCTCGCCTCGCCGACGAGCTCGGCTACGAGTGCTGGTGGCAGGTCGAGCACCACGGAGCCACCGAGTTCAGCTACAGCTCGGCGCCCGAGCTGCTGCTCACCGCGATCTCACAGCAGACGAGCCGGCTGCGCCTGGGACACTCGGGCGTGCTGGCGCCATTCAAGGTGAACCACCCGATCCGCATCGCCGAGCGCGCCGCAACGCTCGACAGGCTGAGCCACGGCCGCGCCGAGATCGGGTTCGCGCGCTCGGGCGGCCTCGAGTGGGACACGTTCGGCGTCGACCCCGAGAGCTCGCTGGAGCAGGTCCGGCAGTGCATGCAGATGGTGAAGGGGATGTGGACGGAGAGTCCCTTCTCCTTCCAGAGCGATCTGTTCGAGATCCCCGAGCGCAACATCATCCCGAAGCCCCTGCAGCAGCCCCACCCGCCGATGTGGCAGACCACCTCCAGCCCCGGCTCGTTCCGGATGGCGGGGGAACTGGGCGTCGGCGTGCTCGCGACCACGCTGATGCAGCCGCTCGACGTGATGGCGATGCTGCTCGACGAGTACCGCGACGGCCTCAAGGACTGCGAGCCGGTCGGCGACTTCGTCAACAACGAGACCGCCGTGTTCACCTTCGTGCACTGCGCAGAGACGACGCAGGAGGCGATCGCGAGCGGGGCCGCCAGCGCCGCGATGTGGTACGTGAACTCGGCGCCCGCGGTCTTCAAGGTGGACCCCGAGATCTTCTACGACTCGATCCGCGGCGAGGTGCTCGAGGGCGCGGCCTCGCGCATCACGGTCCTTGAGGACGGTGAGGAGGCTCCGGCGAGCGACGAGCAACTGGACGACCCCAACCCGGTGGTACGGCTGCTCCGCCACGCCGCGGCGGGACGAGAGATTTCGCCCGAGGAGGCCTACGAGACGCTCGATCCGCTGGACTCCGTGATCATCGGCGATGTCGAGACGTGCCTGAGGAAGATGCAGCGCTACAAGGACATCGGCGTGGACCGCCTGATGTGCTTCATGCAGATCGGCGATATCGGGCACGACGCGATCATGCGGAGCCTGCGCATCACCGCCGAGGAGCTGATGCCCGCCCTGGCGGACTAGCTCGCTCCGGTGACCCAGGCGCGACGGCGCTTCGACACCCGGCCCTTCCGCGAGCGCCTCGCCGACGTCTCGCTCGAGGGCGGCTACGACGAGGTCAACGCGCGCCTCCATGAGGCCGGCCTGGGCGACGGCCTTCCGCTGGTGCCTCCGACGGAAGAGCGCATCGCGGCGATGCTGGCCGGCGGCGGCGTCCCGGCCTACTCGCAGTTCCCGATGCTCGCGCCCGGCCGCGTCCCGCCGACGGGCTGGGATCTCGCGGCGAACGCGGTGCTGGCGGGCTGCGCGCCGGAGCACCTCCCCGTGGTCGCCGCCGCCGTCGAGGCGGTCGCCGATCCCGACTTCAACCTGACCGGCATCCAGGCAACGACCGGCGCGGCGACGCCGCTGGTGATCGTCGGTGGGCCCGTCGTCGCGCGGATCGGGATGAACGCCGGGGCGAACAGCCTGGGGCAGGGCTCGCGCGCGAACGCGACGATCGGGCGAGCACTCCGGCTGGTGCTCCAGAACGTGGGACTCGCCGTGCCCGGCATCTCGGACATGGCGACGCAGGGGCAGCCCGGAAAGTACAGCTGGTGCGTCGCGGAGAACGAGGCCGAGAGCCCGTGGCCGCCCCTGCGGGTCGCGCTCGGCCTCCCCGCCGCCGCCAGCACGGTCACCGTCGTTGGGGCCGTCGGCAACGTCGAGGTGGTGCTGCCGGCAACCAGCCCCGAGGACCTCGCCCACACCCTTGCCGGCTCGATGACGATCGAGGGGAACGCCGGGGGCGAAGGCACGTTCGGCGGCGGAGAGGCGCTCGTGCTGCTTCCGCCCGAGAGCGCCGCCTTCCTCGATTCGCACGGCTGGGACCGGCGCCGGCTCCAGCGCGAGCTGTTCGCGCGCGCCGGCGTGAGCTACGAGGCGCTGACCCCCGCCATCGTGGAGCGCGCGATCGTGCGCCGCCGGGAGCTCGGCCTGCCGGACGAGGGCGTCCTGCGGGTGGCCCGGACGCCGGAGGACGTGCTGATCGTCGTCACCGGAGGCGTTGGCACGAAGGCGACGTTCGTCCCGACCTGGCCCGGCGGGACGCGAGCGATCACCGTCACGTTGCGGTCAAGCTGATCGCGGCGAGCCGACGGGCGGCTCAGCGGGCGGCGACGGACTCCCCACCGCGGAGGACGAACCCCTCGTAGCCGGCCGCGGCAACCTCGTCGCAGCGCTTGCGGTAGTTGCCCACGCCGCCGGCGTAGGGCATGAACACGCGCGGCTTGCCGGGAATGTTGGCGCCCAGGTACCACGAGTCGGCCAGCAGGTAGAGTGTCTTGCTCGCCACCTCGTTGACGTGGTCGACCCACTCCGCCTCGGCCTCGGCCGCCGCCTCGGCGACCTCGAGACCGGACGCGAGCATGTGCCCGACGAGGTCCGAGATCCACTCGACGTGCTGCTCGATCGAGACGGGCATGTTGCTCAGCACCGAGGGGCTCCCCGGGCCCGTGATCATGAACATGTTGGGGAACCCCGCCGAGACCAGCCCCAGGTACGTCTTCGGCCCCTCCGCCCACTTCTCCTTGAGGACGGCTCCGCCGCGACCACGGATATCGATGCGGGTGAAGGGCCCCGTCATGGCGTCGTAGCCGGTCGCGAAGACGATGATGTCGAGGTCATGGTCGCCATCCCGGGTGCGGATGCCGCTCGCCGTGATCTCCTCGATCGGGTCGTGGCGGATGTCGACCAGCGTGACGTTCTCGCGGTTGTAGGTCTCGTAGTAGTTCGTGTCGATGAGCGTGCGCTTCGACGCGAACGGGTGATCGCGCGGGACCAGCTTCTCGGCGGTCTCCGGGTCGCGGACGGTGTCGCGGATCTTCGACCGGACGAACTCCGCGGCGGTGTCGTTGGCCCGCCGGTCGAGCGCGATGTCGCTGAACGTCGCGCTGAGGAAGCGGAACCCGCCCTGCTCCCACGCCGCCTCGTAGATCGCGCGTCGTTCCTCGTCGTCGACCTCGAGCGCCGAGCGCTCGGACGGGTCGAAGGGGAAGCCGCTCTGGGTCCAGCGCCGCTTCTCGAAGATCTCGTTGTAGTTACGCTTCGCTTCCTCGAGGAACTCGCGCGTGACCGTCCCGTGGCGAGCCGGGATCATGTACTGCGGCGTGCGCTGGAAGACGGTGACGTGCCCGGCCTGCTCCGCAATCACCGGGATCGCCTGCACGCCGCTCGAACCGGTACCGACGACTCCGACTCGCTTGCCGGCGAAGTCCACGCCCTCGTGGGGCCAGGCACCGGTGTGGTACCAGTCGCCCTCGAAGCCATCGAGCCCCTCGATGTTCGGGACCTGGCCCGCGGAGAGGCAGCCGATGGCGGTGATGAAGTAGCGGGCGAGCACGCGGTCGCCCTGGTCGCTCTCGATCTCCCAGCGGTTGAGGTCCTCGCGGAAGTGCGCGGCGGTCACGCGCGTCCCGAACCGGATATCGGGGCGCAGGTCGAAGCGGTCGGCGACGTGGTTGAGGTAGCGCAGGATCTCGGGCTGCTCCGGGTACTTGCCGCTCCAGCTCCACTCCTGGGCCAGATCCTCGTCGAACGAGAAGCAGTAGAGGTAGGACTCGGAGTCGCAGCGTGCCCCGGGGTAGCGGTTCCAGTACCAGGTGCCCCCGACGTCGTCCCCTGCCTCGAAGACGCGAACCGACAGGCCGAGCAGGTCGCGCAGCCGGTGGAGCATGTACATCCCGGAGAATCCGGCGCCGACGACGACGGCGTCGAGTTCGGCACGGCTGGTATCGGTCGTCATGCCCGTCCTCCCTTGAGCGGCGGCGCTTGCGCTACGGTAGCGCCCTCGCGGCTTCCCTCGCGCGCTCCGCGATCACCGCACGCACGGCCTTCACCACCTGCTGGAACCCCCGCTCGCTGCCGGGCAGCATCAGCAGCGTGAAGAAGCCATGCGCCTGTCCCTCGTGCCGCATGAAGTCCACCTGCACCCCGGCCGCGCAGAGCCGCTCCGCGTAGTCTTCCCCCTCGTCGCGCAGCACGTCGTGTCCGGCGGTCAGCACGACGGCCGGCGGAAGTCCGGCGAGCTCGGCGGCGCGTAGCGGCGAGGCGTCCGCCTCGCGGCGCCGCGCGGCATCCGGAACGTACTGATCCCAGAACCAGGCCACGGCGTCGCGGGTGAGCAGGAGCTGGTTTGCGGGATCGCCGTACGACGGACGCGCGAGGTCGGCGTCGGTGACCGGGCAGATCAGGATCTGCGCGGCGATCGGTGGGCCTCCGCGATCGCGCGCTCGCAGCGCCATCACCGCCGCGAGGTTACCGCCCGCGCCGTCACCGGCGACGAACAGCGGGGCGCCCGGCCGCGCGAGCTCGTTGGCGTGCTCGCCTACCCACTCCAGCGCCGCATACGAGTCGTCGACCGCCACCGGGTAGGGGTGCTCGGGCGCGAGCCGGTAGCCGGCGAGCACCAGCGTGCACGAGGTGCGCTCGGCCAGCTTGCGGGCCACGGTGTCCGACTCGCCGATCGAGCCGCTGACCCAGCCGCCACCGTGGTAGTAGACGATCACGCCGGCCGGGCGCTCCAGCGGCACGAGCACGCGGATCGGGACCGTCCCGTCCGGCATGGCGAGGCCGTGCTCGTCGACCCGCGCCATCGGCGGGGCCGGGCCGAGCATCGCTGCCAGGTCGGCGCTGCTCGCGCGCGCCTGCGCGACGCTGCCCTCGTGCAGAGGCGTGCCGCCGGCTTCCGCCAGCTGCTCCAGCAACTGCGCAGTCGCGAAGTCGAGCGTCATGCGATCCTCTCGGGCCGGCGCCGGCAACGCGGCCCGCGCGCAGCCAGCATAGAGATTGGACAGCCGCGGACGCACCACGTCGCCGCACGCCCGGCCCGCGATGGCGCGGCCCGGCCTTCGGTCGCTCCGCTTGCCGCCCCGATATGATCGATGCGTGGAGCGATGCACGGTCGTCTCGATGCGGCTTGCGCTGCTGGTGATCGCGCTGGCAGCCGCCGCCCTGCTCGCCTGCTCGGGCGGCGAGGACGCGAGTCCGCGCGATGCGGACCGGGAGGTCTCCCCTCCCGCTTCCGCCACGGCCACCGTGGGGCGGAGCCTCCTGCAGGATCTGGACGCCCTCGCGAACCTCGCACCCTCGTTCGATCCGGCGAGGATCGCGCGGGTCGGGGAGGCCCGCGACGTCCGTCTCGCGTGGATGATCGCGGACATGATGCGGTTCGTCGCGCCCGGGGCCTCGGACACCCACCTGGCGCTGGTGGCCGCCTTCTCGAGGCTGACGGGACAACCGGAGGGCGCTGTCGGCTTCTGGGTCGACGCCAGCAACTACCTGCTATCGAACGACGTCCCGGCGCCGGACGGGTACCGGGAGTGGAAGGGCGCCCTCTACACCCGCTTCGACGAGGAGTGGGCGCCGTTCTTCGGGGACGCGGACGCCGAGGTCGACTGGCGCCTGATCTCCTGGGGCGGCGTCTTCATCGACAGCCGGCCGATCGCGGGCTTCGAAAAGCGGCCGATCGAGGAGGGCGTTGCCTTCTGCGGCTGTATCCCGGCGCTCAACGATCCGGCCGTCACGGATGTCGCCGGAGGTGACTGGTACCCCGACGATCGGCTGGTCTTCGGCGTCGAGCTGAATGGCGAGGCGCGCGCCTACCCCCGGCACCAGATGCAGGTGCACGAGATGGTCAACGACACCCTCGGCGGCAGGCGGATCGGCCTGGTCTACTGCACGCTCTGCGGCACGGCCCAGGCGTTCCTCACCGACACGCTTCCCGAGGGCGTCGTGACGCCCACCGGCACGCTCGAGCTGCGCACCTCCGGTCTGCTGGCGCGCTCCAACAAGGTGATGTTCGACCTGCACACGTTCTCGTTCTTCGACACGTTCCGGGGCCGCGCGATCAGCGGGCCGCTGCACGACGCGGGCCTGGAGCTGGAGCAGTTGACGGTCGCCGTCGCCACCTGGGGCGAGTGGAAGGCCGGCCACCCCGGGACGACGATCGTGGCCGAGGACGGCGGCATCGGGCGGCACTACCCCTTCGATCCGCTCGGCGGGCGCGACGACGCCGGGCCGATCTTCCCGGTGGGCGAGGTGGACCCGCGCCTCCCGGTGCAGGACCAGGTCCTCGGTGTCCGCACGGGCGGCGTGACGGTCGCGTTCCCCGAGGCAGCCGTGCGGGCGGCGCTGGCGCAGGGCCTGACCGTCGAGCACGAGGGCGTCACGGTGCGGCTCATCGCGGGCGCGCTCGCCGCCTTCGATCGTGACGGCGAGCCGATCGCGACGCACCAGTCCTTCTGGTTCGCCTGGAGCCAGTTCTTCCCGGAGACGGAGGTGTGGTCCGGGAACCAGTGATCCGAGGCGGCAGTGGTGGTCGCGCCGGGTGCTAGGATCGGGCCGTGGCCAGCGTAGCCGTCATCGGCGCCGGGGCGGTCGGCTCCTACTACGGCGCGCGCCTCGCGCAGGCCGGGCACGACGTACGCTTCCTGCTCCGGCGCGACTACGACGCCGTCGCCGAGCGCGGCCTCCGCATCGAGTCGCACCACGGCGACTTCGCCCTCGAACGCCCCGCGATCGCCCGCGACCCCGCCGCCATCGGCCCCGTCGACTGGGTGCTCTGCGGCCTCAAGACCACCGCCCTCGAGGACGCAGCCGCCCTGATCCGTCCCTGCCTCGCGCCAGCGACGCGCGTGCTCGCCATCATGAACGGCCTCGGCATCGAGGAGCGTCTCGCCGCCTCGCTCGGCACTGAACGTGTCTTCGGCGGCCTCGCCTTCACCTGCATCAACCGGGGCGAGCCCGGCGTGATCCACCACATCGAGTACGGCCAGGTCGGCATCGCGCACGTCGGCGACGACCCTGCCGAGCTCGACCGCGCCCTCGCGCTCTGGCAGGACGCGACCGTCGAGGTCACCCGTCAGCCCTCGTTGCTGCGCGCGCGCTGGGAGAAGCTCTGCTGGAACGTGCCCTTCAACGGCCTCACCGTCGCCGCCGGCGGCGTCGACACGGAGGCGATCGTCACCGACCCCGCACTGCGCGCCGCGGCGCGCGCGCTGATGGAGGAGGTTGTCGCGGCCGGCAACGCCGACCTCGCCGCCGCCGCCAGCCCCGAGCGCATCGACGGCGACGCCGTGATCGCGCGCATGTTCACCCTCACCGACGCGATGGGGCCCTACCGGCCCAGCACCCTCATCGACTACCTCGAGGGCCGGGCCATCGAGGTGGACGCCATCTTCGCCGAGCCCGTCCGCCGCGCGCGCGACCTCGGCGTCGCGACCCCGCGCATGGAGATGCTCGCCGCGCTCCTCGCCGGGCTCGACCCGGGTGGTGGCGAGGCCTGACGGGCGTAGCGCCGGGCCGCTCCGCTCCCGACGCGCAGGCAGTCGAGGTTCGCGCTATCGTGCGGCCGGTACGACCTCGGATCTGCACGAGACACGGGGCCGCGAGCGAGGCTGTGTATGGACATCTTCGGCGTTGACCAGAAGATCGTGCTCACGGCGTTCTACTCGGGTCTCGGTGTTGGGAGCGTCTACGCGCTGGTCGCGCTGGGCTACAACCTCGTCTACCGCGCGACGCGGGTCTTCAACCTCGCCCAGGGCGACATCGTCAGCTGGGGCGGGCTGATCGCCTTCAGCCTGCTCGTGACGCACGGGTTCTCGGCGATTGCCGCGTTGCCCGTGATCGTCGTCGGGACGGCCGCGCTCGGGTTCGGCGTCGAGCGGATCGCGATCGCGCCGCTCACGAGGGCCCTGAGCTTCGGCTGGGTGCTGACCACGCTCGGGATGTCCGTCGTGATCCGTAACGTCGCCGAACTGCAGTGGGGTCCGGACCCGCTGCGCGTCCCGGCGTTCATCGACAGGGTGCCGGTGAACGTGCTCGGCTCGCCCTTCCGTGTCGACTTCATGGTGACGATCGTGGGCGCGGCCGCGCTGGTCGCGCTGCTCGAACTCGCCGACCGGAAGACGATCATCGGCAAGGCGATGGTGGCGACGGCCCTCAACCGCGAGCTGGCGCAACTGCGGGGGATCAACGTCGGGCTGCTCGGGATCGGCTCGTTCGTCGTGGCGGGCGCGCTCGGTGGCATCGCCGGCTGGCTGATCGCGCCGATCACCTTCGCCTCCTTCAACTCCGGCGTGCTGATCGCGCTCAAGGGGTTCCTGGCAATTGCGATCGGCGGCTGGGGCCGCCACGTCGGCGCCCTCGTCGGCGGCCTGCTGATCGGCGTCACCGAGGCGCTGGCGATCCTCTGGATGGACGTCGACTTCCGCAACCTCGTGCCGCTGCCGCTGCTGGCGGCGATCCTGCTGATCCGCCCGCAGGGCCTCTTCGGGCGCCGGGTGGAGCGCCATGTCTAGCGCGAGCACGGGGATGAGCGGACCGGGCGCCGTGCGCGCGGTCGTCGCGCGAGTCGCGTACGCGCCGGGCACGGGTGCGCTGCTGCTGCTCGCCGTCCTCGCGGTCTTCGCGCTCTGGCCGCTCGTGATCGACGACCAGCTGCTGCTGCGGCGCCTCTACGTGATCGGCCTCTTCGCGCTGATCGCGATGGGCCTCAACGTCTCGCTGGGGCGCGCCGGGGAGCTCTTCCTCGGCGTCGCGGGCCTGTTCGCGGCGTCGGCCTACATCTCCGGCGCACTCACCACGCACGAGGACTTTGGGCTGTCGCCGCTCGAGGCGGCCCCGATCACGATCGTCGCCACCGTGGTGCTCGGCGTGGCGATGGGCCTCGTCGGCCTGCGCGTGAGCGCGTGGTACTTCGCGATCGTCACCTTCTACTTCGCCGTCGTCATCCCGGAGCTTGCCACCAGCCTGGACGTGCTCGAGCAGTACACCGGCGGCGGCCTCGGCCTCTTCGGCGTGCCGCGGATCGAGGCGCTTGGGCACGTCTTCGACCGGCGCGACACCTACTGGCTGGTGGTCGCGAGCATCGCCGGCGTCTACGTCGCCACCCGCAACCTCTTCGCCTCCCCCTGGGGGCTGGCCCTCGCGACGATGCGCCACAGCGACGTGGCCGTGCAGGCGCTCGGCGCCTCGACGGTGCGGGCGAAGATGCTCGCCTACGTCTTCTCCTCGGTGCCGGCGGCGCTGGCGGGGATCATCTGGGTGCACACGGAGACCGGCATCGCGCAGGGGAACTTCCCGGCGGACCTCTCGTTCCTCATCGCCGCCAGCATCATGTTCGGCGGGATGGGGACGCTCGCCGGTCCGATCGTCGGGACGGGCATCCTGCAGTACGTCCCGCAGTTCTTCGACGCGTTCGAGCGCTACGAGCTGATCATCTACGGCAGCTTCCTGATCGTGGGCATGGTGCTGATCCCGCGCGGGGTCGTGCACGAAACGAAGAGGTGGGTCGCCGAGCTACGCTTCCGCCTCATCCCGCCCGCGGCGGCCTCCTCACTGGCGGGGTCCGCGCCGGAGGAGCCCGCCAACGGCGAGGGCGACGCCAACGACGCGCTGCTGGCAGGCGATCTCGCCTCCCGGCTCCGCGTCTCGGAGGACAGCGCGGGGCTGTCGGCGAGCGCGGTCTCCAAGTCGTTCGGCGGCGTCGCGGCCCTGCGCGATCTCGACTTCGAGGCGGCGCCCGGCCGGATCTCGGCGCTGATCGGGCCGAACGGGTCCGGCAAGACGACCTTCCTCAACCTCGTGCTCGGTTACTACACGCTCGACGAGGGCGCGATCCGGATCGACCGGCGCGAGATCGACGGGCTCGCGCCGCACGGGCGCGTGCGCGCCGGCATCGCGCGGACGTTCCAGGCGCCGAACGTCGTGCCCGAACTCACGGCGCTCGAGAACGTGCTGTCGGGGATGTTCATGGACCGCCGCGCCACCCTCGTGGAGTACCTGCTGCGGCTCCCGCGCGCCCGGGCGACCGAACGCGCGTCGCGGGCGCGGGGTCAGGCACTGCTCGCGGCGGTCGGCCTCGATGGCGTCGCCGGGATCCCCGCCGCCGCGCTCCCGTCCGGCCAGCAGCGGCTGCTCGACGTCGCGCGGGCGCTCGCGACAAGCCCGCGCGTGCTGCTGCTCGACGAGCCGGCGTCCGGCCTCTCCGGCGCCGAGACCGAGGCGCTGGGCCGGCTGCTGCTGCAGCTCCGGGAGCTGGGGCTGGCGATCGTGCTCGTCGAGCACAACGTGCCTTTCGTGATGTCCGTCGCCGACAGCGTCACCGTCCTCGATCGCGGCGAGCGGATCGCGCTCGGTCCGCCGGCCGAGGTGCAGCGCGACCCGGCGGTGATCGCCTCGTACCTCGGCGAGCAGTTCGAGGTGGACGCGGGAGAGTCCGATGCTTGAGATCCGCGATCTGCGCGTCGCCTACGGCGGCCTCCCCGTGCTGCACGATCTCTCGCTGGACATCGGCGAGGGCGAGTTCGTCGCGCTGCTCGGCCGCAACGGCGCCGGCAAGACGACGACGATGCGCGCGATCGCGGGGCTGGTCCCGTTCCGCGGCGCGATCACGTTCGAGGGTCAGGCGCTCGGTGGCGTCCCCGCCCACAAGATCGTCCGTCTCGGCGTCGCGTTCGCGCAGGAGGGCAAGCAGCTCTTCACGGAGCTGTCGGTCCAGGACAACCTCACGCTCGGCGCGTACGCGCAGCGCGCGAGGCGGCAGCAGGTGCGCAGCGACCTCGAGCGCGTCTTCGGCCTCTTCCCGGTGCTGGAGCGCAAGCTCCGCGATCCCGCCGAGACCCTTTCGGGCGGGGAGCAGCAGATGCTGGTGCTCGCGCAGGCGATGATGGCGCACCCGCGCCTGCTCATGGTCGACGAGCCCTCGCAGGGCCTCGCGCCGGCGCTTGTGAACGAGGTGCTCGGGGCGCTCACGGCTCTTCGCGCGGAAGGGACGGCGATCCTGCTCGCCGAGCAGGTGGTGGACAAGACGCTGCCGATCTGCGACCGGCTCTACGTGCTCGACCTCGGGCGCGTCGTGCTGGAGGGCAGTCCCGCGGAGGTCGCCGAGCATCGCGCCCTGCGCGAGGTCTACATCGGCCACGAGGCCTGAGCTCAGGCCGCCGAGGGCTCGACCATCGCGAGGATGCGCGCCGGATTGCGCACGAGGATCGCCTCGATCTCGTCCCCGCTCACGCCCTTGCGGCGCATCAGCGGGACGACGTTCTCCAGGATGTGCGCGTAGCCGTCACCGCCGTAGCGCACGAGGCTGGTCTTGCGGCAGATGTCCTGCGAGATCAGCAGCCGGTCGGTCAGGCCCTCGGCGATCAGGCGCTGCAGGTGGTTGACCCGCATCACGTCGTTGGGCATTTCGAGCGGGGCGAGGTCGTAGATCTCCAGCCCGAACAGGTCGAACTCCAGGTAGCAGCCGCTCGCCGCGAGGGCGATCGACTCCTCCGGGTCGAAGAAGGTGCGATCCAGGTGGCAGATGATCGTGCGCGCGGGGTCGCCCCCCGCCTCGATCACCGTATCGACGATGTCCTGCGGGGCGCGCGGATCGCGGCCCGGATGCACCTGCAGGGCGACGCCGGTGCGCATCGAGGCGTCGGCCGCGGCGCGCAGCGCCTTGCGCTCGTTCGGGTGCATCGGGTAGTCGCAGGCGACCTCGCCGATGATGCCCGCGCGGCTCTCCGTGCCGTCGCAGCCCTCCGTCACCTCGCGCACGATCTCCTCGCTCAGCCGCCGCTCGCTGCGGCCGTCCATGTCGGGCGGGTGGTGGCGCCACCAGTAGTTGCCCGAGCCCATGACGACGTGCACGCCCGTGGCCTCCGAGATTCGGCGCAGCGCCGCCGCGTCGCGCGTCATGTCGGCGTTCGTCGAGTCGACGATCGTCCCGCCGCCGGCGGCTGCGTAGCGAGCGGTCTCCTCGATGGCCAGCTCGACGTCGTCGAGGAGGAAGTTGTCCGGGTGGCCGCGGCGGCGCGCGAAGGCGCTGGTCTCCCAGCTGATCGGCTCCGTGGCGCGCGGGTCGTCGCGGTCCCAGCCGAACGCCTCGAACCAGTCGAACGCCTCGCCCTGCTCGATCAGCCAGCGGCCAAAGGTGATGAGCAGGTGTTCGTGCATCATCGTCGGACCGAGCGCGGCCGGATCGACGTCGCCGAGGACCGTACGCACCTTGCCGACGCTCACATCGGGGCTCCCGCTGCCGCCGGGGGGGGGGGGGGGGGGGCCCCCCGGGGGCCCCCGGGGGGGGGGGGGAGTGGGTGGTGGGGGGGGGGCGCCCGCGGCGCGCCCCCCGCCCGGCGCGCCCCCCC
>VXMT01000135.1 GCA_009840965.1 Chloroflexota bacterium
GGGAGCCGGATCGCCCTCTCTCAGGCGTGCGCCTCCCTCACCCCCGCCCTCTCCCTCGGCGAGAGGGGGCCGGACCGGCCTCGATGGGTTGGGTGCGCCTTCGGCTCGGCGCTAGGACTCGCCGTTCGACGAGCCGCCGCCCTGCGACTCGCTGCGGGCGCCGCCGGAGATGCCGGCGAGCGTGCTGCTGAGGTTGCCGGCGACGCTCGCGAGGTCCATCGGGATGATCCACTTCGTCGACTGGCCGTCGCCGAGCTGCTTCATCATCTCCAGGTATTGCAGGCCCATCGTGTTGGAGTCCACGCCCTGGGCCACGTCGTAGATCCGCTCGAGGCCGATCGAGAAGCCCTCGGCCTGCAGGATCTGGGCCTGCCGTGACCCCTCGGCGCGCAGGATCGAGGACTCGCGCACGCCCTCGGCCTCGAGGATGGCGGCCTGCTTGTTGCCCTCGGCGACGTTGATCGCGGACTGGCGCTGGCCCTCGGACTCGGTGATCTGGGCGCGCTTGGTGCGGTCCGCCGTCAGCAACTGGGTCATCGCGTCCTGGATGTCGTGCTGCGGGGTGATCTCGCGGATCTCGATCGAGGTGACGTTCACGCCCCAGCGCACGGTCTCGACGGAGATCTTGGCCTGCAGGCGGGTGTTGATCTCCTCGCGCCGCGCCAGCACGTCCTCCACCGTCATGTCGCCGATCACGGCGCGCAGCGAGGTCGTCGCCAGGTTGCGCACGGCGATGATGAAGTTGCTGATGTTGATCACCGCCGCCTCGGCGTCGACGACCTGCAGGAAGACCACGAAGTCCACGTCGACGAGCGCGTTGTCCTTGGTGATCGAGGTCTGCTTCGGCTCCTCGATCACGAACTCGCGCATGTCCACGCGCACGCCGCGGTCGATGAACGGGATCATGACCACGAGACCGGGGCCACGCGTGCCGACGTAGCGGCCGAGGCGGAAGATCACCGCTCGCTCGTACTGCCGCACCACGCTGATGAAGAACACCCGCCACCTCCTCGAGACTTCCGAATCACCCTCTGCCTTCGAGTATAGCCGCGTGCGGCGAGGCCCATGCGGCCGGCGGCCGGCAGCCTCGGGCGCGGTCTCAGTTATGATGCGCCGGGCGCGCCGCTCGCAGCGTGCGCGGAGCGCGACGGAGGGCCGGTCCATGCCCGAGGCGAACGGCAACCTGGAGCGCCGCAGCGCGCCGCGGATGCTTGAGGATCTCAAGGTGATCGACCTCACCACGATGATCGCGGGGCCGGTGACCGCGCGCATGTTCTCCGAGTTGGGCGCCAACGTGATCCACATCGAGCCGCCCTGGGGCGACGACGGCCGCAACTCGACCACGCCCTTCCTCGGGCGCGAGGGCGTGCTCTACACGGTCTCCAACCGCAGCAAGCGCGGCATCGTGCTGGACATCCGCCAGCCGAAGGGCCATGAGCTGCTGCTGAAGATGGTGGAGGACGCCGACATCTTCATCGAGAACATGCGGATCGGCGTGCTCGACAAGCGCGGGCTCGGCTACGAGGACCTCTCGAAGCTGAACCCGGGCCTCGTCTACATCTCGATCAGCGGCTGGGGCCGCGAGGGGCCGCTCAAGTTCGAGCCGACCTACGACGTGATCATCCAGGCCTTCAGCACCGCGATGCGGCGCTACGACGACGACGGTCCGCCGCGCCTCAACGGCTCGATGGTCGGCGACACCTCGACGCCGCTGCTCGCTGCCTTCGCGGCGATGGCGGCGCTGCGCGAGCGCGACCGCACCGGGCGCGGCTCGCACGTCACGTCGTCGCTGTTGCAGGGCGCGTTCCACATGATGGCCCCTCGCAAGGTCGTACCCGAGGACGAGACGGGGCCGCCGCACGAGCGCCAGCTGCCGGCCGGCGCGGGCGTCTTCCAGACCTCGGACGGCGAGTGGACGTTCATCTGCGCCTGGACCAACGGGCAGTTCGAGCGCTTCGCCCACCTCGCGGGCTACCCGCACCTCGCCGACGACCCGGCCTACGCGACGCGCCAGCTGCGCGAGGCCGCGCAGGTGGAGCTCAACGAGCTGTTCAACGCCTGGGTGCAGCCGCACAGGCGCGACGAGCTGATCGCCGCGCTGCGCGCCGCCGACATCCCCTGCTCGCCCGTCTACGGCGGCGTCAACGAGCTGATGGAGGACGAGCACGTGCAGGCCAACGACTTCGTCGTCGGCGTCGACCACCCTACGAAGGGGCGCATCTGGCAGATGGGCGCGGGCTTCGAGATCAACGGGGAGCGCCCGGAACTGACCTACTCGCCACTCTTCGGCGAGCACACCGACGAGGTGCTGCGCGAGCACGGCTGCTCCGACGAGGAGATCGCCGCGCTGCGCGAGGAAGGAGTGGTGGCGTGAGGATCGCGATCTTCGGGCAGGCCGCGTTCGGCGTGGACGCCTTCAACGCGCTGCGCGAGGCCGGCGAGCTGATCGTCGGCGTCTCCACGCCTCGCACCCCCGAGGGCGGGCGCCCGGACCCGCTGCGCGCCGCCGCCGAGGAGGCCGGGCTGCCCTGGCTGGAGACGCGCGCGCTGCGCCGCGCGGAGGCCTTCGAGGCCTACCTCGCGTGGGAGGCCGAGCTGATCGTCTTCGCCTTCGTGACCGACATCGTGCGCGCGAACGTGCTCGACGCGGCCACGCACGGCGCGATCCAGTACCACCCCTCGCTGCTGCCGAAGTACCGGGGCCGCTCGGCGATGAACTGGCCCGTCGTGAACGGCGACACGGAAACCGGCCTGACGATCTTCTGGGTCGACGAGGGTATCGACACCGGCCCGGTCCTGCTGCAGCGCACGGTCGAGATCCGGCCCGACGACACGATGGGATCGCTCTACTTCGAGCGGCTCTACCCGCAGGGCATCGAGGCGCTGGTCGAGGCCACGGCGCTGGTGCGGGAAGGCCGCGCGCCGCGCATCGAGCAGGACCACTCCCAGGCCACCTACGAGCCGCCCTTCGAGGACGAGCACGCGCTCGTCGACTGGTCGCGTCCCGCGCGCGCGGTCTTCAACCACATGCGCGGCTGCGACCCGGCGCCGGGCGCGATCGCCGCCCTCAGCGATGCGCACGTGCGCCTCTTCGACCCCTCGCTCGCCCCTGCCGCCCCCTCCGAGCCGATCGGGACAGTGCTCGAGCCGGACGCCGCCAACCCGCAGGCGGCGCGCATCGCCGTGATCGGCGGCGTGCTGAGCATCGGCCGGGTGCGTGCGGACGGCGGCAAGGTCGCCGCCTCCGAGGTGCTCAGTCCGGGTGACCGGCTGACGGCGGCGACGCTGGACGCCTGAGCGGCGCCCCTCCTCGTTACGTCGAGTCCGCGGATTCGCCCTCGGGCTGCTTGGTCGGCGCCCAGTAGCGCGCGGCGAAGTAGGCGAGGAAGGCCGCGAGCAGCAGCGCGATCACGCCGATCACCGCGAGCACGATCACGAGCAGGCGCTCGATGCTGAGGTCCGTCGAGCCCTGCCCGATGCCGATGCCGATCGCGAAGGCGAGCGCCAGAGCCGCCCCGGAGCCGAGCACGCCGCCCGTCGGCAGGAACAGCTCCAGCACCAGCAGCAGCACCGCGAGCACGACGAAGGCGAGCGCGGCCTCGGCGGGCAGCAGCGTGCCCACGCCGAGGAAGAACAGCAGGAGCGCGAGCGCCCCGGCCACGCCGGGGACGAACGTGCCCGGCGCGAAGAACAGCTCCGTCGCGATCCCGGCCATCCCGATCAGCAGCAGCAGCATGACCACGAACGGGTCGCCGAGGAAGGCAACGATGCGCTCGTAGGCGTTCAGTTCGTTTTCGACCCACGGCGCGGTGGCGAGCTGGAGCGTGACGATGCGCCCGTCGATCAGCTGCACCGCGCGGCCCTCGACCGCGACGAGCAGCTCCGTCTCGGTTGCCGCGACGAGGTCGATCACGTTCAGCTCCAGCGCCTCGTTCGGGGTCGCGGAGCTGGCCTCGCGGACGGCGGCCTCGGCCCAGTCGGCGTTGCGCCCGTGGAGCTCGGCGACCCCGCGAGCGAAGGCGACGGTGTCGTTCGTGACCTTGCGGCCGAGGTCGCCCTCGACATCCTCGCCCGTGGCGGTGATCGGGGTGGCCGCGCCGATAGTCGTGCTCGGCGCCATCGCCGCGATGTGGCCGGCCATGGCGATGAACGTCCCGGCCGAGACGGCCTCCGCACCCGGCGGGCCGACCCAGGTGATGACGGGCACGCTGGAGCGCTCGATGCGCCCGACGATCTCCTTCATCGCGCCAATCTCCCCGCCGGGCGTGTCGATGCGTAGCAGTACGGCGCGGCCGCTGCTGTCCTCGGCGTGGTCGATCGCGCGGTCGATGTAGCTCACGAGCGCGCCGTCCACCTGCCTGTCGATGGTGACGACGTGCAGCGCCCGCTCCGTGCCCTCGGCGCCGCACGCCGCCCCCAGCGCGACGAGGGCGAGCGCGAGCGCGCCGAGCAGCGCGCGCGGCCGCGCGAGCATGGTGTGCAGGGGCCGAGCCGGGCCGTTCATGCGATCGCCTCCCCCGACACGATAGCCCGTGCGCGCGGGCTGGCGGCCTACAACTCGCGCGCGAGGTCCTCGTCGCGCCCGGCAAAAACGAGCAGGTCGCCGGGGCCGACCGTGCGGTCGCGCACGGGGTTGAGCTCGACCTCGCCTCGGCGCACCGCGATCAGCAGGCGGCGCGTGCCGTCGCCGCTGTCGAGCTCGCCGAGCGTCCGGCCGTGCAGGTGTTCGGGCGCCTCCTGGATGGCGATGCCGTAGTCGTGGCTGACGGAGAGGTAGTCGCGGGCGCCCTGCACGCGCAGCAGGTGCGCGAAGCGCTCGCCTCCGTCGCGCTCCGGCTGGACGACGCGGGTCACGCCGATACGTTCGAGGATCGAGGCGTGCAGCTCGTTGGAGGCCTTGGCGTAGACCGCGCTCACGCCGAGCGCCTGCGCGTTCATCGCCGCGAGCACGCTCGCCTCAAGCACGCCGGTGGCGACGACGGCCGCGTCGACGTTTCCCACCCCGAGGTCGCGCAGCGCCAACTCGTTGGTGATGTCGGCGACGGCGGCCCGGGCGGAGTGAGGCGCCGCCCGCTCCACGCTCGCCTCGTTGAGATCCACCGCGAGCACCTCATGGCCGAGTTGCCCGAGTTCGCGGACGATCTGTGATCCGAAGCGGCCGAGGCCGAGCACGGCGATTTCCATCATTCGCTCCTCTCGCTGCGCTACCCGATGCGCACTCGTCCGCGCGCGTAACGGTAGCGCTCCTGGGGGCGGTCCGGGATCGAGATCGCGACGATCAGCGGCCCGAGCCGTCCAATGAACATGAGGGCTGTGAGCAGGATGACGCCGGGGTAGGAGAGGTTCCCCGTGCCGCCCATCGACCAGCCGACGTTGGCGAGGCCGGACATAACCTCGAAGAGCAGCGGCAGGAAGGGCCCGTCCTCGAACAGCAGCAGCAGCGACAGCCCGGCGGCGAGCAGGAACCCGCCGAGCAGCGTGACGGCCGTCGCGCGCAGCACGATCGCCTGCGGGATCTCGCGCCCGAAGACCTGCGCGCTGTGCCGCCCCCGGAGGGCGGAGAGTATGACGACGAGCGAGACCATGAATGTTCCGATCTTGATGCCGCTGGCCGTGGAGGTGGACGCGCCGCCGATGAACATCAGCGGGAGCAGGATAGCGATACTCGCGTCCTCCAGCGCGGAGATCTCGATGGTGGACATGCCGGTCGTGCGGTTGACCGCGAGGAAGTAGATGTTGGCGAGCGCCTCGAAAGGGTTGAGCCCGCTCAGCGGGTTGCCCGCGCGCAGCTCGAGGCTGGCGAAGACCAGCATGGCGATCAGCTGCATCGCCACCATCCCGATCACGACCAGCCTCGTGTCCAGCGACCAGCGTCGCGGGCGCGTTCGCAGGTTGAAGACGGTGATGAAGGAGAGGCTGCCGAGCAGGGCGGCGGTCCCCATCACGAGAATCGGGTAGGGCTCGTCGACCTGCCCGCTGAACCCACGGCCCCCGCCCATCAGGTCGAAGCCCGCGCAGTTGGAGGCGGAGAGCGCGTGGAAGAAGGCGCGCCAGACCGCCGGGGCGGGATCCCACTTCGTGAGCGACCAGGGCAGCAGCAGCAGGAACGTCGTGGCCTCGACCGTGAAGATGAAGAGCGCGGCGCGGCGCAGCAGGCGGCGCACGTCGCGCTCGGCGTCGCCGATCAGTTCGATGCCGAAGAAGTCGCGCCCGCGCAGGCCGAACTGGCCGCCGACGAAGAGGATCAGCATCCCGGCATACATCGTCACGCCGAGCCCGCCGAGCTGGATCAGCGCGATGATCACGAACTCGCCGAAGAAGCTGAACTGGTCGGCCGTATCGAAGCGCACGAGGCCGGTCACGCAGAGCGCCGAGGTGGCCGTGAAGAGCGCGTCCCAGCCGTTGGTCCACTCGCCGGACTCGGAGGCGATGGGCAGCGAGAGCAGGAGCGCGCCCAGCGCGATCAGGAGGAGGAAGGCGGCCGGCACCATCCAGGGGCGGGGGCGGAAGCTGCGCCGCCGGATCGCGGCGACGCGGACCGTCTCGGAGCGACGCCGCGCGCGACGCACCACCCTGTCGCCGGGGAGCCTGCGTCCGAGACGCCTCATGCGCGCCTGGCCTTGTCTGCCGGCCCCCGCCGGCCTGCTCGCACCAGCCTACGCCTGCGCCACGTTGGGCGCAGCAGTCGAGCCGCCACCCGCGTTGACAGATCGCCGCCGCACGGCCACGGTCTGCCCGTCGATCAGCCTCGCGAACAGCGGAGGAGGGCGCCATGGGCAAGCTCGATGGACGGGTCGCGCTCGTCACCGGGGCGAGTCGCGGCATCGGCGAGGCGATTGCGACGCGCTTCGCCGCCGAAGGCGCGCGCGTGGTCTGCGTCGCGCGCACGCTGCACGAGGGCGATCACCCCCTCGACGGCTCGCTCGAGCGCACCGTGGCCACGATCCGCGAGGCGGACGGCGAGGCGGAGGCGATTGCCGCGAACATCTCCGAGGGCGAGGAGTGCGCGCGCGTGGTGGCGGAGGCGGAGCAGGCCTTCGGGCCGGTCGACGTGCTCGTCAACAACGCCGCCGCTAACTACTTCGCGCCGGTCGCCGAGACCCCGGATCGGCGCTGGCGGCGCGTCTTCGCGGTGAACGTGCACGCGCCCTTCCTGCTCGCGCAGGGCGTGCTGCCCGGGATGATCGAGCGGGGCGGCGGCGCGATCGTGAACATCGGATCGGGCGGCGCGATCGGCCCCGGGCGCGGGCCCTACGAACCGGCGGCCACAGGCCGCGCCGTGCTCTACGGCTCCACCAAGGCGGCGCTCGAGCGCTTCACGCAGGGGTTGGCCGAGGAGGTCGAGCAGCACGGCATCGCCGTCTCCTGTGTCTCGCCCTCGGAGCCGGTGCGAACGCCGGGCGCGCTCTTCCACCTCGAGGCGTCCGGGATGGGCGACCAGGGCGCGCCGGTCGACTACATGGTCGAGTCGGCGCTGCTGCTGGCGACGGAGCCGCTGGAGCGCGTGAGCGGGCTGGTGACCTACGACCAGCGGCTGCTCAAGGAATACGGTCTGCTCGACGATGCGAAGGGTACGGGCGTGACGAGTCCGGGATCGGGCTACTCGGACCGCTAGGCCTGTCTAGCCGGTCCGGTGGCTGAGGCGCACGAGCGGGATCTCGCGCGGGTAGGCCTCCTCGATCATCTCGTCGTAACGCGGGTAGGCGCGCGCGGCGATCGGCCACAGCCGCTCGCGATCCTCGCCCTCGACCAGCGAGGCGAGCACGGGGATCCGCCGGCGCCTCACGTAGACCCAGGCATGCGGATCGGCGAGCAGGTTGCGGTACCACTGAGGATGGCGCGGGCTGCCGCCGATCGAGCCGACGACGAAGTAGTCGTCGCCATCCTCGAAATAGAACAGCGGCGACTCGCGGAGCTCGCCGCTGCGCTGCCCGATGCTGACGAGCAGCAGCGTCGGAACGTAGCCCACGCCGATGCGCTTCGTGACGTGGCGGCTGAGCAGCGAGTAGCCCGTGTAGCGGACCAGCACGCGCTCCACGCGCGCACGAATACCGAACAGGTCGAGCAGCGCGATCAGCATCCGGAGCTCCTCGCGGATTGCGGCGGACTGGATGGTAAGTGCATCGACACGACGCGCGGCGTCAGCACGCGCCTTGAGGCTAGACTAGAACCGGACCGGGAGCGTGGACGGAGTGCCGCGACAATGGCGCAGACAGCCGACGAGTCCTACGAATTGGCCCGCGCTCACCTTGAGCGAGTTCAGGTCTCCTCTTGGGGCGACCCGGTCGATTGGGCGGATCTCTCGATGTACGGCTTCTACTGCCTGGAGGCCTGCGTCGTTGCCGCAGCTCTGCATCTCGGGCAAGAGCGCCCGAGTGGTCACCGCGAAAAGGTGGAAACAGCGGATTCCCTCGCTGCGGAGCAAAACCTGCCTGACATATGGGACTTGCTGCGTGATCTCAACGACATGCGCAAGCACGAGGCGTACGGTGATGTCGATCCCCCGGAGGGTTTGGACGCGGAGGAGGTCGCGGGCGCAATCGAGGAGTACGTTGATTCCGTAGGGGCATTGCTTCAGTCATGACGCAGCACCTGAGAACTGAAGGCGCGCGCCCGTCGTCCGGTGCACTGGAAGCCGTCCGCTCGTGGCCGAGCGAGGCAGCGCGAGCGTGGACCCTCGATGTGGTGGAACACGCGGCAACGGACGAGACGATTGAGGCGCTAGTCGCTTCGGGCTCGGCCGTGCGCGAGGTCGCGATCAGCGACGACCTCGACCTTGTGCTGGTCTACCGGCGCGATCGTCCTCAACTGCCCCGACCGCCGATCGATGTCGATCTGCGGGAGTATGACGAGGACGATGTTCCACGGAAGCTGGCGGCCGGGCACGACTACCTCTCCTGGACGGTGCGATTCGGTCACGCGCTCTTCGAGCGCGACGCATGGTGGACGCGCCTGTGGATGCAGTGGAACGGCCGTCTCGCACTACCGTCTTCCTCGGAAGCACGAAAGCGAGCGCACAAGACGAAGCACCAATACGAGGCCATGCTGGCTGTTGGCGACGGTGATGCGGCGACTGAGTTGCGAGTCTCGATGCTGACACACCTCGCCCGCGCAGCGCTGAGCGACTGCGGCAAGTTCCCGCAGTCGCGGCCCGAACTCGCGGGTCAACTGCGCACCATAGGCGAGCGCGAACTGGCTGACCGGCTGGACGAGGCGCTGGCGCAGCGTCGCGGATAGCAGCCGGAGCACCTCGATGACGAAGTCCAAGGCCCGATGAACGAAGCCGCACCCTTCCGCGCACGCGCCATCGCCCGGCTGCGCGCGGCGATGATCTACTGGATCGCAACGACGCGGCCGGACGGGCGGCCGCACTCGATGCCGGTCTGGGGCGTGTGGGTGGACGGGGCGCTCTGGTTCGGCACGTACGGGCAGAAGGTCCGCAACCTCGAGCACGAAGCGTACGCCGTCGCCCACCTCGAGAGCGGCGAGGACGTCGCGATCGTCGAGGGGCCGGTCGAGCGGCTCGCGCTCACGGACGCACCCGCCGCTGTGGTCGCCGCCTACCGGGAGAAGTACGTCGACCCGACCACGGGCGAGCCGTTCGAGCTCCAGGCCGCGGCCGAGCCGGGGGATGACAGCTGGCTCTACATGCTCCGCCCGCGCGTCGGCCACGCCTGGGTCGAGGGCGCCTACCTCGAGACGCAGACACGCTGGACCTCCGGGGACGGCGCGTAGCGTCCCGGCCCCGCGAGCGCATCGACGCCCCGGGCGGCTGGGCGTAGCCTGACCGCGCAGCGGAGGGAGCGCGAGGCGCATGAAGGTCTACGCCGGCACGGGCACGCACCTGCCGTTCGCCGACATCGAGGCGCACGTGCGCCGCGTCGAGGCGCTCGGCTACGACGGCATCAAGGTGCCGGAGACGGTCAACGACGGGATGATCACGGCCGCGCTCGTCGCCGAGCACAGCGAGCGGTTGCGCATCGTGACCGCCATCATCCTCGCCTTCCCGCGCAGCCCGATGCAGCTCGCCTACAGCGCCTGGGGCGTGCAGCAGTTCGCCGAGGGCCGCCTCAACCTCGGCCTCGGGACGCAGGTGAAGGGCAACATCGAGGGCCGCTACGGCGTGCCCTGGACGCCCCCGATCGGCCGCATGCGCGAGTACCTGCAGGCGCTGCAGGCGATCTTCGCGGCCTTCCAGTCCGGCGAGGGCGTGCGCTACGAGGGCGAGCAGTACCGCATCACCCGCCTGCAGCCGCGCTTCAACCCCGGCCCGATCGACTGCCCGCCGCCCTCGCTCTGGCTGGGCGCGGTGAACCCCGCGATCTGCCGCCTTGCCGGCGAGCTGGCGGACGGCGTGCTGACGCACCCGACGAACTCAAGCCCTCGCTACCTGCGCGAGGTCACCCTCGCCAACATCGCCGAGGGCGCGAAGCGCACGGGCCGCGACCCCTCCGAGGTCGAGCTGATTCCCAGCCTCCAACTGCTGACCGGCGCGACGCAGGAGGAGATCGACCGGCAGCGCGAGGTGGTCCGCGAGTCGATGGGGTTCTGGTACTCGACCCCGCCCTACTGGCCGACGCTGCAGATCCACGGCTTCACGGAGCTGGGCCCGCAGCTGCGCGAGCTGACGCGGGCGGGCAAGTGGGACGAGATGTCCTCGCTGATCAGTGACGAGCTGATCGACGCGCTGATGCCGGAGGGCACGTACGACCGCATCGCCGACATCATCCTCGAGTGGTACGGCGACATCGTCGACGGCGTCACGTTCCCGCTGCCGCAGGATCCGGCCCGCGACGAGCAGGTCGCGCGCGTGATCGAGCAGCTTCAGGCGGCGTAGGCGAGGACGGAGGCACACGATGCAGCTTTCGGGGGACGACCGGACGGCGATCCAGGACCTGGTTTCGCGCTACAACATGGCGCACGACACGGACGACGTGGACGGCTGGCTCGACACCTTCACCGAGGATGCGACGTTCATCACCGGCCGCAGCCGTCGCGAGGGCCACGCGGAGCTGCGCGAGTTCTTCCTGCACGGCGGGGAGCGCCTGCCCAACGTCCGCCACATCACCTACAACTCCGTGTTCGAGCCGATCGAGGGCGAGAGCGAGCGCGTGATGATGCACTCGGACCTGCTCGTCTTCCGCGCCGACGACCCGCCGGTGCTGGTGCTGACGCGCCGCTACCACGACACGCTGCGCCGCGACGGCGGCGAGTGGCGCTTCGAGCGCCGCGAGATCACGGCGGACTAGCGGCGGACCCCGCTCCGCGCGCACGAGCGCGCCGGGCGCCCTCGTATACTCGCGGGGCAAGCGAGGAGGGCCGGGATGTTCGCGACGATCGGGCACACCTTCGAGTTGATGAAGATGAGCTGGCGCGTCCTGATGCTGGACCGCGAGCTGATCCTCTTCCCGATCATGTCGGGCATTGCGGTGCTGGTGCTGCTCGCCGCCATGGGCGGCATCGGCCTCTCCGCCGGCACCTTCGATCGCGTCGCCGCGGAGGGCGCCGAGGAGTCGGCCGGGCTCGTGGACGTCGTGCTCGGGCTGGTCCTCGTCTTCGGCTCCTCGGCGATCGTGATCTTCTTCAACGCCGCGCTGGTGGCCGCGGCGCTCGAGCGGCTGCGGGGCGGTGACCCGAACATCGGGTCCGGGCTGCGGGCCGCGGCCGCGCGCCTGCCCCAGATCCTCGCCTGGGCGCTGATCTCCGTGATCGTCTCGCTGATCCTGCAGGCGCTGCGCGAGCGCGGCGGCATCGCCGGCCAGATCGCCTCGATGATCGGCGGGATCGCCTGGAGCCTCGCCACCTTCTTCGTCATCCCCGTGCTCGTCGCCGAGGGAGTCGGGCCGATCGAGGCGATCCGCCGCTCGGCCGGGCTGCTGCGTCAGACCTGGGGCCGCCAGATCGCGGCGAGCTTCGGCTTCGGCCTCGTCAGCATCCTCGGGGTGATCATCGCCATCATCCCCGCCGCAATCCTGTTCTTTGTGCACCCGATCCTCGGCATCGCCGTCGGCGTGCCGCTGGTCGCGCTGGCGCTGGGCACGGTCGCCGCCCTCGAGGGCATCTTCAAGGCCGCGCTCTACGACTTCGCGAACGGCGAGACCCCGCACGGCTTCGACCGCTCGACGCTGGCGAACGCCTACCGGGCGATGTAGCCCTGCAGGGCCACACAGCCCCTCCGCTGCCGGGCGGCTATGATCGCGGCGGCTCCGCGCCGATCAGGGCGGCGCATCGCGAGCCGGCGCGGCGAGAGGCCCCGAGGTGGCGATGCAGCCCTCCACGGATAGCGACGCCTCCACCACGCTCACCGAGACCCCCGCGGCCGCCGAGGCGGTTGAGTCCGCCACGGCAAACACGTCCCTGTGGGGGCCGCTGCGCATCCGCGACTACCGCTGGTTCCTGCTCAGCGGGCTCACCTTCTCCGGCTCGCTCTGGGTCGGCATCACCGCGGTTGGCTGGATTGCGCTCGAGCTGACCGGCTCGCCGTCCGGAGTCACGCTCGCCAGCGCCGTCTGGTTCTCGCCGTTCGTCTTCCTGGCGCTGCCTGCCGGCGTACTCGCCGACTCGATGGACCGCCGCCAGCTGATGGTCGTCCTGCGAGGGCTCTCGGCGGTGCTGATGATCGCGGGCGCCGCGATCGCCTTCAGCGGGCAACTGAGCTACCCGCTGCTGCTGGTGCTCGCTGCCTCCAACGGCGCACTGATCATCCTGGAGATGCCGGCCCGCCAGGCCTACATCGCGATGCTGGTGCCGCGCGGCCAGCTGGTAAACGCGATGGCGATGCTCTCCAGCGAGGGCAGCGTCTCGCGCGTCGTGGGCCCGCTGCTCGCCGGCATCCTGCTCGACGAGACGGGCGCGGGCGGCGCCTTCCTCGCCTTCGCCGTGCTCTGCCTGATGATCGTCGTCTTCACGCTGCGCATCCGCACGCCGGGGCGCGTCGTGCGGGAGCGCGCGCCCGGAGCGGCCGCCGGCCGCATGCACCGCGAGTTGATCGAGGGCCTGCGCCACCTCGTCGGGCACCGCGACGCGAGGGCCGTCGTCACGCTCGCGATCCTCGCCGGTACGGTCTCGTGGGTGTACGTCACGCTGCTGCCGGTGATGACGAAGGACGTCTTCGACGGCGACGCGCGGCTGCTCGGCACCCTCAGCGCGGCGATCGGCATCGGGCAGGTGCCCTCGGCGGTGCTGCTCGCCTTCTACCGCGACTTCCGCCACACCGGCATCGCCTACCTCCTCTCGATGCTGATCCTCGGCCTCTCGATCGTCGGCTACGCCGTCTCCACCTCGGTGCCGCTGACGATGGGGCTGCTCGCGCTGACGGGGCTCACGTTCTCCAGCCAGCAGATCATGCTCAACGCGATCCTGCTGAGGATCGTGGATCCACGCTTCCACGGCCGCGTGCTCGGCGCGATGTTCCTCCCCTGGGGGTTCAACGTGCTCGGCCTGCTCTCGGCGGGCGCGATCGCCGAGGCGCTCGGCGTGGAGCTCGCCGTCGGCATTTCCGGCGCGCTGCTCGTGATCTTCGCGTGCGGCGCCGTGCTGCTGCGCCCGCAACTGCTGCGCATCTGAGCCGCGCACGCCCTCGATGCGCTAAGGTCGCGCACGGAGCGGACGCACCGCCCTGCGAGGCTCGAACGGGGGACGCGCGATGGACGACTTCCAGGGCAAGGTCGCCGTCATCACCGGCGCCGCGAGCGGCATGGGCCGCGCCTACGCGCGCCGCTTCTCCGCCGAGGGTATGAGCGTCGTCCTCGCCGACATCGACGCCGAGGGGCTCGACGTCCTCGTGAGCGAGCTGCGCGAGGCGGGCCGCGACGCCAGCGGCGTGGTCGCCGACGTGACGGACCCTGACTCCGTCGAGGCGCTCGCGGAGGCGGCCTTCGAGCGCCACGGCGGCGTGCACGTGCTGAGCAGCAACGCCGGGGGCAGCGGCGATACACGCGGCCCGATCTGGGAGAACACGCAGGAGCAGTGGGAGTTCGTCTTCGGCCTCAACATGTACGGGGTCGTGAACGGCATCCGCTCGTTCGTCCCGCGCATGATCGCGATGGACGAGGAGGCGCACGTCGTCAACACCTCCTCGATGTCCGGGATCGTGCCCGGCGGGCTGATCTACGGGGCGGCCAAGCACGCCGTGGTCAGCATCAGCGAGACGCTCTACCTGCAGCTGCGCCGCCGCAACCTGAAGGTCCACGCGCACGCGCTCTGCCCCTGGTTCGTGAAGACCTCGCTCACCTCGCGCAGCGACGACCCGCGCGCCGTCGCCGCCTATCGAGGCGCGATCCAGCCCGAGGACGTGGCCGAAGCGGTGGTGCAGGCGCTGCGCGACAACCGCTTCTACATCCTCCCGCAGCACGACCTCGACGAGTTGATCCTCGCCCGCGCCCGGAACATCGTGGCCGAGAGCGAGCCCGCCTCGATCACGCCCTGGGAGGCGAGCGCGAGCGTGCACAGCGGCAGCGGCGTCAGCGACGCAATCAGGAGGTAGCAATGGCCGAGTACATCCCCAGCCCCCGCGACTGGGTCGCCGAGCAGGTCGAGGTCTACGAGGGCAGCGGCGGCCGCGAGGGCACGACGCTGCGCGACACCGGGCTGCCCTGCATCATCGTGACCTGCACGGGGCACAAGACCGGCGCGGTCCGCAAGGTGCCGCTGATGACCGTGGCCGACGGCGACGGCTACGTGCTCGTCGCCTCGGTCGGCGGCGGGCCGAAGCACCCGCTCTGGTACTACAACCTGCTCGCCGACCCGGACGTCGAGATTCGCGACGGCGAGCGCGTGCAGCGGATGCGCGCCCGCCTCGTCGAGGACGCGGAGGAGCGTGCGCGCCTCTGGGAGGTCGCCGTCGCGGCCTATCCGCCGTACGAGGAGTACCAGGGTCGCACCGAGCGCGTGATCCCGGTCTTCCGCGCGGAGCCCGCCGGCTAACCGACGGCGTCGGGACAGCCTCGCGGCGCTGGAACGGGACTGACATGAGCGACGGGATGAGCCTCCTCGAGACCGTCTACCGCCAGTTCGACCAGGCGGCGAGCTTCACGGACTACGAGCCCGGCCTGCTCCAGCAGATGCGGGACTGCAACGCCGTCTACCACCTGCGCTTCCCCGTCGAGATGGACAACGGGAACGTCGAGGTGATCGAGGCCTACCGCGCCGAGCACAGCTACCACCGGCTGCCGACCAAGGGCGGGATCCGCATCAGCCCGCACGTCAGCGCCGACGAGGTGGTCGCCCTCGCGACGCTGATGAGCTTCAAGTGCGCGCTCGTCGAGGTGCCGTTCGGCGGGGCGAAGGGCGCGATCGTGCTCGACCCGCGCAGCCCCGACGACGTTCGCAGGCGCGTGATCCGCCGCTACACGGCGGAGCTGTCGCGCAAGAACTTCATCGGGCCCAGCGTCGACGTTCCCGCCCCCGACTACGGCAGCGGCGAGCAGGAGATGGGCTGGATCGCCGACACCTACCGCCACCTGCGACCCAACGAGCTCGACCACTGGGCCTGCGTGACGGGCAAGCCGGTCACCCTGCACGGCATCCCCGGCCGCAGCCAGGCCACGGGCCTCGGCGTCTGCGACGGCATCATGGAGGCGCTCGGCCACGGCGACGACATGCAGGCCCTCGGCCTCACGCGCGGCCTCGAGGGCAAGCGCGTGATCGTGCAGGGCCTCGGCAACGTCGGCTCCAACGCCGCCAGCCACCTGCGGGAGTGCGGCGCGCGCGTCGTCGGCGTCGCCGAGTACGAGGGCGGGCTCTACACGGAGGACGAGCTGGACGTCGAGGCGGTGCTCGACTACCGCGCCGCGACCGGCTCGCTGCACGGCTTCCCCGGCGCCACCTGGATCCCCAGCTCCGCCGAGACCATCGAGCAGGACTGCGACATCCTCGTCCCGGCGGCGATCGAGGGCGTGATCACCTCGGAGAACGCGGCGCGCATCCAGGCGAAGGTGATCGCCGAGGCCTCGAACGGTCCGGTGTACCCGGACGCGGAGCCAATTCTCGCCGAGCGCGGGACGCTGCTGATCCCGGACATCTACCTCAATGCCGGCGGCGTCACGGTCTCCTACTTCGAGTGGCTCAAGAACCTCTCGCACGTCAGCTTCGACCGCA
>VXMT01000190.1:0-13762 GCA_009840965.1 Chloroflexota bacterium
CCCCCCCCGCGGCCGGCGCCGCCGGCCCCCGCCCCGCCCGCGCCGCGCCGCGGCGCGCGGGCGCGCCCCCGCCGGCCCGGGCGGGCGGCGCGCCGCCCGCGGCCGCCCCCGCCGAAACGGCGCGGCTGCCGGGCGGCGACTTCCTGATGGGCAGCGAGGACGCCGAGGGCTTCCCCGACGACGGCGAGGGCCCGGTGCGGCGCGTCCGCCTGCGGCCCTTCGCGATCGACGTGGCGGCGGTCACCAGCGCGCAGTTCGAGGAGTTCGTCAACGCCTCGAGCTATCGCACCGACGCCGAGCAGTACGGCTGGTCGTTCGTCTTCAACCAGTTCCTGCCGGAGGACTTCGCGCCGACGCGCGCGCTGGCCTCGGCGCCCTGGTGGCGGCAGGTCTTCGGCGCGGACTGGCGTCACCCCGAAGGCCCTGCCTCAAACCTCGAGGGCCGCATGGAGCACCCGGTGGTGCACGTCTCCTGGCGCGACGCGATCGCCTACTGCGCCTGGGCCGGCGCGCGCCTGCCGAGCGAGGCGGAGTGGGAGTACGCGGCGCGCGGGGGCCTCGAGGGCCGTCGCTTCCCCTGGGGCGACGAGCTGCAGCCGGGCGGCGAGCACCGCTGCAACATCTGGCAGGGCGACTTCCCCGCGCACAACACGGGGGCGGACGGCTACCTCGGCACCGCGCCCGCGCGCGCCTTCGCGCCCAACGGCTTCGGCCTCTACAACACCTCGGGCAACGTCTGGGAGTGGTGCGCGGACTGGTTCAGCCCGGACTTCCCCCGCAACGGCGGCGGCAACGGCGCGGTCGAGAACCCCCTCGGTCCTCCGGAGGGCGTCTCGCGGGTGATCCGCGGCGGCTCGTACCTCTGCCACCGCTCCTACTGCAACCGCTATCGTGTGGCGGCGCGCAGCTCGAACACACCCGACAGCTCGTCCGGCAACACCGGCTTCCGCTGCGTACGGGACGGCTGAGGATCGAGGGAGGAGGGACGCGATGAGCGTTGAGGACAGGTTCGCGATCCTCGAGGTGATCGCCAACTACTCGTACACGTACGACGCCAAGGACGCGGACGGCTACGCGGCGCTGTTCACGGAGGACGCGGTCTTCGAGGTCTACGCGGGCCGCGAGAAGCCGCTCGTCCATAACGAGGGCCGCGAGGCGATCCGCGAGTGGGCGCGCGGCCTCCACGACGAGATGCCCGAGGGCTACCAGAGCCGCCACAACCAGAGCGGCACCGTCTTCGAGGAGCTCGGCCCCGACGCCGCCCGCACCCGCACCATGCTCCTCGGCACGCGCCGCTACCCCGGCGACAAGGCGCCCGGGGTCAGCGGCACGGGCGTCTACAGCGACGAGTGGCGCAAGACCGCCGAGGGCTGGCGCTTCGCCCGCCGCACCCTCCACATGGACCCCTAGCCCCGAGCCGCCTTCGAACGCCGCCCTCCCTCACCCTCCGCCCTCTTCCGCGGGGAGAGGGGACCGGACCTGCCCCTTCCGTCACTCCGGCGTCCCTTCCCGTCATTCCGGCGAACGCCGGAATCCAGGCGCGCCGGGCCGGGGTGCCGCCTCGATGGGTTGTTCCGGCCGCGCTGGCGCGCGGCGCCCCCTCACCCCCGCCCTCTCCCGCGAGGGGAGAGGGGGCCGGATCGGGTTCGCGACTCGGAGGATGAGTGGCGGCCTACGGCAGCAAGGGCAGGCCCTCGCGCTGGCGGCGCCACTCCAGCAATAGCCCGGCTGCGCGACCGGCGCTCACCGGGCTCGGGAAGACGGCGACGCCGCGCTCGTAGGCGAGGCGCAGCGCCTCGTCGGCCAGCTCCCCGACATCGCGCCGCGCCGCGACGACGATCGGCTTGCCCGCCCGCTCCTGCAGGTCCGCGAGCTCCTCGATGGTGCGCCGCTGCTCATCGAGGGGGAGGTCGCGCCCGCGCAGCATGGTGATCACGAAGTCCGTGTTTGCGTCGTGCGCGACGGCCTCGGTCACCGCGCGCAACGCCGCCTCCGCGTCCTCGCCCATGTACCCGGTGTCGACCGGGTTCTCGATGCTGTTGCCGTCGGTGGGGACCAGCTCGCGCAGCCGCGCGAGCGTCGATCCGTCGAGCTCCGGGAGGTCGATGCCGCAGGCGGCGAGCGCGTCGGTTGTGAGCACGGAGAAGCCGCCGCCGACGGCGAGCAGCACCGCGCGAGGCCCGGCGACCTCGCGCGGGCGCGTGCTCAGCGCCACCGCCAGGTCGATCATCTCGTCGAGCGAGCGGACGACCGCCGCGCCCGCCTGCCGGCAGGCCGCCGTGAACACCTCGTGCGACCCGGCGAGCGAGGCGGTGTGCGAGCGTGCCGCGCGCGCGCCCGCCGAGGAGATGCCGCCCTTGAGCACGATCGTCGGCTTCGCGCGTGCGCAGCGCCGCAGCGCCTCGAAGAGGGCGCGGCCGCCGCTCGTGTCCTCGACGTAGGCGAGCACGATCCGCGCCTCCGGATCGACGGCCGCGTACTCGAGCAGCTCCGCCGCCCCGAGGTCCGTCCCGTTGCCGAACGAGACAACCTTGGCGAAGCGCGCGCCGCGCTGCGCGAGTCCGCTGATGATGTCCATCGCGTTGCCGCCGGACTGGCAGACCACCGAGACGTCCCCGGCCTCCTTCGGGTGGCCGGGGATGAACGCCATCCGCGCAGCCGGGTGGTAGAGGCCCATGCAGTTTGGCCCGATCACGCGCAGGCCGGCGCTCCGCGCCCTCGCGATCAGCCGCTGCTCAAGCTCGGCGCGCCGGGGATCGAGGTTCTCGGCGAAGCCGCCGGTGTAGAGATGCAGCGCGCGCACGCCCTTGGCGATGCACTCCTCGACGAGTCCCTCGGCCGTGAGTGCGGGCACGAGCGAGATCACGTAGTCGACCGGGTCCGGGCAGTCCGCGAGGCTCGGGTAGCAGCGCAGCCCGGCGATCTCCTCGGCGTTCGGGTTCACGAGGTAGAGCGGGGCCGCCTCGTGGAAGCCCTGGTCCATCAGCCCGCGCAGGAAGAACTGGTTGCTGCGGTTCTGCATGTTGCGCGAGATGCCGTAGAGCGCGGCCGAGCGCGGCCGGAAGACCCTCTCCAGCGCGTGCTCACTCATCGCTCACCGCCCCGCGTCGGCCTCGAATGGTGCGAAGCCCCGCAATGGCGGGGCTTCGAGCGATCGGCCGGTTGGCCTGCCGCGACTAGAACATGATCACCTGGCGGGTGACCGACCCGGAGGCCATCGCCTCGAACATCTCGTTGATGTCGTCGAGCGGGCCGCGCAGCGTGATCATCTCGTCGATCATGAGGCGGCCCTGGCTGTAGAGGTCGAGCAGCATCGGCATGTCGATGCGGAAGCGGGTCGAGCCCATGTTGCAGGTCTGGATCCGCTTCTCGCCGCCCAGCATGCGCCAGTCCAGCGGGACCGTCTGACCGTCGGGGATGACGCCAATCAGCGTGGCCGTCCCGCGCGGGCGCAGGACCTGGACGCACTGCGTCGCCACGCTCCCCAGCCCGATCGCGTCGAACGAGTGGTCGACGCCGTCGCCCGTGATGGCCTTGATCGCCGCGACGGGATCCTCGGTCTTTCCGTTCACCGTGTCCGTCGCGCCGAACTCGCGCGCGACGTCGAGCTTCTCGTCGACCAGGTCGACGGCGATGATGCGCAGCGCGCCGGCGATGCGCGCGCCCTGCACCACGGACAGCCCGATCCCGCCGAGGCCGAACACCGCGACCGTGGAGCCCGGCTCTACCGCCGCCGTCCGCAGCGCCGCTCCCACGCCGGTCATCACGCCGCAGCCGACCAGCGCCGCGACATCGAGCGGGATCTCCTCGCGGATCTTCACGACTCCGTTCTCGTGGAGCAGCATCTGCTCCGCGAAGCTGGAGATGTTGGACTGCGAGGTGTTGAGCCGCTCGCCGCCCAAGCTGATGCGCCACGGCTTGAGATTCAGGTCGCGCCCGGGCTTCTCCGGGCAGAGGTTCGCGTGCCCTCGCAGGCACATCTCGCAGGCGCCGCAGAACGAGCCGCGGGCGATGACGTGGTCGCCGGGCTTCACGTAGGTCACGTTGCTGCCGACGGCCTCGACGACGCCGGCGGCCTCATGGCCCAGCAGCGCCGGCACCGGCATCGGCGAGTCGCCGATGATGTTGTGCCAGTCGGAGTGGCAGACGCCGCTGGCGGCGGTGCGGACCAGCACCTCGTCGTCGCGTGGGTCGTCGATGTCGGCGTCCTCGACGACCAGTGGCGCGCCGATCTCGTGGAGGATTGCTGCTTTCACGGTGTTGCTCCTTCGCTCCGCTGGCGAGGAGTCTACTCCGGTTCGCGGCGCCTCGGCGCGCGCGGAGGCCCGAACCCCGGGAGGTCTACAACCCGAGGCGGTCGATCCCGTCCAACGCGGCCGCGGCGTAGCACTGGGCGAATGTCGGGTGAGCGATCACGGATTCGGTCAGGTAGTCGACGGTCCCGCCGTGGGCGATCACCGCCTGCCCGAGATGGATCATCTCCGAGGCGCCCTCGCCGATGATGTGCACGCCGAGCAGCTTGCGCGACTCGATCTCGAACAGCAGCTTCAGGAAGCCGTCCCACACGTCGCCCATGACGATGCTGCGGACGGACTCGCGATAGCTGGTCTTCCCCACCTCGTAGGCCACGCCCTCGTCGGTCAGCTCGGACTCCGTCTTCCCTACCATCGCGATCTCGGGAATCGTGTAGACCGAGTAGGGGAAGAGCCGCGAGTAGTCCTCGACGGGCACGCCGAAGGCGTGGCAGGCGGCGATGCGGCCCTGCAGCTGCGACGTCGAGACGAGGTCCGGGAAGCCGATCACCCCGCCGACCGCGTAGATGCCCTCCACCCCGGTCTCGTAGTTCTCGTCCACGCTGAGGCGTCCGCGGCCGTCGGCCTCGAGGCCGGCGGCCTCGATGTTGAGCGACTCGGTGTTGCCGGTGCGTCCGACGCAGTACATGACCGCGTGACTCACGATCTGCTTGCCGCTTTCGAGCATCACGCGCACGCGCGGCTCGGCCTCGCCGATCACGTACTCGATGTCGAACACGGTCTCGTTCTGGCGCAGCGTCACGCCGTGCTGCCGCAGCTGGTACGTCAGCGACTCGGCCACTTCGTCGTCGGCGAACGGCAGCAGGCGGCTCCCCCGGTCCACGATCGTCACGCGTGTTCCCAGCGCCGCGAACGTACTCGCGTGCTCCAGGCCGATCGCCCCGGCGCCGACGACCGTGAGTGTGCGCGGCACGTCGGGGAGGGTCAGCACGTCGTCGCTCACGAGGATCATTCGCCCGTCGGGCTGCACCACCGGAGGCGGCGTTGAGAAGGTGCCGACGGCGATCACGATCTTGTCCGCGGTGATCGTCCGGTCCGGGCCGTCCGTGTCGTCGGAGATCTCCAGGCAGTTGCGATCGACGAACGAGGCTTCGGCGGTGATTATCTCCAGGCGGTTCCTGGCGAGCTGGGCGCGCTGCATCTGTGCCTGGTGCTCCATGACGTAGTTCGTCCTGACCAGCAGATCGCTCATCGAGACGTTCTGATTCACGACGTACGAGCTGCCGTAGACGTTGCGCTCCCGGTAGCCGGTGAGGTGCATCGCGGCCTCGCGCAGCGTCTTGGCCGGGGTGCCCGCGGAGAGGTCGATCCCGCCGATGGCGGGAAGCCGTTCGATCACGGCCACGCGCCCGGCAAGCTTCGAGGCCTGGATTGCGGCGTGCTGCCCGGCCGGGCCGGAGCCGATGACCACCATGTCGTAGTCGTAGTTCGTCACGTGCAGGCGTCCTCGATCGACGCTTCGGCCTGCAAACACGTTAGCAGAAGCGGGAAGGCCCGCTGCGGTATCGGCGGCGCGGGCGCTAGCGGGCCGGTCCCATATACTGGTCCGTGGAGAGGTGTCCGAGTGGTTTAAGGTGCCGCTCTCGAAAAGCGGTAGGCGAAAGCCTCGTGGGTTCGAATCCCACCCTCTCCGCCAGCCCGCGCGCAACCCGAGCGTCCACCTCGCGGAGAGGTGCTGGAGTGGCTGATCAGGCTCGCCTGGAAAGCGGGTAGAGGGCAACACCCTCTCGTGGGTTCGAATCCCACCCTCTCCGCCAGACCCCCTGCGGCACTGCTCCCGGTTGGTTGGCCTCAGCAGAGCTCGCATCGATACTCTATCTCCGTTGCGCCAGCCCGATCGGCGGCGGGTCGGGAGCGCAGGGGGTAGCGCTTGACCGCCTTCGGGTACTGGGTGCTGTTCGTCTTCGTCGCGTACTTCGCGGTCCTGATCGGCATCGCGATCGTCCGCGCCCGGCACATGGACGACATGTCCGACTACGTGCTGGGCGGCCGCAGGATGGGCACGCTCACCTCGGCGCTGAGCTCCGCATCCTCGGCGGCCAGCGGCTGGACCATGCTGGTCTTTCCCGCGCTGGCCTTCGCGGGCGGGCTGATCCACCTCTGGACGGCGGTCGGCATCGCGCTCGGCCACTGGCTGGTCTGGACGCTGATGGGCCGGCGCTTGCGCCGCTACACCGTCGCCGCCGAGGACTCGCTCACGATCCCGGAGTTCTTCGAGAAGCGCTTCATGGACCGCAGCGGAACGCTGCGCACCGTGGCGGCCGTGATCACGGTCTTCTTCATCGTCTTCTACGTCAGCTCGGGCCTCATCGCCGGGGCCAAGCTCCTCGAGGAAGTCTTCGCGATGAGCCACGACGAGTACCACTGGCTGGGAGTCCTGATCACGCTGGCCGCGATCACGACCTACACCTTCATCGGCGGCTTCCTCGCCGTCTCCCGGACGGACGTGTTCCAGTCGCTGATGATGCTGGGCGGCTTCATCCTGCTGCCGCTGATGCTGATCGTCATGGCCGACGATCCGTTCCGGGGCATGGGCTCAACCGGTGAGGGCTTCTGGAACCCGTTCACCGATCAGTCCGGCGAGGCGATCGGCCTTGTGTTCGTCCTTTCGAGCGCCGGCTGGGGCCTCGGCGCCCTTGGATCGCAGCGCATGCTTGCCCGGCTGATGGCGGTGGACCGCGAGGATCACGTCCCCCGCAGCCGCAACATCGGGGTCTCCTGGGTGGCGTTGATGTTCAGCCTGGGGTTGCTGCTGGGCCTGATCGCTGTCCCCGCGCTGACCGAACGAGGGTTGCTCGACCAGGTGACGGCCGACCCGGAGCGCGTCTACCTCGTCACCTCCACGGAGTTCTTCCACCCGTTGGTGGCCGGCCTGCTGCTGACCGCGGTGATCGCGGCGGTGATGAGCACCGCCGACTCCCAGCTGCTGCTCGCCTCGGCGATCATGACCAGCGATGTCCCGCTCATGACGCGCCTGACCGATGCGCTGCGGGCCGATGCCCGTGTCTGGCTTGGCCGCGCGATGCTGCTCGTCGTCGGCGGGATCGCCGCGCTGCTCTCCATCGAGCACCCGGACTCGGTCTTCAACCTCGTATCGCTGGCCTGGGGAGGGATGGGCGCGGCCTTCGGGCCGGCGACGCTGCTCGCGCTCTACTGGCGGCGCTTCAACTACTGGGGCGCGCTCACCTCGATCACGGTCGGCACGGCGGTCGCCACCCTCTGGTGGTACCTGCCCCTCGGCGCCGAGGCAGGCGCGCCGATCGGGGCCCTCGATGGGTTGTGGGACCTGATGAAGCCCCAGCAGAGCGGCATCTGGAGCATGCAGCCGGCCACGCCCGGGTTCCTGGCTGCCACACCCGCCGCCGTGCTCGTAACCTTGCTGACGCCGCCGCCGAATCGGGAGGTCTCCGACCTGTTCGAGCAGGTGAACGGCCCCGCCGCCGCCGCGCCAGTGGCGGCCCCGTAGCACCGAGGCAACCGGCTCAGCGCCTGCCCTCGCGCCGCGCCCGCAGGTCCTCGCGCAGCTCCCGCTCCGCCTCGGCGCTCGCGCGGCGGCCCTCGGCGATACCCGCCTCGATGGCGTCGCGGGCCGACTGGGCCTCGCCGCTCGCGCCCTCGAGGGGTCCCGGCAGCGGGCCCGCCTCGGGGCCACGGCCCAGCAGCGCGCGCAGCGCGCCGTAGGTGGCTGCCGCCGCCCCGGTCACGGCTGCGGTCAGCAGCACCAGCTTGCCCAGACCCCTGCGTCCGCGCCGGGCGGCCGCGGCCCGCTGCTCGGCGAGCCGCTCGGCGGCGCGCCCAACGGCCTCGTCGAGCTGCTCCGAGGCGCCGATCACCTCGACGACCTGGTAGCGCGGCTCGCGCTCGGGGCCGCGGCGGCGCCGCCAGCGCGGCATCAGGAACCTCTCCGGCGTCCGCGCCGGGCGACACCGGCGACCGTTTCCACCCCCCGGCGCAGGCCGCGCGCGACGGCGATGATGCGGATCATCGGGGAGATCGCCTGGTCGGAGACGAACTCGACGCTGCCGCGCACGGACTGCACGGTGCCCCGCACGTCGTCCACCAGCGGACGCGCCTGCTCCTCGTAGGCGTCGCGGGCGAGGCCCGTGACCATGCGCACCGCGAGGAAGACCGCGAGCGCTGCGAGGATGGCGACGAGGAAGAAGACGATGCCGAGCACGCCGTAGACGATGATGACGGTGTCGCGCGCCTCGCCGAGCGTGATCTCGACGACGCCCGTGACCAGCGCCCAGATGGCCGCGGCGATGGCCGCCACGATCAGCACTCCAACGAGGATCAGGATCCAGCGCACGCGAGCTCCTCAGCCGTACCGGCGCGCGAGCGCGCCCCGTTGCATCGTAGATCGTAGCCCGCGCCGCTACCGGGGCTCAACGCGAGGGCCGGCGCCCCCCGATGGCTACTTCAGACCGCGTTCGATCGTCCCGCCGCCCGCGACCTCGTGCCCGTGCTTGTCGTCCGGCCGGTAGAGCACGATCGCCTGGCCCGGTGCGGCGGCGCGCACGGGCTCCTCGAACGCGACATGGAAGCCCGAGGCGTCGAGGGCGGCGAGCTGGGCCGCGACGAGCGGCCCGTGCGCGCGGATGCGCGCGAGCAGCCGATCGCCCGGCAGGGGCGGCTCGCGCACCCAGCGCGGCGCGGACGCCTCGACGCCGCGTGCCAGCAGGTCCTCGGCCGAACCGACGCGCACGGCGCCCGCCGCCGCGTCGATCTCCGTGACGTAGCGGCGCTCGCCGGTTGCGACGCCCAGGCCGCGGCGCTGGCCGACGGTGAAGGCTGCGACGCCCTCGTGACGCCGCAGCGTGCTGCCGTCGGCGTCGACGATCACGCCGGGGCGCGAGGAGTCGCCGCGGGCGCGCAGCAGCTCGCGGTAGTCGCCTCCGGGGACGAAGCAGATGTCGGCGCTGTCGGGCTTGTCGGCCACGCCCAGGTCCAGCTCGGCGGCGATGCGGCGTGTCTCCGCCTTCGGCAGGTCGCCGAGCGGGAAGCGTACGCGCGCCAGCTGCTCCTGCCCGAGGGTGTAGAGCACGTAGGACTGGTCCTTGGCCTCGTCCGCTGCCGCGTGCAGCGAGAACCCGCATCCTTCGCCTTCCGCGCCGACTGGGCGCTCGCGGATGCGCGCGTAGTGCCCGGTGGCCAGCCGCTCGAAGCCGAGCGCGTCGGCGCGGTCGAGCAGGGTGCGGAACTTCACGCGGTCGTTGCACTCGAGGCAGGGGTTGGGCGTGCGCCCGTTGCGGTAGGCGGAGGCGAAGACCTCGATCACGTCGCGCTCGAACTCGCGCTCCATGTTGAGCACGTAGTGGGGGATGCCGATCCGCTGCGCCGCCGCTCGCGCGTCGGCGACGTCCTCGACGCCGCAGCAGGCGCGCTTCGAGCGCAACGCGGTCGGGTCCTCCTCGGTGTAGAGCCGCAGCGTCACCCCGACGACGGCATGGCCCTCGCGATGCAGGATCGCCGCCGCGACCGCCGAATCGACGCCGCCGGACATCGCCACCAGGATGCGCGAATCGCCCATCGATCCATTGTAGGACGGCCGGAGTGGTAGGCCACTGGCAGACGATCGATATCAGGCGGAGCGGTCTCCTCTATACTCCATGCGCCGCGCGGCCGCGGCCGCCGGGGCCAGCAGGAGGGATGTGCGTCTGGACGGGCTGCAGCTCGCGCGCGAGGTCGTCGATGCCCTGGTGGACCGCCAGGCGTCCGATGTCGTGCTGCTGGACCTCCAGGGACTCTCCACCTTCACCGACTACTTCGTGATCGCCAGCGCCGACAGCGAACGCCAGCTGCGCGCGCTCGTCGAGGCCGTCGACGAGGTCAGCGCCTCCCACGACGGCTCGCGCCGCTCCAACCGCCCGCGCTGGGAGGGCCGCAACGAGGACGGCTGGCGGCTCGCCGACCTCGGCGACACCGTCGTACACATCTTCGCGGTCGAGCAGCGCGCCTACTACAACCTCGAGGGTCTGTGGCGGCGCGCCCGCGAGGTCGTCCACATCCAGTAGCCCGTTCGCCTTCCGACGCCTCGGCCGCCGCAACCGTGTACCGTCGCGCGCGGTGGTGCGCGGATGATCGGTACCCGGACTCCCGTCTTCTACGGCTGGTACATCGCGGCCGGCGGCGGCGCGCTGAGCCTGATCGCCTTCGGCATCGCCTCGCTCGGTCTGGGCGTGCTGATCGAGCCGATGCAGCAGGAGCTCGGCTGGAGCATCGCCGCGATCTCGCTCGGGTTCTCGCTGCGCAGCTTCGAGCAGGGCCTGCTCGCCCCGATCAGCGGCGTGCTCGTCGACCGGCTCGGCCCGAGGAAGATGATCCTCGCCGGCGTACTGCTGCTCGCGGGCGGCCTGCTGCTGTTCTCGCAGGCGCGCAACCTGCCCGTCTACTACGCGGCGAGCATCATCGCGGCGCTCGGCCAGAGCCTCTGCATGGGCGTGCCGATCAACGCCACGATCATGAACTGGTTCCAGCGCAAGCGGGCGAGGGCGCTGGGCATCGTCGCCGCCGGGCGCGGGGGCGGCTACTTCATCGTCCCGCTGTTCGCGCTGCTCGTGACCGCCGCGGGCTGGCGCGAGGCGCTCGTGATCGTCGCGCTGCTGATCTTCGCCGTCGGGATGGCGTTCGCCCTGATCGCGAGGGACCGGCCGGAGCAATACGGCATGGTCCCCGACGGCGAGGATGCCGCGCGGGCGGGTGACTCTGCCGCGCCCGCGTCGTCGCTCGTGGGCGTGAGCGTCTCCGATGCGCTGCGCGGTCGCGCCTTCTACCTGCTCACGCTCTCGACCGGGTTCACCGCCGGGCAGTCGATCGCCTGGACGGTGCACCAGGTGCCGCACATGACCAACACGGGGTTCTCGCTGCCCGAGGCGGGGCTGGTGGTTGCGGTCTATGGCGGGGTGCAGGTGGCGATGCGGCCTGCCGTGGGCTGGCTCGCCGACCTCGTGGGGCGGCACCAGCTCTACATCGCCTCGTTCCTGCTGCAGGGCGTGGGGCTCGTCTTCTTCGCGCAGCTCAGCACGGACCGGCTCTGGCTGCTGCCGCTCTACTACCTGACGTACGCGACCGGGCACGCGATCTGGGTGATCCTCTTCATCACGGCTGTCGCCGACCACTTCGGACCGCGCCGTTTCGGCACCCTGCAGGGGCTTACCTCGACGCTCACGATGCCGTTCGGGATGCTTGGGCCGTTCCTCGCCGGGCTCGCCTTCGACGAGTTCGGCAGCTACGAGCTGATCTTCACGATCTACGCCCCGCTGACGGCGCTGTCGGCCGTCTTCGTCATCCTCGCCGGCCGCCCGCGCGGCGACTTCGGTTGATTCGTCCGGCTAACGTACGGTATCCTTACTGCGTGTGGAGAGTAAGGAGTGGGCGATGGACGTTGCCGCTCGTGTCACGTCGAAAGGCCAGGTCACAATCCCTCGCGCAGTCCGCGAGGCCCTCGAGATCGTTGAGGGTGACGAGGTCCTCTTCAGGGTCGAAGGCGGACGCGCGATCCTCGCGCGCAGCTCGGACCTGATCGAACTCGCCGGATCGGTGAGTGTACCGGCGGCAAAGCGGGGCACTCCCTGGGATGAGGTGCTACGCGAGACCCGGCGGGCGAGAGCAGCCGCCCGGCGGTGACAGCCTTCGTCGATACGAACGTCCTGATCAGGCACCTCACGGCAGACCCTCCCGACCAGGCGCGGCGCGCGACTCGGTACCTCGACCGTGCCGATCAACTGCTACTCCCCGACCTCATCCTCGCCGAGGTCGCCTACGTGCTGGAGTCCTACTACGAGGTCGCGCGCCTCCAGGTCGCGGAGGCGCTGCGTGCCATCCTTGCCTTCCGGGCCATCCGTGTCGTCGACAGTGCGTTGCTCTATCGTGCCGTCGAGGTGTACGAGGTGCACGGCCTCGACTTCGCCGACGCTTACCTCGTGGCGAGCGCCGAGCGCACCGGGGTTGGTGTCGTGGCGTCCTTCGACCGTGGGATTGATCGCGTCGGGACGGTCCTGCGCGAGGAGCCCGCGTAGGGCCGGCTACTCGAGGATCCAGCGATCCGTGTCGCGCTCCCAGGAAGGCGCCGCCTCGTCGCCGAAGAAGAGCGCGATCTCGCGCGCCGCGCTCTCCGGGCCGTCAGAGCCATGCACCAGGTTGCGACCCACCTCGAGGGCGAGGTCGCCGCGGATCGTGCCGGGGGCGGCCTCGACCGGGTTGGTCGAGCCCATCGTCTGGCGCGCGGCGGCGATCGCGTCCGGCCCCTCGAACACCGCCGCGATCAGCGGGCTCGAGGTGATGTACTCCACGAGGCCGGCGAAGAACGGCTTGCCCTCGTGCTCCCCGTAGTGGCGGCGGGCCAGGGCCTCGTCCACCTGCATCAGGCGCAGCGCAACCAGGCGCAGCCCGCGCCGCTCGAGGCGGCCAAGCACCTCGCCGATCAGCCCGCGTTGGACGGCGTCCGGCTTCACCAGGATCAGCGTGCGTTCCATCCGTGCTCCCTCTCCCCGCGCCTTGCGCGCGTGCCTAGTTTGCCTTCGTGCCGGCCGGCCGCGTGATCGGCGGCGGCCGCAGGTACATCACGTCCACCAGCCCCGGGTCGCCGTAGGCCTCGTGCAGCCTTGCGAGCCGCACGAGGTCGGCGGCGCGGCGCACGTTCTCCGCAGCCGACACCGCCGTCCCCTCGATGTCCGGCAGCGCGGCGATCAGCTCCTCGCCCAGCTCGCCGCACCAGAGCGCGCCGCGCGGGGCGGCCCGCAGGCAGGCGTCCAGCTCGTCCAGCCGGGGCGCCTCGACGAGCGCCGGGGCGCCGCCGTCGGCGGCGTAGGCGGCCCCGGCGCCGCGCCCGCCGCCCGGCTCGTGCACCGCGACCACCGTACGCCCCCCGCCGAGGTGCGGGAACGCGGCGGTCTCGAGGCGCGAGACACCGGCCAGCGTCACGCCGAGCGCGAGCGCCAGCCCCTGCGCCGTGGCCACGCCGCTGCGCAGGCTCGAGTAGCCTCCGGGGCCCACGTCCACCGCGATCGCCACGAGCTCGGCGCGTGCGACGCCCGCCTCGCGTAGCGCTGTGTTGATGCCGCCCAGCAGCTCGCGCGAGTAGTTCGTCTCCACGGTCCAGCGGTGCTCCGCCAGCACGTCGTCGCCGTCCAGCAGCGCGACGGCCGCCTCGTGCGAGGCGCTGTCGATACCCAGCTCCACGCGCGCCATCAGCCGCGCCCGCCGAGGCCGTCGAGGATGCGGTGGTAGCGCTCGCCGACCGCGACGAAGGTGAGCCGCCGCTCGTCGTCCCGCTCCGGCGAGAACTCGATCGCGACGAGCAGGTGCTCGGAAGGCAGCGCCTCGAGGCCGCGCTCCGGCCACTCGACCAGCAGTGCGCCGTGGGGGGGCGGCGGCCGCAAGGGCCCCGACGCGCCACCACCGCGAAGCGCCCAGCAGCCAATCGGCAGAGGGGTGGCCCGGGAGCGGGG
>VXMT01000190.1:13772-15985 GCA_009840965.1 Chloroflexota bacterium
TTGTTTTTTTGTGTGGTTTTGTTTTTTTTTTTATTTTTTATTTTGGGGGGGGTGTGGGGGTCCGCCCAGCTCCGCCACCTCCTCGATCTCCGTGAGCCGGAAAAGGTCGGCGTGGTGCAGCGCGTCGGGGCGGTCGGCGGGCCGTACGCCGCCGTCCTCGGAGGGCGGGAGGTCGTGGCGGGCGAGCAGGACGAAGGTGGGGCTGTTGACCGGTCCCTCGACGCCGAGGCCCGCGCCCACGCCCTGCACGAGCGTCGTCTTGCCCGCGCCGAGCGGGCCCTGCAGCAGCACCACGTCGCCGGGCCGCAGCAGCCGCGCGAGCCGCCTTCCGAGGGCGCGCGTGCGGGCCGCGCCCTTCGTCGTCACGAGCATGCGGTTGGCGGTGTGCACGATGCCTACTCCGTGGCCGCCCGGCGGTTCAGCGCAGCTGGTCCCAGCCCGTGGATGCCGGATCGATGCGCCCGCCCGACCCGTCGAGGGCGGCCACCTCGCCGGGCGGCCCCGCCGTGATCCGGCCGATGCGCGTCAGCGGCGGGAGCCCGCTCGCGGCGGCGTCCGCGCCGAGCGCATCGAGCGTAGCAGCCGGTCCGCAAAGCGCCAGTTCGTAGTCCTCGCCGCCCCCGAGCGCCAGTGCGAGCGCGCGATCGCCGCCCAGCAGCGCCAGCGCCGCCGGGTGCAGCGGCAGCGCCGCCGCCTCGATCTCGATCGCCACGCCGGAGGCCGCGGCGACGTGGCCGAGGTCCTGCAGCAGCCCGTCCGAAACGTCGATCGCGCAGCGCAGCCCGGAGTCAGCCGCCGCCCGGCCCAACGCGAGGCGCGCCGGAGGCCGCCGGTGCGCAGCGACCAGCTCCACCGCAGCCGGCTCGGACGCCCGCCCCGCCTCGATCAGCGTCAGCCCGGCGCCCGCCGCTCCGGGTGCGCCGGATACGGCGACGGCGTCGCCGGGACGGGCCGCATCGCGGCGCAGCAGCGCGCTGCCGTCGCGCGTGCTCCCGATCGCCGTCGCGCTGAAGCTCGTGCTCGCCGCGCGCGCGATGTTGCCGCCCGCGATGCGCGCGCCGAAGCAGCGGCAGGCGGCCGCCAGCCCGTCCGCGAACGCGTCGAGGTCATCGAGCGTGACGTCCGGGCCGAGCTGCGCCGCGATCAGCAGCGGGCCGGGCTCGGCGCCCATCGCGGCGAGGTCGGAGAGGCTGGTGGCGGCGCAGCGCCAGCCGATGTCGGCCAGCGACATCGTGTCGCGCCGCCAGTGCGTGCCCTCGGCCAGGCTGTCGACGGTCGCGACCGTCGCGCCGACATCGTGCGTCCAGGCCGCTGCGTCGTCGCCGGGCGGCACGAGGATGTCGTGCGCGGCGGCCTCGCCGAGGCGCTCGATGATGCGCTCGATCAGCCCGAACTCGCCGAGGTCGCTGAGGCTCATGGTGTGCTCGCGCGCGGGCTCAGGCGCCCGGCCGCCGCAGCTCCTGGGTCTCCCCGTTCTCCTCGATCCAGCCCTCGACGACGGCGCCGTGGATCGCCCGCCCGAGGGCCTTCTGCACGCCCTGCGAGAGGCGCGTGAAGCGCAGGGCCCGCGCCGCCTTCCTCAGTACCTCGATGTGCTGGGCCCACTCCCCGTCCGGCAGCGCCGCCTCGAGGGCGTCCCGGATCTCTTCATCCGTCACATCGGCGATGTCGGTGGCCCTGCGCCTCGCGGGCGTCTCGGCCTCCTCGGCATCCGCCGCCGCCTCCGGCTCGGCTTCTGCCACCGGCTCGGGGGCGTCGTCTTCGTCCTCGTCCTCCGGCTCGGGCTCCGGCTGCGGTGCGCGCCGCCGGGGGCTGTCCTTGTCGATGTCGATCCTGGCGAGCGCCGCGAGGGTGTCGCCCTCGCCGATGTTCATCACCGCGACACCTCGCGCTGTCCGGCTGAGTTGCCGGATGTCGTTGGGATCCGTTCGCATGACGATGCCCTCGCGCGACACGAGGATGATCTCCTCACCTGCGGTGACCGCTGCGGCGACCGCGAGCGGCCCGCTCCGTTCGGTCGTCCGGAAGGTCAGCAGGCCCACGCCGCCGCGGCGCTTCGTTGTGTACTCGCCGATCGGCGTCCGCTTGCCAACGCCACGCTCCGACACCAACAGCAAGTCCTCGCCGTCCGTGTCGATCACCAGCGCGACCACGCGCTCGTCGTCGCCGAGCCGCATCCCGCGCACCCCGCCCGACGCGCGCGAGGCGCCCCG
>VXMT01000183.1:0-3782 GCA_009840965.1 Chloroflexota bacterium
GCTTCGGGTTCGTCGAGATGCCGGATGAGGACGCAACCAAGGCGATCTCAGCCCTCGATGGCGCCACGTTCCAGGGCCGCCGCCTCAACGTCGACGCGGCGCGCCCGCGCGGCAGCGGCGGCGGCGGAGGCGGCGGCTACCGCGGCGGCGGTGGTGGCGGCGGCGGCTACGGCGGCGGCGGTGGCGGTGGTGGCTACCGCCGCTAACGGCGCAGCAACGGCCCGGCCGGCAGCGCGCGACGCAGGCACGCGGGCGCACTGATGCTCGAAGACAAGATCGTCGTCGTCTCAGGCATCGGCCCGGGCATGGGCCGCGACATCTCGCTCGTGTGCGCGCGCGAGGGCGCCGACATCGTCCTCGCCGCACGCACGCCCGAGACGCTCGAGGCCGTCGCAGCCGAAGTCCGCGAGCTCGGCCGGCGCACGCTCTGCGTTCCGACCAACATCACGGACGCCGACGAGTGCCACAACCTCGTCGAGCGCGCGCTCGCTGAGTTCGGGCGCATCGACGTGCTCGTCAACAACGCCGCCACCGGCGGCTACGAGGTCGAGCTTGGCGAGGCGACCGAGCGGCAGATCCAGCACGCGATCCGTATCAACTACGGCGGCACGATGAACATGACGCAGGCCGCGATCCCCGCGATGCGCGAGGGCGGCGGCGGCTCGATCGTGATGATCAGCTCGCTCTCGATGCGGCGCATGATGCCCGGCCGCGGCACCTACGCCGCCTCCAAGGCCGCGCTGCTGGCCGCGGCGCAGACGCTCGCCCTCGAGCTCGGGCCCGACAACATCCGCGTCAACACCGTCGTGCCCGCCGCGATCATGGGCGAGGCGGTGCGGATCTGGTTCCGCCAGCTCGCCGAGGAGCGCGGCGTCGACTACCAGACCATCCACGACGAGATGGCGGGCGAGGCGGCCCTCAACCGCATCGCCACCTCCGCGGAGATCGCGGAGGCGGTCGCCTTCTTCGCCTCCGATCGCTCGAGTGCAATCACCGGTCAGTCGCTGGACGTGAACTGCGGCTCGTTCTTCGTGTGACCTGTTTGTGCGGCGGCCCCGCGGCCCCGATACTGGTGACGCGGCGAAGGTGATCCGATGGCGCTGATCGAGACCGCCGGCCTCACCAAGCGCTACTCGTCCGTCATCGCCCTCGACAACCTCTCGCTTGAGGTGGAGCCGGGCGTCGTCGGCCTCGTCGGGCCGAACGGCGCCGGCAAGAGCACCCTGATCAAGATCCTGCTCGGCCTGGTCGACGCGACCTCCGGTAGCGCCGAGGTGCTGGGCCTGGACGCGGCGCGCGAGGGGCTGAAGGTCCGCGAGCGCGTCGGCTACATGCCGGAGCACGACTGCCTGCCGCCCGACCAGTCGGCGACGAACTTCGTGATCCACATGGCGCGGATGAGCGGCATCCCGCCCTCCCACGCCCGCGAGCGCGCCGCCGAGGTGCTTCGCCACGTCGGGCTCTTCGAGGAGCGCTACCGCCACATCGGCGGCTACTCCACCGGTATGAAGCAGCGCGTGAAGCTCGCCCAGGCGCTCGTCCACGACCCGGAGCTGCTCTTCCTGGACGAGCCGACGAACGGGCTCGATCCGCAGGGCCGCGACGAGATGCTCGACCTCGTCGCGCGCACGGGGAACGAGTTCGGTATCTCGATCATCATGTCCTCCCACCTGCTCAGCGAGATCGAGCGCGTCTGCGACGGGCTGATCGTGATCGAGAGCGGCGCCCTGATGCGCACCGGCCGCATCGCCGAGCTCACGGACGAGACCGCCGTGCTCGCGGTCGAGGTGGAGTGGGACGCCGACCGCCTCGCCGCGCTGCTCGGCGAGCGCGGCCTCGAGGTGCAGGCGCTGGGCCGCACGGTCGAGGTCGCCTCGGCGGGCGGCTCGGACAGCGTGCACGACACGATCCTCGACGCCGTCGTGACGCTGGAGCTCCCGCTGGTGCGGCTCGAACGCCGCCGCCGCACGCTGGAGGAGCTGTTCCAGCCCGCAAGCGAGCCAGGCACGGGGGCGCCCGGTGACGACGCCTGAGCCCGCGCCCAGTGGGGCGATCTACGACCTCGGGTACCAGGGCTATGAGGGCCCGCGGCTCGGGCGGCTCTACGCGCTCTGGTCGCTCTACCTGCTGAGCGTGCGCAACGCCTTCGGCATCGGACGCGGCGCCCTGCCCAAGGTGCTGGCCTTCGGGCTGGTCGCTCTTGCGTTCATCCCGGCCGTGGTGACGCTGATCGTCGGCGCGGTCATCGCCGCCGAGGACTTCGAGGTCTTCGCGCCGAGGGACTACTACGGGATCATCCAGTTCATCCTCGTGATCTTCGTCGCCGCCATCGCCTCGGACCTCGTCGGCAACGATCGGCGTTCCCGCACGCTGCCCCTCTACTTCTCGCGCCCGATCGAGCGCGACGACTACGCGCTCGCGAAGATCGCGGCGCTCTCCAGCAGCCTGCTCGCGCTGACCGTGCTGCCGCAGCTGGTGATGTTCGCCGGCAACGCGGTCGGCGCATCGAGCGGCCTCGACTGGATGCGCGACAACGCCGACGACATACCGCGCTTCGTCGCGAGCGGGCTGATCCTCTGCGTCACGTTCGGCGCGCTGGGGATCCTCGTCGCCTCCTACGCGGAGCGGCGCGCCTTCGCCATGATCAGCGTGATCGCGATCTTCTTCATCTCGCTCCCGGTCGTCGGCACCGTCATCTCGGAGATCGACAGCGATCAGGTGCGCTGGGCGCTCTTCCTCAGCCCCCTGCACGTGATCGACGGCTCCACCGCCTACATCTTCGACGCGATCCCCGAGGTGGACGAGTTCTCGCGCAGGGGTGATCCGATCGCCCAGATCGCGTGGGCGGACTTCCCGAGCTATGTCTGGCCGCTCGCCTCGCTCGCCTGGGCCGCGATCGCTTCGGCGATCGTCGTCCGCCGCTTCCGGGGGTCGGTCTGATGGCCGCGGAAGGGACGGCGAACCCCGCGATCGAGGTGCGCAACGTCTCGCGCTGGTACGGCGACGTCGTCGCGGTCAACGACATCTCCTTCTCCGTCGGGCCCGGCATCACCGGCCTGCTCGGTCCCAACGGCGCGGGCAAGAGCACGCTGCTGCACATGATCTCGGGCTTCCTGCGGCCTTCCGCGGGCGCCGTCCAGGTGCTGGGACAGCCTTCCTGGCGCAACACCGAGATGTTCCGCCGGATCGGCCTTGTACCCGAGCGGGAGGCCATCTATCCCTTCCTCGGCGCGCTCGACTTCGCGATCGCCAGCGCCCGCCTGCACGGACTCCCGGACCCCGAGGAGGCGGCACAGCGGGCGGTCGCCCTCGTCGAGCTGGAGGACGCGCAGGACCGGGCGATGGGCGGCTACTCGAAGGGGATGCGCCAGCGCGCCAAGGTCGCCGCCGCGCTCGTTCACGACCCCGACGTGCTGATCCTCGACGAGCCGTTCAACGGCACCGACCCGCGCCAGCGCCTGCAAATGATGGAGATGCTGCGGCGCAAGGCCGCCGAGGGCTGCACGATCCTCTTCTCCTCGCACATCCTCGAGGAGGTCGAGCGGCTCGCCGAGAACGTGTTGGTGGTGATCAACGGGCGCCTCGCCGCCTCCGGCGACTTCCGCCAGATCCGGCGCCTGATGACGGACCGCCCGCACACCTTCGAGCTGCGCTCCAGCGACAACCGGGCGCTGGCGGCCGCGCTGGTCGGCCTCCCGCACGTCGCCGCCATCGAGCTCAACGGCAACCGGCTGGACGTGCGCACGAGCGACTTCGGCGCATTCACGGCCGCGGTCGCGCGC
>VXMT01000183.1:3882-8258 GCA_009840965.1 Chloroflexota bacterium
CGGTCGCGCGCTGGCGCGTCGTCGTGGCGAAGGCCGTCGTCGCCTCCGCGGCGACGATCGTGCTGACCGTGCCCGCGACGCTGATCATGATCGTGATCGCGCTCGAGGGACTGGGGAGCGACTCCCTCTGGCTGGCCGCGACGGTCGCCACCATCGCCGGCAGCATCGTCTACAGCACGCTGTTCGTCGGCCTCAGCGCGATCACCGGCCGCGCACTGATCATCGGCCTCGTCTACGTCTTCGTCTGGGAAGCGTTCGTCACGAACCTCTTCGAGGGCACGCGCTGGATCAGCGTCCGCGAGTACGTGATCGGCATCAGCGACGCAATCACGACGGCGCCGCAGGTGACCGCCCGCCTCGAGGGCTCCGAGGCGCTGACCGCCTCGGCCGTCGCGGTCGCCGTCTCACTCGCGCTCGGCGTGCGCTTCCTGCAGCGCTTCGAGCTGAGCGAGCAGTCCTAATCTCAGGGCAGCGAGCGCGTCCCCTCCGCCCCCCCTCCCCAGGGAGAGGGGCCGGAGCGGGCTTGTGGGACCTTGCAAGGGTCTCCTGAGGGCAGACCGCCCTAAGGACGCTCAGTCCTAAAGCGGCGCTACCCCGCCCCGCGCGCGACCCGCTCGCGGAAGTCCTCGTCGACACGCAGCACCGAGCCGAGCTCGATGTACGGGTCCAGGCGCATCGTGATGGCGTCGCGAGCGAAGTCGTTGTCGAGGGCCACCGGGTGGCCGACGACGGCGCCCGACTCGCGCAGCTCCGCGATCTCCTCGTCGCTCGCGCCCAGCTCGCGCAGCAGCTCGTCGGTGTGCTCGCCCAGGTGCGGGGCGCGTCCCTTCGCGCCGTACGACTCGCCGTCGATGTGCGGCGAGAAGTAGCGCTGCACGGGCACCTCGCCCCAGCCGGTCAGCTCCAGTTGGTCCCAGAACCCGCGGGCGGCGAGCTGCGGGTCGGCGAGCACCTCGGGCGCCTGCAGCACGGCGCCCGCCGCCACACCGGCGGCCTGCAGCAGCTCGGCGACCTCGAACTTCGAGCGCTCCGACGTCCAGGCGGAGATCAGCTCGTCGAGCTCGTCGTGGTTCGACCAGCGCGCGTCGGCGCTCGCGAAGCGCGGGTCCTCGCTCCACTCGTCGTGCCCGAGTACGCCGCAGAGGGCGATCCACTGGGCCTCGTCGCGAGCGGAGACGGCAACGTAGTTGTCGTCGCCCTCGCAGGGGTAGGCGCCGCGCACCATGCCGGGACGGCGGTTGCCGTCCCCGCCGACCTTGACCCGCCCGTTGAGCAGGTAGTCGGCAAGGTGGCGGCCGACCGTCGGGACCGTCGCCTCCTGCATCGAGATGTCGACGTACTGGCCGCGGCCGCTGCGCTGGCGGTAGATCAGCGCCGTGATCACGGCGGCGCAGGCGTGCAGGCCGGCGTAGTGGTCCACCCAGGTCTGCCCGGTCTTGAGCGGATCCTCGCCCGGGTAGCCGGTCACCGCGACCGCGCCCGAGGCGGGCTCCATGCTCATCCCCACCGCCTTGCGGTGCGCGATCGGGCCGAACTGCCCGTAGCCACTCATCGAGATGTAGACGAGGCTCGGGAAGCGCTCCTTGAGATCGTCGTAGCCGAGGCCCATGCGGCGCACGGCGCCCGGCGTGAAGTTCTCCGCCAGCACGTCGGCGTCCTCGAGCAGCTGCATCAGGATCTCGCGGCCCTGCTCGCTGCGCAGGTCCAGCTGCATCGCGCGCTTGCCCGCGTTGCGGGCGGCGAAGTACTGCGAGCGGTTGTTCCAGAACTCGCCGCTCGGGTTGTTGCCCGCGAGGAAGCCGGACCGCACCTGGTCCGGCGTGTCGGTGCGCTCGATCTTGATCACGTTGGCGCCGAGGTCGTTGAGGATCCTCGTCATCATCGGGCCGATCCAGACCTGCGTGAGGTCGACCACCTTCAGCCCTTCGAAGAAGCGCACGGCTACGCCTCCCCTCGCCACAACAGCGCCGCGGTCGGCCCGTCGAGCTCCAGCAGCTCGGCCGTCCCCTCGCCGAGGTCTGGCGGGGGCGCGACGCGCATCGGGGTCTCCGAGAAGCGCACCGACGGGCCGGGCACGAGCCCGCCGTCCGGCAGGGTCTGCCAGTAGCTCCGCTCCGCGAGGTGCGGGTCGTTGACGAGATCCTCGGTGGTCGCGACGTCCGCGAACGCGAGACCGATCTCGTCCGAGCGGCGGAGCACCTCCTCCTTGGTGTGCGACGTCATCCAGGGCTCGACGATCTTGTCGAACTCCTGCCAGTTGAGCAGCCGGTCCTGGCCGTTGGCGACGATCGGGTTGGTGGCCTGCTCCGGCTCCTCGATCAGCTCGGCGATCATCCCGCCCACGTCGAAGCCCGCGAGAACGAAGGCGACGTAGCCGTCCTTCACCGGCAGCGAGTCGGAGGGGTAGATGATCAGCACGCGTGAGTAGTAGCGGCGGCGAATCGCGCCGGTCCCGATGTAGACCGGCAGGTTGTGGTCGTCCGCCGCCGACAGGCACTCGTGCATCGAGACATCGACGAAGTGATGGTCCGTGCCGGCTTGCTTGTCCGCGAGGGCGGCGAGCCCGGCGATCCAGGCCGTCGCCGCCCCGTAGTACTCGGCGACCTCGACGCCCGAGGACATCGGCTCGCGGTCCGGCTTGCCGCTGACGTAGGACATGCCGGCGGCGCTCTCGATGACGAGGCTGTCCGCCTTGCGGTCGGCGTAGGGACCGGTCCGCCCGAAGGGACTGATCGAGACGTAGATCGTGTCCGGGAACAGCTCGGCCATCGCCTCGCTGTCCGCAAGCGGCAGCGGCGAGGCGGACGGCGTCTGCCAGTTCGCGATCAGCAACTGGCTCGAGGCCACCAGCTTGCCCGCGAAGCGCGCGCCCGCCTCGCTGGTGATGTCCAGCGCGACGCTGCGCTTCCCGCCGTTGAGCAGCCGGTGCAACCCGCCGCCGTCGAGGGCGAACTGGTCATCGGGGAAGGGTCCGGCGCGGCGGATCGCGTCGCCGCCAGGTGGCTCGATGCGGATCACCTCCGCGCCGGACTGTGCGAGCAGGAGCCCGGCATAGGCCACCGCGCCGCCGCTCGCGATCTCGACGACGCGGATGCCCTCGAGGGCTCCGGGCGTGGGTTCGTCCGCCATGCCTACGCGTCCTCGTCGAACATCAGGACGCTGCGGGCGACCTCGCCGGCCTTCATCGCCCGGAACGCCTCGTTGATGTCCTCGAGCTTGCCGCGCCGCGTGATCATCTCGTCCAGCAGCAGCCGGCCCTGCAGGTACCAGTCGACGTAGCGAGGCATGTCGATGCGGAAGCGGTTGGAGCCCATGCTCGAGCCCTGCAGCGTCTTGCCGCCGAGCAGGCTGGGGCCGTCGATCTCGACCTTCGTACCCTGCGGGATCATGCCGATCACCGTGGCGGTGCCGCCGCGGCGGATCGCCTCGTAGCACTGCTCGGCCGCCACCTTCAGGCCGATCGCCTCGAACGTGTAGTCGACGCCGCCGGGCACGATGCCCTTGATCGCCTCCACCGGGTCGCGCGAGGAGGCGTCGACGGAGTGCGTCGCGCCCAGCTCGCGCGCGGTCGCCAGCTTCGACTCGTGCACGTCGACCGCGATGATCGTGCGCGCGCCGCCGATGCGGGCGCCCTGGATCGCCGCCAGCCCGACGCCGCCCGCGCCGAAGACCGCAACCGTCGAGCCGACCTCGATACCGGCGGTGTTGAGCACCGCGCCGAGGCCGGTCGTGACGCCGCAGCCGATCAGGGCCATGCGGTCGATCCCGATGTCCTGGTCGATCTTCACGAGGGCGTTCTGGTGGACCAGCATCTTCTCGGCGTAGGTGGCGAGGCCGGCCATCTGCGTGACGCCCGCGCCCTTCCAGCTCAGCGCCGGCTCGTCACCGCGGCCGCGCAGCGGGCGCTGCATGCAAAGGAACGGCTCGCCGCTGAGGCAGCGGTCGCAGTTGCCGCAGAAGATCGAGAGGCAGGAGATCACGCGATCGCCGGGCTCGAACATCGTCACGTCGTCGCCGACCTCCTCGACGATCCCGGCGCCCTCGTGGCCGAGCACGGCCGGCGTGGCCATCGAGTAGAACCCGTCGACGAAGTGCAGGTCGGAGTGACAGACGCCGCTCGCGCCCGTGCGGACGACGACCTCCTCGCCGCGGGGCTCGTCGAGGTCGATGTCCTCGACGGTGAGTGCATCGTTGGGGGCGTGGAAGACGGCGGCTCGCATGGCGGTTCTCCTCCCTCGCGTCGCGTTCGGCGGGCGGGGGTGGGGCGCGGCCCCCCCCCCCCGGGGTGGGACCCCCCCCGGGGGGGGTGCGGCCGCCCCGGGTGTGAGCCCCGTCCCCCCCCCACCCCAGCGCGGAGAAAAGAAAGCCGCGGGGGG